>NZ_JAGIKX010000017.1:0-58266 GCF_017874635.1 Virgibacillus alimentarius
GATACTCAAGAGATTGAACCGCCGTATACGGAACCGTACGTACGGTGGTGTGAGAGGTCGACTAACCAAGTAATGGTTAGTCACCTACTCGATTCAGACCGTAGTACAAACGGCTACGGAGTGAATTAACAGCTTGTATCCTGGATGTGAAGTGAATTTTAGTCATGGGAATCTGGGTGAAAATGCTACTGCAATAGGTGCCGGCAGTATGGTAATTGATTCTTATATAGCGTAGTTGGAGGGTCGGTATGGAGAAGAATAAAATAAAATTACTATGGGATATCTTTTTTACCTTTTTTAAAATCAGCCCGGTTTCATTTGGTGGAGGATATGCTATGATTCCTTTACTGGAGCGGGCTGTAACCGTGAAGAAAAAGTGGGTGGAGGAGAAAGATATTGCAGATGTTTTGGTTATGGCGCAAACGGTCCCTGGCTCTATTGCTGTAAACACTGCCACATTCATTGGTTACCGTATAGCTGGCTTATTTGGCGCAATAGCCGGGACAATCGGGATTGTTACACCGACCTTCTTAATCATTGTTGCGCTCGCTGCTTTATTTTTGAGTTTTCAGCACAACCCGATCGTTGAAGCTGCATTTATGGGGATTCGCCCGGCAATTGTTGCACTAATCGCGTATGCTGCAATTACCATCGGTAAAACAGCCATCTTTAATACAGTAACAGGTATCATTGCAGGTGTTGCGTTAATCTTATTTTTATTTGTACCTGTCCATCCAATTTTTATCCTTATCGCTGGTGGAGTTATTGGTATTTTATTAAATAGAAAACGTGTTACATCAAAGCATGTTGCAAGGCAGGGAGCAGATCAACATGGGTAAGGTGGGAAAAATAAATGTACTGGAATCTTTTTGTTTCTTTTCTTAAAATTGGTTTTATTTCCTTTGGTGGAGGTTACGCCATGATTCCTGTCATTGAATATGAAGTGCGAGCACATCAATGGCTGTCAACACAAGAGTTTACGGATGTAGTAGCGATAGCTGGTATGTCTCCGGGGCCTATTGCAACAAACAGTGCGGTGTTTGTTGGATATAAAGTTGGTGGGATGTTAGGAGCGGCAATCTCAGCCGTTGCTGTTTCCTTGCCTTCTCTGCTCATTGTTGTACTCCTATCGTTGTTTATGTATAAGATGAAGAAGCGAAACTTCATGGATGATGCGTTTTATGGATTACGCCCGGTTATAACAGGTTTAATTGCCTATGCTGCGATTCATTTTGCTATGCAAAACGATATGATAGGTACTTCAAAGTTGCTGGGCTTTGAGTGGATCGGGATTCTTTTTGTAATAGCAGGACTAGGCCTTCTTTTATTTACAAAAATAAATCCGGTAATGGTAATCCTTCTGTCGGGTGTGATGGGAGTTGTTATTTATTATTAAAAACTTCACTAAAAAATAGTGAAGTTTTTTTTGAATGAGATTTTCCTGTGGCTTTGGTTAGTATAAAATAGAAGATGGGTATATCATAAATAGCTTTTATTTCAAAGGGAGAAGGGAGAACGTTTTATTTTGGATATAATTGAAAAAATAATAGGTGAAGTAAATGATGTACTGTGGACGTATGTGCTAATTGCAGTACTCATTGGGTTAGGTTTATGGTTTACGTTTAAGACGAACTTCGTACAGTTCAGATACTTTACAGAAATGTTCCGTGTATTATTTGATAAACGAACAATCGATGCTTCGGGTAAAAAGGGAACATCTTCTTTCCAGGCATTTGCTATAAGTGCTGCATCAAGGGTTGGAACTGGTAATTTGGCGGGTGTAGCAACTGCAATCGCTGCAGGAGGTCCAGGTGCTATCTTCTGGATGTGGCTGCTTGCGCTGCTCGGCTCTGCTACAGCTTTTGTGGAAAGTACACTTGCACAGGTGTATAAAGTTCCTGGAAAAACGCAGTATCGGGGTGGCCCTGCTTATTATATGGAGAAGGGATTAAATAAACGTTGGCTTGGGATTGTATTTGCAATCACGATTACATTTACATATGGACTTGTATTTAATTCTGTGCAGGCAAACACGATCAGCTTGGCTTTTGCCGGAGAATTTGAATTTGGTGCAGAGTACATGGCGATTGTCCTTGTCTTATTAACTGCAGTCGTCATATTTGGCGGTCTAAGAAGTATTGCGAATGTAACGCAGATTATCGTACCTGTTTTGGCCATTTTGTATATTTTACTAGCGATTTATGTCCTTATCATGAATATTACAGAAATTCCTAATATGATTGGACTTATTTTTGCTAATGCTTTTGGTATTCGCGAAGTTGCCGGTGGTGGATTTGGAGCGGCAATTATGATGGGGATTAAACGTGGATTATTCTCTAATGAAGCTGGTATGGGGAGTGCCCCGAACGCTGCGGCTACTGCAGAAGTAACGCACCCTGCTAAACAAGGCTTCATTCAGGCCTTGGGTGTATTTTTTGATACGATTTTAATCTGTAGTGCAACAGGATTTATTCTTATTTCTGCTGGCGGCTATGAGGGAAGTAAGGCAGATGGTATTCAATTAACGCAAAAAGCTTTTGAATTTCATGTTGGCGGTTGGGCTTCCGCTTTCATTGCGATTGCTATCTTTCTATTTGCATATAGTTCTATTTTAGGAAATTACTATTACGGGGAAAGTAATATCGGTTATATCAAAGATAGTAAAGTTGGATTATTTATCTATCGAATCGTTGCGCTCGTCATGGTGGTGTTTGGTGCTTTAGCTTCTTTTGATTTGGTCTGGGCACTTGCTGACGTCACCATGGCAATCATGGCACTGATTAACCTTTATGCGATTACAAAATTATTTAAAGTAGCAAATCGTGTTCTGAAAGATTACAGGCAGCAGCGCAAGGCTGGGAAAGACCCTGTGTTTTACAGAGATGTATTAGAAGATGAAACAGGCATTGAGTACTGGGAGCGTAAACAAGCAAAGGAAAATTCTTAACCTGAATTGTTTTCATATAGTTGGTAAATCCTGTATGGTATGAAATAATATTCTTGGGAATCTCATAAATTTTTAAAATGGAGGTATGATGATGGTTCGTCAACAAACGCAAGAAAAATATGCTGAATTAGCGCTTCGTACAGGCGTTAATTTACAAAAAAATCAAGCTTTAATGATAAATGCTCCGATAGAGGGTGCTGATTTTACTAAAATCGTTACTCGCAAAGCATATGAATTAGGAGCGAAAGATGTCCATATTAATTGGGTAGATGATGAATTAACGTTGCTCAAATTTAAAAATGCTCCGGAAGAAGTAATTGCTCATTATCCGGAGTGGAAAGTGAAATTACATGATATGTACGCAGAAGATGGTGCAGCTGTCCTGTCCATCCGCTCCACCGATCCAGATTTATTGAAGGATATTGATCCTTCCTTGATTGCGAAGGCGAATAAAGCTGGTGCGGAAGCGATGAAGAATTTCCGAAAATATACGATGAATGATAAAATTACCTGGTCTATTATTTCTATCCCGACTGGGAACTGGGCGCAAAAAATCTTTCCTGATCAAGCAAAGGATGATGCAATCGAAAGTTTATGGGAAGCAATTGTGAAAATTGTCCGTGTTGATCAGGATAATCCTGTCGCTGCTTGGGATGCGCATAATGAGACATTGAAAATAGCCAGGGAAATATTAAATGAGAAAAACTATCAAAAGTTAATTTATAAAGCGCCGGGCACAGATTTAGAAATTGAGCTTCCTAAAGGCCATATTTGGAAAGGCGGGTCAGCCGAGTCGGAAAAAGGGATTACTTTTAATCCAAACATGCCGACGGAAGAAGTATTTTCCCTGCCGCATAAATATGGGGTGAATGGAACAGTGACGAGCACAAAGCCTTTAAATTATGGGGGAAGCCTCATTGATAACTTTAGCCTGACATTTAAAGACGGGAAAGTAGTAGACTATCAGGCGGAGCAAGGGGAAGAAACATTAAAGCATTTACTGGATACGGATGAAGGTGCCAAGCGCCTAGGGGAAGTTGCATTAGTACCACATGAATCCCCTGTTTCCCAGTCCGGTCTGATTTTTTATAATACGTTATTTGATGAGAACGCATCTTGCCATATTGCGCTCGGTAAGGCTTATCCAACAAACCTAGCAGGCGGGGCCGAAATGGATGAGAAAGAACTGGATCAGCATGGTGTGAATGATAGCTTGACACATGTTGACTTCATGATTGGCTCAGAAAAGCTAGACATTGACGGTGTAAAAGCAGATGGTACAACAGAAGCTGTTTTTAGAAACGGTACATGGGCTTTGGATATAGAAGGGAAATAATAGGAAGAGCCTGGGACAAGACCCCAGTAAATGTAAAAGAAGTTCGGGAGTCCTATCTCTAGATGGAACTCGCGAACTTCTTTATTTTATTTTTCCGTGCGATTTATACTTATTTAGTAATCCCGTTGACTTGCACTGCAGGCGGCTGCTTTCCGCGGGCACGGCCTCAGCCGCCTTTCGTTCCAGTCAACTAGATATGAAAAACCAGAAAATTTATTATAACGAAAAATGGGTTCGATCATCGGCCTTTGATGATCGAACCCATTTTTACTTATTCTTGGCTAGTTATGTCCTAACCTTTTTTTAATAGCTTTGTGTTTTCTTTACATGATATCATTCTTTACTAAAACAGCCTTAATTTTTGTATAACTATATGCTTCCGGTAAGGCTTCTTTTAATAGCTTTAACCGAGGTTCCGCAACTTCCTCGTATGCTGCTAAAATTTGTGTCTCTTCTTCAGGATTAAAAAATATCTCCCATGCCAGTGGAAAGCCATCTTTGTATGCCCTGAACAAATGTTTTTCGATGGTTTGGGAAGACATTTCCCTGATAAGAGCAATATCCTTGATGGATTTTCCGGATTGGAACATCTGATAACTAATCATGTGACTTGGCCGGTCATCATTCGGGTCTTTTTTCGGTTTTGCTGGTGAAGTACTTGAAATCTGTATTTTTGCTTTTACATCGGGATGATCTTTGCGCCAGCCTTTAATAACATCCAGGAATACCTCTCCATACTGTTCGTATTTCTTTTCGCCAATTCCTTTAATGTCGAGCATATCTTCCTTTTCTTCCGGGATATAACGACTTAATTCTTTTAATGTTGCGTCAGAGAATAAAACATAGGGTGGCACATTTTTTTCATCGGCAATTTGCTTGCGTAATGCTCGCAGTTTCGTAAATAAATCTTCATGATAGTCTGCTTGTTCGTTAACCGGTAATGGAGCGGTATACATCCATACGGGTCTCTGCCCTTTTAATACATCCACAGAGTTTCGGTTTAATTTCAGGGTTGGAAATTTTCCTTCTTCTGTAGCAAGGAGTTGTTCGGCAATTAAAAAGTGAATCCACTCGGTCAGTTCTTTTTCCGTGTAAGCGGACAGAATGCCATAGGTGGATAAGTTATTTAATTGAAATTCTCTTATCTTTTTGTCTTTTGAACCTTTAAGTACTTTGGCGGTCATGCCAACTCCGAAGCGTTCACCCATTCTTTTTACACAGGAAAGAATCATTTGTGCTTCTTCAGTTATTTCTGTTTTTTCCTGGCGGTGCACGCAATTGCTGCACCGTCCACAAGTCTCTTGTGTGGGTTGATCATTAAAATAATCTAAGATGAAAGAAGTCAGGCAGCCATGTGTATGGCAATAATTAATCATGGCCTGTAATTTACGATATTCCAGCTGTTTGGCTTCGTCATTCATCATGGATTGTTCAATTAAAAATTTCTGTAATTGAATGTCCTGCGGTGAGAATAGTAGAATACAATCACTGGGTTCCCCGTCCCGTCCTGCTCTTCCGGCTTCCTGATAATAAGACTCGATATTCATTGGCATTGCGTAGTGAATGATATTGCGTACGTTTGACTTATCAATTCCCATTCCAAATGCATTTGTGGCAATCATGATATTTACCTCATCATGGATGAAAGCAACTTGTGCTTGCTTACGCGCCTCTTCAGACAGACCCGCATGGTATTTGGATACGGAGAATCCTCGCTTCTGAAGCTGTTCATATAAGGAATCTACCTGTTTTCGTGTTGCTGTGTAAATGATTCCAGATTCATTCGGATGCTCCTCTAGAAAGGAACGAACATAAGATGTGCGATCTTTCCCCTTTACAATATGAAAGGATAAATTGTCACGCTCAAAGCCAGTATTAATGACGGAATCCTTTTCTATATGAAGCAGCTGCTGAATATCAGAAATAACTTCTTCCGTAGCAGTAGCAGTTAGGGCAACGAATACAGGAATGTTAGCAAGCTGTTTTAACTGAGGAACGATGGATCGATAGCTTGGTCTAAAGTCATGCCCCCATTGAGAAATACAGTGTGCTTCATCAAAGGCTACTAGAGATAAGGGGATTCTTTTTATGGTATTCGTAAAGCTATAGGATTCAAAACGCTCGGGTGCAACGTAAACAAATTTATACCTGTTTTTAAAGACATCCTGAAGTCGTGTTTGCTGTTCACTTGCTGATAGCGAACTGTTAATATATGTAGCAGGTATGCCTAGTGATTTTAGAGCATCAACTTGGTCTTTCATCAGTGAAATTAATGGAGAAATGATAATCGCTGTGCCGTCTCTAGACAGGCCGGGAATTTGATAGCATAACGATTTTCCTCCACCTGTAGGCATGACAGCAAGTGTGTTTTTCGTTTGCAAGATATTATCGATTGTTTCTTTTTGTCCGGGACGAAACGTTTCATAGCCAAAATAGGTTTGTAGAATTTTTTCCTCTTTCACTAACAATGGGATCCTCCTTTATTTTTCTATCCTAACATATTTTCACGATCTTAGACTCGATTCATTTCATAAAAAAACTGACGCAAGACGTCAGTTTTTTGTTCGTGAAAATAAAAAGCCAATGGCGGCACCAATGAAGGCTGGGACAATCCAGCCAAGGCCGATTGTGAAAAATGGAAGCTTTTCCATAAAACTTGTTATTGTTGGCAATTCAAGGCCAAATTCTATTAATCCATCATAAATACTAACAATCATCGTACCAATAATCGCCCCGCGGTACACTTCACTGGAAGAATGAAAGAGTCTTTGCGTGAAGGTTAAGAGAATAAGAACAATCGTAATTGGGTAAATGAAAGTAAGTACGGGGACAGAATAGCTAATAATGGTATTTAGTCCCTGATTTGCAATCAGATAGCTTGCCAATGTCCAAATCGTGATAATGACAGGATATGGAAGCGGAATAATTTTACTGAAGTATTGTCCTGAGGCAACGATTAATCCGACTGCTGTAGTAAAACATGCAAGGGTAACAATAATACCGAGTAATAAGGTACCGAAGTCACCGAACATGAAGTTAGCTGCACTGGATAAAATTTCGCCTCCATTTTCATAGGTTCCTTGACTTGCCATTTTAGCACCAATCCAACCAATAGATGCATAGACTGCAATTAAGCCAATTGCTGTTATTATGCCCGATTTTAAAGTTGATTTAATAAGGTTGCTCTGCGTTGAAATTCCACGTTCTTTAAATGCATTTACAACGATGATACCAAATGCAAATGCAGCAATAGCATCCATGGTCAAGTACCCCTCTACGAATCCCGTAAAAAATGGAGAACTTACATACTTTTCTCCAGGTGCTCCTAGTGGGTCTTTAAGTAGGATAAATCCCCCAATACTTAAAGCAACAATCGCGAGTAACAAAATTGGTGTTAAGAACTGGCCAATCCGATCAACCATTTTAGATGGGTTAAGACTGACAAGTAAAACAAGTGCGAAAAATATGGTTGTAAAAATAAATAATGCCATGGAGGCTTTATCTCCGATGAATGGTTCCACACTCATTTCATAAGCAACAGTAGCAGCACGTGGTATTCCGAAAAAAGGTCCAATGGCAAGATATACAATCGAAGTAAAGATAAGCCCGAATAGCGGATGTACATGGTTTGCTAATTCTCTTGCATCATTTTTCACAAATGAAATAGCTGTTACTGCAAGTATTGGCAGTCCAACACCAGTGATGACAAATCCGGCGATTGCGGTCCAGTAAGATGTGCCGGATTCAGAACCGAGTGTTGGTGGATAAATTAAATTTCCCGCCCCAAAAAAAAGAGCAAAAAGCATAAAACCTATAATAAATGTATTTTTATTCACGATGTGTTATCCTCCCAAACTTGCAACAATTTAGTTTCAAAAAAAGTATCCTTTTTCAATATTATCTGAAAATTAAAAAGGGGAATCGAATTGTATAGACATTTCATTCAAATCAAACAAAATATATACTACCAATGAAGCGCAGTTTATGTCAATATTTGTAGAATAATTTTAATGGCTTTAATTTCAAAAATTATGTGTCCGATTACTAATTATTATGATAATAGAGAAAAATTTGTTTTTAAAATATAAATGATTAAAAGTATTTACATTCTCCTCTTTCCCATTTAAACTGACCCTATATATTTAAAATCGTCATGTTGGTGGAAGGCAATTTGAACTTACATGCGCTTATATGAGGGGGTATCAAATGGTTCCATCTATCTTATTTGAAATTATGCTTATCGGTCTTTTAGGGATTGGAGCCCAGTGGGCAGCCTGGCGTTACCGGATACCAGCGATTGTTGTAATGTCTGTTACAGGTTTGCTGGTAGGACCAATTTTAGGGTTCATCAATCCAGAGGAAGATTTCGGTAATTTATATAATCCTATTATATCCGTTGCAGTTGCTATCATCCTTTTTGAAGGAAGTTTGAATTTAAACTTTAAGGAATTAAGAGGCCTTGGAAAGCCTGTATTTCGTATCTCTACGATCGGTGCTTTTATTGCTTGGATACTTGGCTCTTTAACCGCTCATTATATTGCAGGGTTATCATGGCCAGTCGCTTTTGTGATTGGTGGATTATTTATTGTTACAGGTCCAACCGTTATTATGCCCTTGCTCCGCCAGTCAAAATTAAAGCCGCGTCCAGCAAAAATTTTAAAATGGGAAGGTATTATTGTTGACCCGATCGGTGCTCTCTTAGCGGTATTTGCTTTTGAAATTATCGCTTATTTGACGGCTGAGAATCCGAATGGGGCGGCACTTGTTCTATTCTTTGTCGGATCTGTTTTTGCTGGCATTTTCGGATGGCTGTGTGGAAGAGGAATTGGTTGGATGTTTGAGACAGGACATATACCTGAATTCTTGAAGTCCCCCGCTGTTTTTGTCGTAGTGATTTTATGCTTTACGATACCAGATGAATTCATGCATGAAACGGGACTGCTTTCAGTGACTGCCATGGGTATTACATTAGCAAACATGGGAATAAGCTCTGTTGCTGATATGAGGCACTTCAAGGAAAATGTGTCCATTCTTTTAATATCAGCAATCTTTATTATGCTGACTGCCTCATTAAAAATGGATACATTGTTGCAAATATTTAGTCCAAATATTATCGGTTATGTATTATTGATGATGTTTGCAGTACGTCCATTGTCCATTTTTCTCTCAACGATTAAAACAGACTTGTCATTAAATGAGAAAGCGTTAGTAGGGTGGATTGCACCCAGAGGAATTGTCGCATTAACGGTTTCCAGTTATTTTGCTTCGATTCTGACTGATGCTGGCTATGAAGATGCCTCTATTTTGACTACGTTAACGTTCGGACTAGTGATTTTTACGGTTATTGCGCACGGATTCTCGATTCGCGGTTTAGCAAAAAAGCTTCATTTATCAATGGAAGGAAGACCTGGAACACTGATTGTCGGCAGTAACCCGTTTACCGTAGAACTTGCAAAATCACTTAGAAAAGCAAGAGTACCTATTATTATTGTTGACTCCTCCTGGGAAAAACTTCGTTATGCAAGAAAAGAGGGTGTACCTTTTTACCACGGGGAAATGCTGTCAGAGCAAACAGAATATAACTTGGACACGATTCCATATGAGTATATAATTGCAGCTACGGATTTTCATTCGTACAATGCACTTGTATGTACAACTTTTATGCCTGAATACGGAAGAACCAATGTATTTAAAATTAGCCCTTTCAGGCAGATAGACAGTAGTTCTAGTGATATTGTATCGAAAATCGGAGGACGTATTTTATTTAAAGAGAAAATGGCGCTGGATGATTTAAATGAAAAAATTAACAATGGCTATATTTTCCGCCAAACAACGATTACACAGCAATATAGTTATAAACAATATGTCGAAGAAAAAGATGATGCTACCGTATTTTTATACGTTATTAAGCCGTCTGGACAAATTAGATTTTATGCGGAGGACACGAAGGCAATTCCTGGAGCAGGCGATATTATTGTTAGTTTAACACCGCCAAATAAAGAAATTAAAAAAATCCAGGCAAAGCTGGAAAACCAACGAAGTAATGGAACGAATAACGGAACAAAAGAGTGAGGCTAATAAGAGTGAGGCTAATAGGCCTTCACTCTTTTCTTGCTTGAGACTGGAATTCATTGTATAACCTGAAAAAGAAGCTAAACGTAAAAGGAGTATGTTATCATTTATATGTAAAGGTGAAGCAATAGATAAATAGGTGAGGTGAATTGTTATGGCAGAGAAAATGAATGTAGAAAGCTTTAATCTCGATCATACCAAGGTAAAAGCACCATATGTTCGATTAGCAGGTGTAACGAAAGGGGAAAGTGGGGATGTTATTCACAAATATGATCTCCGTTTTAAACAGCCAAACAAGGAACATATGGAAATGCCGGCACTTCATTCACTGGAACATCTAATGGCAGAGAAAATTCGCAATCACCATGACAATATTGTGGATATTGGACCAATGGGGTGCCAGACGGGTTTTTATTTAACCGTATTGAATCATGATAATTACGAGGCAATATTAGATACGATCGAAAAGACATTAAATGATGTACTGGAGGCTGATGCAGTTCCGGCATGTAACGAAGTACAATGCGGATGGGCAGCTAGTCATAGTCTTGAGGGAGCCAAAAAGCTAGCAGAAGAGATGCTAAAGAAGAGAAGTTCATGGGATAAAGTTTTTGAAGCATAAACAAAAGGAGCAGATGGTGTCCGCGCGGCACCATCTGCTTTTTTAATCAAGGCTGTATTTTTAAAGGTTGTTGTTTTAAACATACGAGTGAGGAGGCTCACGGCTCCCCCGCAAAAAGCGAAATGTCTTCGGGCTGCAGTGGCATAAAAATAAAGTATGAGAAAACAGTTTTTTCAAAAGGAAGTATTTCTGCTTAATCAAACGCCTCCAGCTTATCATTCAGTTCCGCTATTTCCTTTTCCAATCGAACTAATTGTTCTTCTGCTGAAGACACCCGGCCACCAACAAATTCTAATTTATCCATATCTCCTTGGATACGTACATAATCTGACTTTAATTCAGCTAATTTGGCTTCCAATTCTTTTTTTGTCATTAGAAATCACCTCTATGGATAGTTTAGCGGAAAAAGATGTTTGAAAACAAGTAAGTTCTTTAGATTAATGCATCGTCTTTATGTTCTTTTGAGTCTTGGTATGTTTTATAAAAATGGACAATGATCGTTTTGATAATAGCATAAAACGGTACTGCGAACAGAATGCCTAAAAAGCCTGCAATGCTGCCAGCTGCTAAAATAACGGTGATGACGGTTAATGGATGTAAATCTAAAACGCGTCCCATTACATTCGGTGATATGAAATTACTTTCAATTTGCTGTGCAATCAGTGTAATAATCGAAACCCAGACAATCATCATTGGATCTTGGAATGCACCGACAATAAGAGCTGGTACAACAGCAATAAATGGACCTAGAAAAGGAATGACATTCATCAGCATTGCAAAAAGAGCTAGGGTTAATGAATAATTTAGCCCAATGCTGATGTAACCGATAAATAAGAGTACACCAACACAAAAGCTCACAATCAACTGCCCTTGGATGAATGCTGTTAACGTAACATCAATTTTATGAAGTAAATTGCGAATATTTTCCGCCTTTTTCTTCTCGAAAATCTGTGTAATATGCGGTACTAATTTTTCACCATCTTTTAACATAAAGAATAAAAAGAATGGAACAAGTACAATTGCTGCGATAAAGCTAATTAACTGACTGATAAAACCAAATAGGTAACTCATCACGTTTTCCAAATGGGATTGCAAATTATTTGTAAAATTATTAATGGTCTTATTAACCTCATCCGGGATGACGGTCTGATTTGCTTGCCAGTAATAAATTAGATCTTGCACTGCCTCGACCATTTTTGGAATGTTGTCAACAAGATTTAAAAATTGTGTTTGTGCGATTGGAGCGATATATGTAGTAATCAAAAAGCCAGTAAAAATGAGCAGCAGGAAAACGAATAAAATAGAAATACCCCGTGGTATTTTAAATCTCTCAAAAAAGTGCATCACAGGCTTAGTCAAGTAAAAGAGAATTCCGGCTCCGATTATGGGGAGAGCAACAGCACCAATATACTTTAGCAGTGGTGTAAAGATAAAGTTTGTAAGTGAGATTAATAAAATGAGAAGAAAAACTAAAATGAAAAAAGTTAATGTTTGAAACCAACGTTTTTGCAGCATGATTATCACAACTTTCTATTTTCTGGTCTTTTATCTCTTATTTTACCTGTATCAGGCAATAATAGAAACCGTTCTTTTCCTATATTCCATTTTTATTTGATATTGAAAATAGTAAACTTCATAAACGAACCCCGTCGAATTTAATAGAATAAATATGTAAAGTGTGTTAAAATTTGAGCAGATAAAAAGGTTCGTATTAGGGGGATGCAACATTGACTAGTTGGGAAAAGGCATATGAAAAATGGAATTCATTCCAGGATCTCGATCCAGCATTAAAAAAAGAATTAAACCAAATGAAAGAGGATAAAGTAGCATTAGAGGATGCCTTCTACACAGAATTAACCTTTGGTACGGGTGGAATGCGCGGGATTTTAGGACCTGGCAGGAATCGGATGAATATTTATACAGTGCGAAAAGCAGTAAATGGCCTAGCCAATTATATCAAGGTTAATTGTGTAAATGTAAAAGACCGCGGTGTAGTTGTTGCATATGATTCAAGATACATGTCCAAGGAATTTGCAGTAGAAGCTGCTAAAGTACTTGGCGCGTATGGCATTAAAACACATGTATTTGAATCGCTGCGCCCGACCCCTCTTTTATCATTTGCTGTCAGGTATTTAGGGACCACAGCTGGAATCATGATTACCGCCAGCCATAATCCACCGGAATACAACGGCTTTAAAGTATATAACGAAGACGGCGGACAAATCACACCAGATGAAGCGGATCATATTGTTGCTTCCATTCAGCAAACAGAAAATGAACTCACGGTTCCTATTTTGGAAAAAGAGGTGCTGGAAGAGAAAGGGCTTTTAAATTGGATTGGCAATGAAGTGGATCATGCTTATTTAGAGCAATTAAAGCAAATTTCTAAAATGGAAGAACAGCACCTTCAGCAGGATAAAGATTTACAAGTTGTATTTACCCCTTTACATGGAACAGCAAGCAAGCTTGTTATGGAAGGTTTGAAACAATTAAATTTTCCAAATGTAGCTATTGTTGAAGAACAGGCAAAACCCGATCCGGAATTTTCAACGGTTGATTCTCCTAACCCAGAAGAACATCAGGCGTTTACAATGGCTATTGAGCAAGGAAAAGAAAAAGGCGCGGACATTTTGCTTGGAACCGATCCAGATGCAGACCGCTTAGGGGTCGCAGTGAAGGATGAGGACGGGGTATACTCCGTATTAACTGGCAATCAGCTCGGATCTTTATTACTGGATTATCTCTTATCACATATCGACCAGGATGTTTTTAAAAATGGTAAAATGATTAAATCCATTGTTACAACAGAACTTGGACGAGCCATCGCTTCTTCTCACGGTGCGAAAACAGTCGATGTGTTAACAGGTTTTAAATATATTGGCGAAAAAATAAAGCAATATGATGCAACAGGAGAAACGTTCATTTTTGGCTTTGAGGAAAGCTATGGCTATTTAATTCGGAGTTTTGTGCGTGATAAAGACGCTATTCAAGCGGCAGTCGTCGCCTGTGAAATGGCTGATTATTGGAAAAGACAAGGGAAAACATTGCTGGATGCTTTAGAGCTATTATATGAAAAACATGGCTACTATCAAGAAGGACTGTCCTCTATAACACTGAAGGGGATAGAGGGTTCCCGCCAAATTGAGCAAATGATGAAAGAAATGCGAAACAATCCATTATCAGAAATAGCTGGGATAAAAGTGGAAAAATTTGAGGATTATTTAACATGCACTCGGACTTTCACGCAGCATGAAGATAAAAAAGAAACGATTGAACTACCACGTGAAAATGTGTTAAAGTATGTACTAGAAAAGGATAGTTGGGTTTGTTTACGTCCATCTGGTACAGAGCCGAAAATTAAATGCTACTATGGTGCTCGAGGCGAAAATATGGAAGAAAGTAAACAGCGATTAGAAATTTTACAAACAACAATGAATGAGATGATGGACCGAATCCTCAAGAATTGTTAAGCGAAATGTTATAAACATGCTTTAAAAAAGTTATATATATTCCTAAAGGGGAGTAGCTGTACAAATTAAGTCGTCATTACGAGATGATATCTCCGGCTTACTTGGCAACTGGACGTTGTTAGCGAGACCTTTACCACTAATAGGTAAGGGTCTTTTTTGATGGTTCTTACTTATTAGTAAGGACATTTTTTTTAATAAGGAGATAAAATCGAAATGGACATGCAATTACTAGTAGAATATTTATGGGTTTTGGTTGTTTTAGTTGGGCTGGAAGGTTTATTAGCAGCAGATAATGCTTTAGTGCTAGCAATTATGGTAAAGCATTTACCAGAAGAAAAACGGAAGAAAGCACTCTTTTATGGCTTATTTGGGGCCTTTGTCCTGCGTTTTGGCTCTTTATTTGTTATTTCATTCCTTGTTGACTTTTGGGAAGTACAAGCATTAGGTGCAGCATACTTACTATTTATATCCGTGAAAAATTTATATGAGGTGTTTGCCCATAAAGAAAAAGAAGTCAAGCTCAAAGGAAAAGGAAGCGGGTTTTGGATGACGGTTTTTAAAGTCGAAATTGCCGATTTAGCATTTGCTGTAGATTCCATCCTAGCTGCAGTGGCACTTGCTGTAGCACTTCCTGCAACTGACCTTGGGCATATCGGAAGTTTAGATACAGCACAATTTATTGTCGTATTCGCCGGTGGTATGATCGGACTGATCATCATGCGTTTTGCAGCAAATGTCTTTGTGTCCTTGCTGCATAAACGTCCAGGCTTAGAAACGGCTGCATTTTTCATTGTCGGATGGGTTGGGATCAAACTGACTGTTCTGGTATTGGCACATGAGGATATTGCACTTATTCCGCATGATTTCCCAGAATCAACAATATGGAAACTTATCTTCTATATCGTATTAGTTGGCATAGCAGCAACTGGATGGTTTGCTTCAGGAAAAAAGAGCAAGACGATGGACAAACGTGATTTTACTTAATTGCTTATTTTCCCGTAGAACGGGTATCGTTAGGTAGAGAGGTGAGTCATATGCCAGTAAAAGTCAAACGAATTTATGAAGAAGCGAAAGATGAAGATGGTATACGTGTTCTGGTTGACCGTATCTGGCCGAGAGGGATGTCAAAAGAAAAGGCCAGGCTTGATCATTGGATGAAAGAAGTAGGGCCATCTAATGAGCTTAGAAAATGGTTTGGACATGATCCGCAGAAGTATCCAGCATTTAAGGAAAAATATAAGATGGAACTAACAAGCGGTGATCAGCAAAAAGAACTTGAAAAACTAAAACAGCTTATAAAAGAAAATAATAAAGAAATGACACTTTTATATGCAGCAAAAGATGAAAAAAATAACCAAGCAAATGTGCTAAAGGAAATTCTGGATCATCAGTAAAAGGGGGCGTTCCATTGGCTGAACATCATTTTCATTTAAAAGCGGATTGGCCAGGCGGAAGAAATCGTGATGGTTATATCGAAGCGGGAAACTTACAAACAAAAATATCGATCCCAACTGAAATGAACGGACCGGGTATTGGCACCAACCCTGATGAAATGCTGCTTGGTGCCGCAGCAACCTGCTACGTTATCACGTTAGCAGCGATGATAGAGCATGCAAAGCTACCTTTAAAAGAAATGTCCCTAGAGTCAGAAGGGATTGTGGATGTAACAAATGGTGTGATAACGTATAAAAAAATCATTCATAAACCATCTGTCACTTTGCAAGAAGATGCTCTTGAGGAAGATGATCGAAAGCTTAGGAAATTGATTTATAAAGCGGAAAAGAGCTGTATGATTTCCCGAGCGCTGCGGGGAAATGTGGAAATGGAGTTACAACCGAATATATAAGAGAAAAGAAGGTCGATAAGATGTCGCACCTTCTTTTTTTTTCTTGACATGGAATATAAATCGATGTATCGTATAAAAGCATACTAATTTAATAGGAATTATAAGGTTAG
Organism: Virgibacillus alimentarius; assembly: GCF_017874635.1. Taxonomy (NCBI): domain Bacteria; kingdom Bacillati; phylum Bacillota; class Bacilli; order Caryophanales; family Bacillaceae; genus Virgibacillus; species Virgibacillus alimentarius. The sequence continues at coordinate 16,404 of NZ_JAGIKX010000017.1, forward strand.
TTGTCATAAGTGCTTTTAAATAAAAAATAGGGGGGATTGGTTATGGATAGTTTATTTCTAGGTGTGAATATTGCCGTATTCTTAGCAATTATCGGGTTTCTTATCTGGATGCAGAAAAAGCATATATCATTTACAAAACGTGTATTCACAGGTCTGGGAATAGGAATTATTTTTGGTGCCCTTCTGCAAGCGATATACGGGACAGATTCAGATATATTAGCAAATACATCTGAATGGTATCATATTGTAGGAAGCGGCTATATTCGCTTATTAATGATGATTGTTGTACCGCTGGTGATGGTATCTATTATTCAAGCAATCATCAATTTGGAAAAATCATCTGAACTTGGAAAGATGTCAGCGTGGATTATCGGAATACTTGTGACTACCGCAATGGTAGCGGCACTTGTAGGAGTAGGAAGTGCTGCATTATTTGACCTGAACGCCGATCAGATCGAAGCAGGGCAGGCTGAAGATGAACGAGGAAACATGATGGAGTCTTCCCTTGAAGAAGTACAGGATTTATCGGCACCAGAGAAAATACTAGCGTTTATTCCGTCTAATATCTTTTTAGATATGACAGGTGAACGCTCCACTTCTGTAATCGCAGTTGTGATCTTTTCGATGTTTGTCGGTATTGCAGTATTAGGTGTGCGAAGAAAGAAACCTGAACAGGCAGAGATGTTTACGAAAATAGTAAATGCTGTGTATGCTGTTGTGATGAGAATTGTAACGTTAGTGCTTCGTTTAACACCGTATGGTATTTTGGCATTGATTACGACAACCGTAGCAAATACAGATGTAGCGGGCATTGTGGAGCTTGGGAAATTTGTTATTGCTTCTTATGCAGCGATTTTCGTCATGTTTATCATTCATCTAGTATTAGTCGGGGCATTCGGATTAAATCCAATGGTGTATTTGAAAAAGGCACTACCTGTTTTAACCTTTGCCTTTACGTCACGCTCCAGTGCGGGAACAATTCCGCTTAATATTCAAGCACAAAAAAATTCACTTGGTGTTGATCAGGGAATTGCAAATATGTCAGCTTCCTTTGGTGCGACGATTGGGCAAAATGGATGTGCAGGAATTTATCCGGCAATGCTGGCTGTCATGATTGCACCATCTGTAGGGATTAATCCACTTACACCGGAATTTATTATCAAATTGGTCCTGATCGTAGGCATTAGTTCCTTTGGTGTAGCTGGTGTAGGAGGAGGAGCGACTTTTGCGGCCTTAATTGTTCTTTCATCGATGGGTCTGCCTGTTGCACTTGCTGGGTTATTAATCTCCATCGAAGCATTGATTGACATGGGACGTACAGCACTTAATGTAAATGATAGTATGCTTGCAGGAACATTGACATCCCGAGTTCTAGGAAAACTAAATTTACAAACTTTTAATGATCAAACAGCAATCCAAAAAGATATTGCCTTATAGAAGAATCAGGCAGAGACAAAACCCCAGTAAATGTAAAAGAAGTTCGGGAGTCCCATCTCTAGATGGAACCCCCGAACTTCTATATTTTATTTTTCCGTGCGTTTTATACTTATTTAGTAATCTCGTTGACTTGCACTGCAGGCGGCTGCTTTCCGCGGGCACAGCCTCAGCCTCCTCGGAAGAAAACCATTTCACGTGGGGTCTTCAGACTCGTGCTGTTCTCGCTGGAGTCAGCCGCCTTTCGTTCGAGTCAACTAGATATGAAAACGGATACCTGCTGATAAAATTAAAGTCACTTCTTGGCTAGTTATCTCCTAACATCATTTTTTTACTAGTTCCAGCATTTTATCCAGTCTTTGCTTTTTACCGGCTGAGAAGTAATTTGCAAATGGGCATCCGCATGTTTGCACACGATCCACCACATTATTTAGTGTAAAGGAATCAGGTGTTAATCCATGTTTCACTTCATCCCAGAACAGGGGAGCAGCAACTGTGGCATCAACGGTTTTTCGTACGGAATAAGGAGCGATTAATGTCTTATCTTTTCCGTGCTGCAAATAATCAATATAGAGCCGGCCTTTTCTTTTGTTTTTCATTCTTTCGGTTGTGTATAGTTGGGGATATTCCTTTTCGAGCGTCAGGGCAATCGCTTGTGTGAAAATGGCTGTTTCTTCATATGTCATGCTTCCTTCTTCAATCGGTATGTGAATTTGCAATCCTTTATTGCCTGACGTTTTCACAAAGGTGATAAGCTCTAAATCATTCAGCAGTTGCTTTATGATTTGCGCTGCCTGTATGGCAAGGTCAAATTTTTCTCTGCCAGGCGGATCGAGATCAAAGACAATTTCTACAGGGTGCATCTGCTTCATGTTCTGAAAGGGGATATGGTATTCAATTGCACCATGATTTGCAAACCACATAAGTGAACTTAAATCATTACATACCATAAATGTTTCATCTCCCTCCTTGAAACTTTCGATAAAAGAAGGTGCGTAAGGGGGGAGATGCTTCTGGAAAAAATGCTCCTCTAAAGCCCCATCCGGACATCGGATAAGGGTTAATGCCTTGCTTTTTAAAAATGGAAGCATGTATGGAGAAATTTCTCGCATATAGACAAGAAAATCCCCTTTTGTTAAATTTTTATGCGCCCAAAATAATTTATCTGTATTCGTTGCCTCTACTTCCTTTGGCATCATTGCCATATCCAGATGTAATTGGCTGGTTGTACAAGATTTTGGGGATAGATCAGGCAATACTTCCAAAAATTCTGGCTCGCGAATCTCTTCTTTATACAAATCAAGCGTCCGGACGGAGGTGCAGATTGCTGGTGGTAACGTGTACATTTCTCCTTGTTTTTCTCCTTGTGTTAAAAAGAGTTGTTTTAGTGTTGCTGCAGTTTCCTTGCTTAATCCATGTTTACACTTCCCTATTTCCAGTATAGCCTCCTGTTCGTAAACATTTACCGTAAAATAGTCATTTTTTGTATGTAGCTGTGTTAGAAATCCGTGGATCACACGCCAGTTTTTTATTTTAAACCAGTCTTGATGTTTTTTTCCGCTAAGGTAGGTGCTTGACTTACGTTTAGCAACAATACCTTCCCCTTTATAATGAAAAATCATTTCTTGTAATTGATGGGGATTGGCATGTGCTTCTACGAAATCAGCAGGTTTATTGGAGATATTTTCTGTCTTCATTTTTTCAAAAAGCTTCTGAAGCATTTTTTTTCGTTTGTAGTAAGGGGTCTTTTTTTCACTTTTCCCTCGCTGCATCAAAAGGTCAAAGGCTAGAAAACGAGCGGGACGATTGCTAGCTTCTTTCTTGATAGATGTTTGGTTTTTTAATCTTCCACGCTTTTGAATGAGCGAAAAATTAGCTTGATAAGAATTATTTAAAATAACAAGCTCTCCGTCTAGATGAAGTGGCAAAAGATCATTGATGAAAGATTGTTGTCCTTGAAAAAAAGAGACGATCTCTGGAAACTTTTCAGTTAAACTTTTATTATTCCTGCTAGTAAGTGTAATTTTTTCTTTTTCCCAATGGATTACACAGCGAAATCCATCATATTTTACTTCATACAACCAGTCCGCTCCCATTGGTATATCTTCACTGGGAATTGGCTTCATAACGTCCAAAGGAAAACACCTCCATCTTATTAAATTGCGACTTTAGCACGTGATTTATACCGTCTTTCCAAAACTTTTTATCCACAACTGTAACGGCAAATAAAGATGAAGATAGAAACATTTATCGCACTTACACACAATATCCACAGGAATAACCTTAATTATCCACAAAATATGTCCACATTTCAGGGGTTATAGAAATAGGGTTTTTAAAAGTTGTTCACATCATTCACAAACATTTGTTGATAACTTTAGGATAAGACGTCCATTTTCGTGCAGCATTAGCTGCATAAAGAGCATATAAAACGCAAAAACTAACAACGAAAGACCTGCGGTGATATGTCAAAAAAATATTAATTAAATATTTGATTATCAAGGTTCAATTTGTTTAAAAAAAGCAACACAAATTAATATCGCAGGTATTGATTCCCATTTCGTGTCAGGGAAGTATCCTCAGCCGTGAATCGTCCAGCGTATTTGGCATAGCACTCAGCAGACTATTCATGCACAAACTGAGTTACCTGGAACGGGTGGTGGTGACTCCTGCGGAAATAGCGTGAGTCTTGAGACCCCCGCAGGAAGTGGGTTTCTTCCGAGGAGGCCCAAGCCATGCCCGCGGAAACCGTCCGCCAGTAGTGAAGGTAGCGTAGTTATCAACAATGAGATTTTTGTAAATTTGTAAGAGTTAATAGGCTGAAAAAAAGCTTAAATATACTATACGAGGGGTGTTTTTATGCACACGATGTGGAAAGGTACGATTAGTTTTGGGCTTGTGAATATTCCGGTTAAAATGCACGCTGCAACGGAAAATAAGGATATTTCACTAAGGCAGCTACATAAGGAATGCGAGTCCCCGATTAAGTATGAAAAAGTTTGCCCTGTATGTGATCGGAAAGTGGAAAATGATGAAATTGTTAAAGCTTATGAATACGCGAAAAATAAATTTGTAAAGTTAGATGAAGAAGATTTGAAGGCATTAAAGCAAGAGCAGGGAGACAAAGCTGTTGAAATTATGGATTTTGTAAAATTGGATGAAATTGATCCGGTCTATTTTGAGAAAAGTTATTATTTATCCCCAAACGAGGGTGGAGGAAAAGCATATGGCTTATTGCGTACAGCTTTAGAGGAAACTGGGAAAATAGGCGTGGCTAAAATGATGATTCGGTCCAAGGAACAATTAGCCGTCATCCGTATCTACCAGAATACGTTAGTTGTAGAAACGATCCACTATCCGGATGAGGTACGAAATACACAGGATGTTCCAAATGTACCGGAAAAAACAAATGTGAATAAAAAGGAAATTGATACTGCTAAAATGCTGATTGAGCAATTAACAACGACATTTGATCCAGAAAAATATAACGATGCGTATCGAACTGCTTTGCTTGAGTTAATTGAGGAGCGGAAAAACAAAGAGCAAGTCGTTTCAGGGAAAGAAAGAAAACAAGAGCCGGATAATGTGGCTAATTTAATGGATGCACTCCAAGCCTCGTTGGATAAAGCTAAAAAAGATAAACCAAAACCAAAACAGCCGAAGCGAAAAACAACTGCTTCAAAGAAAAAGGCTACATCTTAACATAAATGCCTCCAGGAGAAGGGGGCATTTTTTATTGGACAATTCTTCCTAGTGGACATGCATATTCGATTTGAATTGTGTTACAAATCAGACTCATTTTCTCATTTTGTTTACAAGATAATAACAGATGTGTTAAATCGGAGTAATTTAAATGGATTTGGTTTAAAACGCTAAAAAAAAGAAATATAATTGAATATAGTACGATTGTAAAGGGATGAAGAACATGAAGAGATATGCATATTTTGATAATGCGAAATTAATATTGATTTTTTTAGTGGTGTTTGGCCATATGATTCAACCCTTCATTGACGCATCACATGAAATAAATACGCTATATTTGTGGATATATACATTTCATATGCCAGCATTTATTTTTTTGGCAGGTTTTTTTGCAAAAGGATCCGGGAATAAGGAGTATATCGTAAATCTAGCTAAAAAGCTGCTGATTCCTTATATTATTTTCCAACTCCTCTATACAGGCTATTACTTCTTTATCGGAAAAGAAAATTGGCAAGTGGGAATGTTTTATCCACACTGGTCTTTATGGTTTTTATTTAGTCTGTTTTGTTGGCATATCCTTTTGTCTTGGTTTAAAAAAATACCAGCGGCATTAGGTGTAACGCTTGCTGTGCTACTAGGGTTACTCGTCGGATATTTTGGAGAAATCGGGCATACATTCAGTTTGTCCAGGACTTTTGTCTTCTTTCCATTTTTCTTAATCGGCTACTGGCTGACAAAAGATCATGTGATGTTCTTGAAGCGTAAAAGTGTAAAAATAGCTTCCCTGGTTGTATTGGTTATTGTAGCAGCCGCTATTTATATTGCACCTGATCTGAACTCTGGATGGCTGCTTGCTTCTAAATCGTATGGTGACTTAGGAATGCCGGAATATGGCGGACTTGCACGTTTATTGGTATATGCTACATCAGTAATCATGGCAATGAGTATACTGGCATGGGTTCCTCAAAAGAATGGCTGGTTAACCTTTTTAGGTACGAGAACATTATATGTTTATCTATTGCACGGATTTTTCATTCAGTATTTCCGTCAAGCTGAGTTATTTAAGGTAGATAACATGTTAGATTTGCTAGGACTTTCTGTGATAGCAGCAGCAATTGTGCTTCTATTGTCAAGTAAACCAATGTTAAGTGTTTGGCAGCCTTTTATCGAGGGAAAGGCATCGATGATTAAAAACTTAGTATCGCCAAAAAATGATGAAAAGAACAAAACACAATCAGAATCCTAATGGAAGTTGTAGAACAGACCATTTCGATAAAAAATAGCAGGGTCACTGCGACTCCTGCTATTTTTAAATTGGGATATAAAGGTATGCGTGACTGATCTTAGTCGTGCTAAGACGATCGGCATTCCGTTTTTTTATTTTAGAATATAATATGAGCGATAATAACGATCACAGGTAGTGTAATAATCGTTCTTAGGATAAAAATAATGAATAAATCCTTAAATGAAACAGGTACTTTGGATCCTAGCACAACACCGCCGACTTCAGACATATAAATGAGCTGTGTGACGGATAATGCAGCAACAATAAAACGGGTTATTTCTGCATCGATGGATGAGCCAATAACGGCTGGCAGAAACATGTCAGCAAACCCAATTAAAATAGTTTCAGACGCTTCCTGCGCATTTGGAATTTGCATCCATTCAAGCAACGGTACAAATGGTATGCCTAACCATTGAAAGAATGGTGTATATTCAGCGATCATCAGTGCAATTAAACCGAAGGCCATAACGATAGGAGCGACACCCATCCACATGTCCAGCACATTTTGTCCGCCTTCTTTGAAAAATTTATAAACACTTGTTTCTTTTTTGCTTCGTTCAATAGCTTTTTCATAACCATAGGAAAGTGCGTTATAACCTTCTGGAATTTCTTCACTTACTGCAGTAGACTTGTCATCTATATACGTATTTGGTTTACGGGATAATGGCGGAATACGCGGCATAATAAGAGCAGCAACAAATCCGGCAATAAGAACGGTTAAGTAAAATGGAACAAACATGTGCTCAAGGCCGACTTCTCCGATAACAGCTAGCGTAAATGTAATGGATACAACAGAGAAAGTTGTTCCGATAATGGCTGCCTCACGCTTCGTGTAAAGACCGTCTTCGTATTGTCTGCTTGTAAGCAAAACACCAATTGTGCCATCGCCAATCCATGATGCTAAGGTATCAATGGATGACCGTCCGGGTAGTTTAAAAAGGGGACGCATCACTTTCGTCATTAATGTTCCAAAAAAGTCCAGTAATCCAAAGTTCATTAACAATGGTAAGATCAGACCTGCAAATAAAAACACAGCAAATAAAACATGTAATAACCCGTCTAAAAGTTCCTGTCCTGTGGCTTCTCCGTGAATGGCTTCGGGTCCTAATTGAAAAAAGGCCATGATCGCAAAAATAGCTGCAATGACTCTTGTAATCACCCAAAAAGGACTAACGTAAAACAATTGATGGAAAAACGGGGTCTTCATCATTGTTTCTTCGCCAATTATTTTAGCAATTATCGTGATGATTGCTGTAAGCACAATAATGATCATCATAATAGCAGATAGTTGATCAGCAAGCTCACCTTGAATCCAATCTGCTAATAATCCAATTGGTATTGTATATCCATTCTCCATTTTAATTGGTACCATAAAAAAGAAGATGCCAATTAATGAAGGAATAATAAATCGTAAATGATCTGTTATTTTATATTTCTTCCCCAACGTTGTCTCCCCCTTGAAGTGCGTGCGTAAGAATAAATATTCTTTATAATGTATAATTATACAATGTGCTGATTATAAAATCAATTAGATTTTTTAAGGCTTTCATTTTTTTTGCTATTTTACATACACTATCGTATAAATCAGTGTTTATTGTGAATGGTGTAGCGGGAAAAGTTTATTAAGATGCTGAAGGTGAGGAATGCTTTGAAATACAATATTATTTATCGCACTACAATCATTGTATGGATGACAGTTAAATTTATTTATCAAATTTATTCTTTTCATATACGGAATCGTATTTGGGATGAACGTACCAAACAAAAATGGAATAATCTTTTGATTAAAATGGCAAAAGAATATAGAAGAAATGCAATTAAACTGGGTGGTGTATTGATAAAGGTAGGTCAATTTCTAGGTACAAGAGCAGATATCATGCCAGATGTATTTATTAAAGAATTAACAGGACTTGTTGATCGTGTTCCTGCGATGCATTTTGATTATGCGAAAGCGATTCTGGAAAAGGAGTGGAACGCAAACCTTGATCACCACCTGAAAGAAATAAGCAAGTCATCGATAGCTTCAGCATCGATAGGAGAAGTATACCGGGCAACATTAAAAGATGGATCAGATGTCGCCATTAAAGTACAGCGGTACCGGGTTCAAGATATTTTTCACATGGACTTTAAAGCACTGAAGATTGTTTTTTGGATCATTTCCACTTTTACATCATTCGGTAAAAAGGCAGATTTAAGCGAGCTTTATCAAGAGTTAATTTATGTCATGGCGAAAGAACTGGATTTTGAACAGGAATTACATTATGGAACTTATTTTAAAGAACGCTACCATAACAAATCTTCTATCTATATTCCAGGGTATTATAAAAAGTTATGTACAAAAAAAGTACTTGTTATGGAATGGGTAGATGGTGCGAAAATTACAGATCTTCATTTCTTAAACAGACACCAAATCAGCCCGAAGCGGACTGCGAAATCTTTATTTTATTTTTATATCGATCAATTTTTAAGTAATGGCTATTTTCATGCAGATCCGCATGCAGGGAACATATTAATGCAGCAGGATGGAACAATCGTCATTATAGACTTTGGAATGGTAGGAGAAATAAGGAAGCAGGATACACATTATTTTAAGCGTCTTATTCAAAGTTTAATAACCGATGATTATGATAATGTGATTGAAATACTTGAGGAAATGAATTTTATCTTACCGAATGCGAATAAGCGGAAATTGAGAAAAATACTTGAGCATACAGTTGAAATGTATGAAGATGGATCGATGAAGCGAATGGATACGCAAGTGATAGATCAGCTGATGAAAGATGTTCGCCATATTATTAAAGATCAGCCAATTCAACTGCCTGCAGATTATCTTTATTTAGGAAGAGCTATTTCCATTATTTTTGGAATTCTGGTCAATCTTTATCCGGAAGCTGACTTGAAAAAATGGGCAAAGCCAAAGATTAAAGAGTGGGTTGGGGGAAGGAGTATAACCGAATCCGTTTATAAGCAAATTGCAAAAGAAACAGTTCAACCCGCTTTCTCTTTTCCAAAAGCTATGCTAAATTGGTTAGAGAGTGGGGAAAAAGATAGGCAGTGGGACAGAGAAAAGCAACAAGCAAAGCTTAAGCATCATTATTATTTGTTAGTCGAAATAACTAGCTTTATCATGCTATTAATCAGCATGGGGTTTGCCATCTATGCTAATCACTTTGCGCTGGCGATACTTGAGACGATTAGTATTTCTGCCATTGGTATCTTTTTTCTAATATTATTCGCAAGTTTAGTCAAACATTATTATATGATTCAATCGAGAAGGTAGGTGCTATAAAAAATGAATGAAACGTTAAAAAAAGGTTTTTTATTAGGACTTGGTGCAGCAGTTAGCGGGAAGGAGAAATTGGACAGCAAATTAAAAGAGCTAGTGGAAAAAAATGAGTTAACGCAAGAACAAGCAAAGTCAGTATTAAATGACTTTGTAGAAAAAGGCGAACAGAAAAGTGAAGAATGGAATACAAAGCAATTTGAACAAACAAAGAAAATCGTCAAAGATATGGGAATAGCAACAAAAGATGATATCGATGAGCTAAGAGCACGGTTGACAGAACTGGAAGAAAAAGTGAATAAGGAAACATAAAAGAGTGGATCGGTACCCCCCGAAAGTTAACGTAGAAAACTAACTTTTGGGGGTTTTTTTATGTTTAGTCTCAGGGTGAAATGGGAAGGAGGGTTTTGTGTACATATAAAGACTTTTTGATATTGTTTTGTAAATGGGGGAATGTAAAGTGGTAGTCGATCTTTTAATTACAATTATTATTCTCATGGGAATTGTGGCTGTTGTTCCACTAATTCTGTTTATTCGTGTTTTTTTCCATGATCAGAAGCAGCGTGAACATTCCATATTACGGAATTATCCTGTTTTAGGGAAAATGCGCTATATTCTTGAGAAAATGGGACCTGAATTACGTCAGTATTTATTTAATAATAATAATGAAGGCAAACCTTTTAACCGGGGGGAATTTGAATATGTATATAAGGCGGCGAAATATAATGACCGGATGATCGGATTTGGATCGGAACGTGATTTTGATGAATCTGGGTTGTATATCGTAAATCATATGTTTCCAAAGCAAAAAGAGGAAATGAAGCTGGAGCAGGAGCCTAAGATAAGAACGAGATTATATCATATAGATAATGAGAAGCTTTTCAGCAGGAAGGAACATCATGAAGAAGGGATTTTAAACCCGTATTATTTACCGGATGAGGAGGCGATCGTCCTTGGTAAAGATACGGTGGAAAAGCCTTTCCAGATAAAAGGATTTATTGGTCAATCAGCAATGAGCTTCGGATCCTTGGGGGATCATGCGATTACAGCACTTTCCAAAGGCTTGGGAATGGCTGGAGGAACCTGGATGAATACCGGAGAAGGAAGTCTGTCCCCGTATCATTTAAAAGGCGATGTGGACCTGATTATGCAAATAAGTCCAGGGCTGTTTGGGGTACGAACAGATGATGGAGAGTTTTCATGGGAAGAATTTAAGAAGAAAAGCGATATCGAACAAGTAAAAGCATTTGAATTGAAGCTTGGACAAGGAGCAAAGACCCGAGGCGGTCACGTAGAAGGTGAAAAGGTAACAGAGGAAATTGCAGAAATTCGTAAAATAAAACCTTGGACGACAATTGATAGCCCGAATCGATTCAGGGAATTCTCAGACAGCAGAGGATTGCTTGAATTTGTTCAAAAAATGCGCGATGTGGGTGGGAAGCCAGTAGGAACGAAAATCGTGGTTGGTAATGAAAGTCAAGTGGAAGAATTTGTTCGAGCGATGAAGGAAACTGGGATTGTACCAGATTTTATTACCGTTGACGGAGGAGATGGAGGAACGGGTGCAACGTATTATGAATTAGCACAATCGGTTGGTTTACCAACATTTGCTGCTTTGCCTCTCGTTGATGATTTATTGAAAAAGTATGAAATCCGAGATCAAACACATATGGTTGCCTCAGGGAAATTGCTTACCCCTGACAAAATTGCAATGGCTCTTGCTTTAGGAGCAGATATGATTAATATTGCCCGAGGGTTTATGCTTAGTGTTGGGTGTATTATGGCTCAAGTTTGCCATACAAATAATTGTCCTGTTGGTGTGGCTACAACTGACCGCAAGCTGCAAAATGGGTTAAGTGTAGAAGAGAAAAAGTACCGTGTATGCAATTATTTAGTTGCTATACGACAAGGCGTTTTTGAAATGGCTGCTACTGCTGGTATTGACAGCCCGACCAAATTCACAAGAGAGCATCTTGTGTATAAAGATCAATTTCATTCTGTTCATTCATCGCCAGATTATGAGAAAATCGTATAAATATTCCCCCATATGGTGATATGACGCAAATTTACAGGTCTTGTATAATTGCGTCATATTATCAGTAAATTTTGTAAATTTATAAAAATTGTATTGCTATCCTAGTGCTACCGGGTTATAATGGAAAAAAGTGTTATAAGGTCACTCAATTTGAGGGGGTATCTTAACTTTATGGAAAGCTTCTTGAAAGTATGTGAGGATACAAGGAAGAAACTTGGCAGACAGTTGCAAGGGAAAGAAAAGGAATTTCTGCAATGGATGTATGATAATTACAAAAAGGAACAAGAGAAAGACGAATGTAAACGTTTGCAAAGTCAGAGTGTTTAAGAAAACCAAGGTCATAAGATGTTGCTGTGAATGAATGTAGCTATAGGTGTGTGGATTTTAGGAATGGCTTTTTGGAGTCATGCATGTTTCAGTTTGGCGAATGGGCAGCAGAATCGATAAAACAGGCTTTGTTGATACGGTATGTTCATCACATAGAAGAACTTTACTTAATGTTAAGGATTATCTTTATATATTATCATAGAGATGTAGAGAAAGCATAAGCCGTGGGATAACCCCAGGGCTTATTTTCATTGGTCAGCTCAAGCATATATGAAAAGAAAATAGAAACGATTCATGTTATAATTGGAAAGGCAAAGATCCGAAAGGGTGATCATGGTGGCAATAACCAATCAAGCCGTTATAAATAAAATGATGGCGGAATTACAAAAGGCGAAGAAATTTCACGAAAAGGAAGAAGTTATGAAAAGACATGTTTCCCATGTTCAATTATTATGCGATTTATTATTGCAGGAAACGGATACGTCTAACTCGAAAGCGATCTCTCAGGAAGAAATGAAAGCAATGATTGGAAATCAATCACGGCAATCCAGTGAATATAAGACAGTTCAAAAGCAAAGCATGGATCATGAAGAAGCCAATGGAAACTCAATTTTTGATTTTTAAACGTGAAAGAAACGGAGCGTGTACAAAATGAAGTTATTTCTACTACTTGGCGTTATTAATGGATTTTTAGCTGTAGCATTAGGAGCATTCGGAGCGCATGGTTTAGAAGGTAAAATTTCCGAAAAGTCATTAGGAATTTGGGAGAAAGCGGTCAATTATCAAATGTTTCATACAATGGCATTACTTGTCGTAGGACTAATGCTTGCAAAAATTCAAAGCAATGGCTTGCTTTGGTCCGGATGGATGTTTTTCATAGGGATTGTTTTATTTTCCGGTAGTCTTTACCTTTATTCAACTACTGGTGTAAAATTGCTTGCAATGATAACACCGTTTGGTGGTGTAGCTTTTTTAGTCGGCTGGGTATTACTCGGATATGCTATCGTTAAATTTTTATAGGCTTAACAGTAAGTAAGTCGTAAGCAAAAATAGCATGCCAGATCGCACAAATTGCATGATTGCCTCATTTTTATAATGGGTATACCATTTAATGAGTGCATCACAAGACAAGCTGATAACTACTAGATAAAGTGCTAAAAAGATGAGGAATAAATAGCCTTGAATAAACGCAACAACACCAACTAAAATACTAAGCAAGATAGATACTAATTCGATATTCATAAATTTTTCATATGGATGTTTCATTTGCAACGCCCCTTTTAGGGTAAAACATAATGCTTGTAAAAAAGGATGACCACAAGATCGATAACGTTTTGGATCGACTTCGTGCGTCACCCTTTTTTATCGGGAGTATCAATTATCTTGCAGGGTACGTGGCCGTTTGCCCTGCGGAACTAGTATATGGATAAGCATAATTAATTTCTTCATCAAAAGTAATATAATCGAGATAAACCATTAATAATAAATATCTTCTTCCAGTTTGCGGATCACTTAAAATGAGATGATCCCTTCCAGCAGCTTCGACAGTTCCTTTAAATATCTTTTGGTTATCTCCTTCAAAAGTCATATGGACAGTAGCTTCTTTTCCCCGATTTAAACGAAGGATGTTTTCAATATAAGATTGCTCCATCGGCATCATGCCTTGTGCGTTATTCCCAGCTCCTTGTTGCGTTTGAGCATATAGTGGATATTGTGGTGGATATTGCTGGTTTTGATTCTGGTTTGGCGGTGTTTGCCTGTATCCAAATGCAGGTGGATAATACATAGGAGATGCAGGCGGGTAATAATAATTTGGATAACTCTGATTTACATGATGATTCTTTTCACTCATAAAAAAACCTCCTGAAATATCTTTTTACACTAATAAACAGCAGGACATTCAGCTGATGAAGGTGCATAAAAGCAATGGGCTTTATAGCGCCCTACATTCCACTGGTTAAACCATTGCGCTGGGCAGGCCCCGGGTGGCTCAAAAAACCATAGCGTATTAGTGGCTGGATGGAAACGTTCTCCCTGAATAACCCTCCGTGCTAATCGTTTATCAACTTCACGAGCACGTTGGTAAAAGTACCCTTTTTGCGTTGCTTCAAACCCACCAGGGCTTTGAAAAACCATATCCCTGATCGATGTTAAACTTTCAAAATCCAAACAATCCGAGATAACGCGATTGATGCCTGTATTTCCAACCATTAGCATTCCAAGTTTGCCTTCCCCTTCTGCTTCGGCGCGCATTAACCGTGCCAGTAAATTCACGTCTTTTTCGGTGTGAGCAACAACTGCCACAAAAACACCTCACTTTTGTTCAATCTTGATGCAAAGTCTACTAGTAATGATTATGTAAAAGGTCTGATCGATATGACAGGAAAGAGTAAAAATAAAAAGGTTGGGACATAACTAGCCAAGAATAAGTAAAAATGGGTTCGATCATCGGTCCTTTAATTTCTAAATCCAGCGGCAAAACAATCTGATTCATGCGAGGAGGCTGAGGCCGTGCCCGCGGAAAGCAGCCACCTGCAGTGCAAGTTAACGGGATTGCTAAATAAGTATAAATCGCACGGAAAAGTAAAAAAAAGAAGTTCGGGAGTTCCATCTAGAGACGGGACTCCCGAACTTCTTTTACATTTACTGGGGTTTTGTCCCAGCCTTTGAAAAGGGTGTTTATACGTGTAAATATGCAGCCAGATCCTCTTTAGCCAAATGATTGCCAACAAAAAATTCAGCGAATTCTCCGTAACGGGCTGTTGCTTCATCAAAGCGCATTTGATAGACAACTTTCTTTAGTTGTAACACATCGTGGGCAAATAGGGTAACTCCCCACTCCATGTCATCAAAACCAATGGATCCGCTAATAAATTGTTTTACCTTTCCAGCATACTGACGACCGGTTTTGCTGTGTTCATAAAGAAGTTTACCGCGAGCGTCTTTTTCTAGTGTATACCAGTTATCATTGCCTTCACGACGTCTGCTCATTGGATAGAAAGACATATGGTTCCACTTAGGCAGAATTGGTTTTAATCGTGCTTGTGTTTCTGGAAGTGTCTCTGGGTCAACACCGTCTTCTTGTGGACGGTATTTAGCAAGTTCAATCACAGAAACGTATGAATAAGAAGGAATTAAAAACTCAGCAAGCTTTGTTTTGTTAAAAGCTGTTTCCAAATCAGCTAATTCTTCCATTGTCGGGCGCAGGAACATAAACATGAAGTCTGCTTTTTGTCCGATAGCCTGATACATAACATGGCTTCCGTTCTCAGCTTCTTCTACGTCTTCCCACTTTGTGAGCAGGTTTTTAAATTCAGCGATTGCTGCTGTTCTTTCTTCACTTGATGCTAATTTCCAAGAAGTCCAATCCATGACGCGCATATCATGTAAACTATACCAACCATCCATGGTTTCTACTGCTTCGACCATCATAATCTCTCCTTATGTAATAAAGTATGAATATATTTTTACTATATCATAATTGGGATACAATATTCATGGAAAAGCTTTTTTAGGAAAAAGGGGGCAAAAATAGCACGAGACGTGGCTTGCCAAGGTTTTAGCATGAAAGTAGATACGGCTGTCATGGATTTGTCGAAATTGCCAAGCGCCAAGTTTCTTTAAAAGGAGAAGAAGATCGATTATTATTTAAATAGGAAGACCTGTTTCTTAGGAGGGATAATGAATGAGTAATCTATTTGATGATATAAAGGCGAAAATCCAACAGACGGATAAACGTATTGTTTTTCCAGAAGGACTGGACGCGAGAATTTTGCAAGCCGCTAGCAAGTTAAGCAAAATGGGAATGGTGACTCCAATTCTGCTTGGTGATCAAGTGAAGGTAATGAAACAGGCTGAGACGATGGGTGTGAATATCGATGCTTGTCAATTGATCGATCCGAGCCGATATGAGCAGTTTGATGCAATGGTCGAAGCTTTTGTGCAAAGGCGTAAAGGGAAAGTATCAAAAGTGGATGCCGAAAAACAATTATGTGATGAAAACTATTTTGGAACAATGCTTGTTTATATGAATCAAGCAGACGGTTTGGTAAGTGGTGCTGCACACTCTACAGCGGATACGGTTCGCCCTGCCTTACAGATAATGAAGACAAAAGAAGGAATCAATAAGACGTCTGGTGTATTCATTATGGTCAGAGGAGAAGAGAAATATGTATTTGCGGATTGTGCGATAAATATTGCCCCGACGAGCGAAGACTTGGCAGAAATAGCGATGGAAAGTGCAGAAACTGCAAAATTATTTGATATAGATCCACGAATCGCCATGCTTAGTTTCTCTACAAAAGGCTCCGCCCAGTCGGAGGAAACAGAAAAGGTAGAGCAAGCGGTTAAACTTGCCAAAGAACGAAATGCTTCACTTGTTATTGACGGCGAAATTCAATTTGATGCGGCATTTGTTCCTAGTGTCGCAGCGAAAAAGGCGCCGGATGCTATGCTAAAAGGAAATGCAAATGTATTTATTTTCCCTAGCCTGGAAGCAGGGAATATCGGTTATAAAATTGCTGAACGTTTAGGTGAATTTGAAGCGGTTGGACCAGTACTTCAAGGGTTAACCAAACCGGTAAATGATTTATCACGAGGATGTAGTGCAGAGGATGTTTTTAAATTAGCATTGATTACTGCCGCACAGGCAAAATAAGAAAAAAGCTTGCAGTGAGAAGTATTTCCTGCAGGCTTCTTTTTTATTTTATTGCAGGCAAGCGATTTTTTCATTCCGTTTGATCATTTGATCATATCGTTTTTGAAATGTGACATATTCTGCGTTTGTAAAGTTGGACTCAACAATGGTGTCACATAGTTCTTTTAGTGTACCCAGTGCGCGTTTTTTCATATCTTCCACCGTCAATGGTTGATTTAGTAATGTGGATAACGATGCCATTACTTCCGGTTTGATTTCCGGATAGGCGAATCGGGATGCTTGGGAAATGTTACTTTTATCATAAAATCGCTTAATTAAAGCTGCTCGCTCGAAACTATCTCCTTCTACGTCTAAATAGATTTGAATCGATGCTCCATCTTTAATGCGCCGCTGTGAAATGCCGGCAAATTTCTTCCCATCGATACTTAAATCATAGTCACCAGGACAATAGGACCCGACGATTTCATAAGCTTGTATTTTATCTGTTAAATCGCGAAGCATATGCTGCACAAAGCTAACCATCGCCTCGTAACAGTCATGAATAGAGATGTGTTTGACACCGGGCAAAACAAGGGAGATATTTAAAACTCCTTCATCAAGCGCTACAGCGAGTCCGCCTGAATTTCGGATAATGACACGAAAACCTTCCGCAGTTAATTGCTTCACACCTTCCTCAATCTGAGGCAAACGTGCATCTGGTATTCCAAGTACAACGGTGTTTGGATGGACCCATAGACGCATGACGGGAGGTGAGAGTTGATCACTAACGGAATGAGCAAGTGCATCATCAATGGCAAAAGATGTCAATGCTGTATAAGGTTTATTGTGAAAATCGATGTTACCTGAATGGTCGAAGTAACGAAAAGTTCCATGTTGAATAATTTCTTTCCAGTTCTTCATAATTTCTCCTTTTTCTACTCGCTTGTTGTCAGTATCTCTTTTTTACTTTGGTCAACTAATATATAATATAACACAAGTGAAGTTATGAAAAGAAATAGGGTGAGTAATCAGGATGGCATATAAAGATGAACAATTAAATGAAGAAAAGGTGTTTAAAGATCCTGTACATCGATACGTGCATGTGAAGGACCGCATTGTTTGGGATTTAATTGCTGCACCAGAATTTCAGCGGTTGCGTCGAATTAAACAGTTAGGCACAACGTATTTGACATTTCATGGTGCAGAGCATAGCCGCTTTAATCACTCCTTAGGTGTATATGAAATTGTTCGAAGGATGATTGGGAAATTTACGAATTATCCGCATTGGAATAGGGAAGAGCGCATCCTTAGCCTTTGTGCGGCACTACTTCATGATTTAGGCCATGGCCCGTTTTCCCACTCCTTTGAGAAAGTATTTAAACTGGATCATGAGCAGTTTACTCGGAAAATCATCCTGGAGGATACGAATATTCACCGTATTTTAAAACGAGTTAGTCCTGAATTTCCAAAGCAAGTCGCAGATGTTATTGCAAAAACGTACGCTGACAAATTAGTTGTAAGTCTGATTTCCAGTCAGATTGATGCAGATCGGATGGATTATTTGCAGCGGGATGCATATTACACTGGTGTAAGTTATGGTCACTTTGATATGGAACGGATTTTAAGAGTGATGCGCCCGATTGAGGACCAGGTTGTTATTAAATCGACTGGGATGCATGCGGTGGAAGACTATATTATGAGCCGCTATCAGATGTACTGGCAAGTCTATTTTCATCCAGTAACGAGAAGCGCGGAAGTTATTTTATCGAAGATTTTACATCGGGTAAAATTTTTATATGAGACAGGCTATACATTTAAATTAAAACCGACCCATTTCCAGTCATTTTTTAATCAGGAAATTACGTTAAGGGATTATTTGCGGTTGGATGAAGCAGTAGTTTATTATTATTTTCAGTCATGGCTAGAGGAAGATGACTTCATTTTATATGATCTGTGCGAAAGGTTTATCAACCGTCGTCTATTTAAATATATTGAATTTAATCCGAACACACAGATGAAGGAGTGGATGGAATTATATCGTCTGTTCCAGGATGTGGGCATTCATCCAGATTATTATTTGGTTGTTGACTCTTCATCTGATTTGCCGTATGATTTTTATCGACCTGGAGAAGAGGAAGAGCGTTTGCCAATTCACTTGCAAATGCCTAATCATGAATTGAAGGAATTATCTCGCCATTCGGATATTGTCGAGTCGATCTCAGGTAAAAAGCGAACAGACCATAAACTATATTTTCCAAAAGATTTACTCGAAGCTGTAAAGGATCATAAACTTAAAAAACAAATCAAAGAAATACTGTATGGGCAAGGAGAGGGTCAACTTGTTGACTAATCATGCTAAGTTAATCAAGTTCTTTCATGTGGCCACAAAAGTGACAGGAAGAAAGAAACTACAGAAAATCATTTATATTTTGCAGCAATGTAACATCCCGTTTGAGGAAAAATATCGTTTTCATATATACGGGCCGTATTCGGAGGAGCTTACTTTACGTGTAGAAGAGCTCTGTAATTTGCATTTTCTTGACGAAATCAAAGAGGATAAAGGGCACTATTATCAATACCACTATCAAATCACTTCGGCAGGTAACGATTTTTTAAATCAATTCAGCCTTGATATGCCTGATATGGAAGAGAAGGTGAGCTTGCTAAATGGACAAAGCTCGCGTTTCCTTGAACTCGTCGCAACCATGCTGTATTTTGCCGATCTTGAAAAAAGCGATGTGGAGGCAAAAGTGCACGAATTGAAGCCGAAACAAAAATACAGTGCGGAAGAAATAGCACGTGCATGGGGATTTATCGACGAGGTGATATAGTCAGATGAATGAAAAGGGGACGTGTCCTATGCTACAATGGATGTAGAAAATGAATGTGAAGGAGGATTCCTTGAATGAATTCAGATAAATCTTCAAATAAAAAGAAAAATACATTTACCATCATTAAAGATGACTCTACGGATGGACATGGCGGATATGGAATGGGTTCCATCAGCTTGGAAAACATGTCACCGGTTATTATAGATCCGGACGGAAATGAAGCATATGTGGATATGGATGCGATGCACGCAAGAAGTGCAATCGAAAGACGTGTTAAATATTTAAATGATCGCAGCGAAGTACCAAACCCAAGATTGTATTGGATCGTTTGGGTTACAGTGGAGAAAAATGATCATGGACCATATTTTGCTGGTGTGGCCGGAAGTGAGCTGCTTGTTGACAAACCAAATAAACGTGCGTATAAATCAATGCCACAGCATGTAACACATATGGAAAAATCATTAAAAGGTAAAATCGTTGTAGAGCATATGGATGACCATTCAAAAAAGCTACTGCGTGACTTTCTTGTAGAATTCGACGAAGACATGTGGAATAATTCGACGGATGAATTAAAAGAAGCACTTCCAAAATAATGAACATTTTGTGACTGAACCATGAATACTTAGCGAAAATCTTGTACTTTACATCAGAAATTTGTAAAATAATTGGTACATGGGCTACTCATGTATTACTAGGACAATAAAGAAGCCGACTCAATAAGGTAGACGGACCTTATATGGAGTCGGCTTCTTTTTCATTGTATTGGACGATGGTGCTTGAGGTTACGGGTCCCGCAATGAGGGAATGTACTCGCGCAATAAGGTTACGTACTCGAGCAACAAATCATCAGCGTTTGTTCCTATTGTTTGTGCCGTTAGAAACCCCGCTGCAGCTATGTGAAACATTCCCTCTCTATCTATTACCTAAATAGATCAAATAGTCGCTCCAGTTTGCCTTTCTTCTCTTTTTCTTTTTTATTTTTCCCACCTGGAAAATGGGTTGTACAATGGCTTTTTGGTTCTTTTCCTTTCTCAAAATACATCATGCGACTTGTTGGACAATAGGAAGTAGCTTTCTTTCCTGTCTCTGGGTCAATCCGGACCCCAATAATCCCATCTGGAACGCTAAAGCTTTTATCTGGCAGTTCTTGATGTGCAGCTTCCATAAAGGTTGCCCATATATTTTTGGCGTATGTTGTTTCCTTTACAACTTCTATTGGCCGGTTATCGTCATAGCCCGTCCACACACCAGTGACAAGGCTCGGGCTATAGCCAATCATCCAGCTGTCCCCGTCTGTCGATCCGGATTTTCCAGCATATGTGCGTGTCAGCTGGTCTGTGATGGTTGATCCGGTCACCGCCATATAACCATTTAACGTTGTATCGAACATACCAGTCATTAAATGAGTAAGAATAAAAGTCTGTTTTGGATCGAGTATTTGCTCGCCTTCTTTATCATCAAGATCCAGTAAAACGTTCCCTTGGGGATCTACAATTTTTTCAATCGTATGTGATGCTATTTCTTTCCCGCCATTTGCCAGCATTCCATAACCGGCCACCATTTCTTCTACGGATACGGTTGCTGTTCCTAAGGCGAGTGAAGGAACGGCGGGAAGTTTACTAGTGATCCCAAAGTCTCTTGCAGTTTCAACGAGTTTATCAGAGCCTAGGTACATATTCGTTTTTACTGCGAAAATATTGTCTGACAAGGCTAATGCTTGAGCTAATGTAATCGGTTTATCTGCATAGTATCCATTAAAATTACTAGGTTCATAAACCTCTCCATTATCGAGTTCAAATACAGTCGGTTTACTCAAGAGCTTTGTACTTGGTGTATACCCATTATTTAAAGCAGCATAGTAGAGAAAAGGTTTAAACGTAGAACCTGGCATGCGCTTGGCTTTATGGGCGCGGTTAAAGGAACTCTTTTTATAATCGCGACCACCAATTAATGCACGAATACTTCCATTACTAGGGTCCATAGCAATCGCACTTGTTTCGATGTCACTTGCGGGATGAATGGTTTTCTCCACTGCGTTCTCTAACTTTTTTTGTGCTTTGATATCAAGCGTTGTAAAGATTTGGTAACCACCAGATCGGACCGCTTCTTTATTATGATCTAATAATGCAGCCGCTTCTTCTAAAACCATATCCTGAAAATATGGAGCAATCGTATCCTCTTCTGTATCTTCCGTTTTAGCGAATTTCAGCTTTTCATTTATTGCGCTATTATATTCATCCTCCGATATTTGGTTTGTGCGAAGCAGCAGTTCTAATATGTGTTCCTTGCGATCCGTTGCTTTTTCCATGTTATTAAAGGGGGAATAGTACGACGGTCCTTTTGGAATACCTGCAAGCATAGCCGCTTCTGCTAGATCTAATTCCCCTGCCGATTTGTTAAAAAAGTAATTGCTTGCTTCTTCGATTCCATATGCTCCATGGCCATAATAAATCGTATTTAAATAAGCGGTTAAAATTTCGTCTTTGGAGTAATACATTTCCAGACGTATGGTATAAAAAGCTTCTTTTAATTTCCTTGTCCATGTTTTTTCATGGGATAAATATAAATTCCTTGCCAATTGCTGGGAAATGGTGCTTGCCCCTTCTTTTAAAGATAAGTTTTTTATATTATCAATAATCGCACCAAGAATACGTTTGAAATCGAAGCCGTTATGCTCATAAAAATGCCGGTCTTCCACAGCAATGGCAGCATCGATCAAATACGGTGATATTTCATCTAAGTCTGTGTGAAAACGGCTTCCATATCCATTTTCTTCTCCGATGACTTCTTCGCTATTACTGTAGTAAACGGTATTTTGTTGGTTCATTAAATTCGGTGGGCCCAACAGAAAGCTAATAAAATAGACACCGATAATAAAACAAAATCCAATTAGCATCGTACTTAATATACCGGTGAGAAGCAGATGTTTTTTTAAAAAATTGCCAAGTTTTCGTTTCATAAGATGACAGCTCCAATTTGAGTACATTACCATCATTATTGGAAAAAAACGGACGAAATAAACTTGTTTGAAGAGTTTTCACCTTAGTATTGATAAAAGCCTCCTTTTCCCGCTATAATAAGGAATTATATGATTTATTCTTAGCAGGAGCGAATACGATGGGACATAACGATAAAGAAGTGTTTATTGAGCTTTGTACGATCATTGATGATGATGGTGAAAAGGAACATAACATGGTTAGACAAAGAGGAAAACTTTATGAAAAAAATCAAATGGTTGTGCTTACCTTTGAAGAACAAACAGAGGAGAAGGCATGGATCAAAAATTTTATTACGATTCAGCCTGATAAAGTAACGATCAAGCGAACAGGGAATGTGATGATGAATCAGCAATTCCACATGCAGCGTGCGACTGAAAGTGTTTTTAAGCACCCTTATGGTACAATGCATATGGAGACTTTTACATCATCAATCACACATCAACCGTTGCGTACAGATCAGAATGGTCAGCTGAAAATAGCTTATTCGGTAAAATTAAACGGCAAAGAGAAACGCGATCATTATTTAACCTTGACATATAATGAGGAGGGTGCATGAAGTGAATGTTTTAGCACAAACAGAGGATATATTAAAGCAGGAAATTGGTGAGGCGGTTTTAAAAGCAGATCTTGCTGCAAAGGAAGAGCTCCCGCAAATCATTTTAGAAAAGCCAAAAGAGAAAGCACATGGGGACTTTGCAACCAATATTGCCATGCAGCTTGCCCGGATCGCAAAAAAAGCACCGAAGCAAATTGCCAAAGATATTATGGAACATTTAGATCACTCGAAGGCTTCGATTTCTAAAGTAGAAATTGCCGGCCCTGGATTTATTAATTTTTTCATGAAAAACGACTATTTAGGAGAGCTTATCCCGACGATTTTAAAAACGGATGAAAATTACGGGAAGACAAATACAGGGCAAGGGGAGAAAGTGCAGGTTGAATTTGTGTCTGTAAACCCAACTGGCGACTTGCATCTTGGTCATGCACGCGGAGCAGCTTTTGGAGATGTCCTCTGTAATATTCTAGCTGCTTCAGGATATGATGTTGAACGTGAATATTATATTAACGATGCTGGTAATCAAATTGATCAGTTAGCGCTTTCGGTCGAAGCCCGCTATCTGCAAGCACTTGGTGAGAACGTAACGATGCCTGAAGATGGGTATCATGGAGATGATATTATTGGAATTGGCGAAAAAATTAAGGAAGCGTATGGACAGGAGTGGAAAGAGAAGGATCGAGCGGAAAGACTTTCCTTTTTTAAGGAGTATGGTCTCCAGTATGAACTGAAAAAAATTGAGGAAGATTTAGCGGATTTCCGTGTCCATTTTGATAATTGGTTCTCCGAACGGACGCTTTATCATGATAAGATTCATGATGCACTCGCCAAACTAAAAGATGGCGGATTCGTCTATGAAAAGGACGATGCAACATGGCTGCGCTCAACAGACTTTGGCGATGATAAGGATCGTGTGCTTATCAAAAGCGATGGAAGCTACACTTATTTGATGCCGGACATCGCCTATCATCAAGACAAACTAGAACGTGGTTTTGATAAAATCATTAACGTATGGGGAGCTGATCATCACGGATATATTCCGAGAATGCGTGCAGCTATTTTGGCTTTAGGATATGCTTCTGATAAGTTCGAGGTGCAAATTATTCAAATGGTCAATCTATTTGAAAATGGTGAGAAGCTTCGTATGAGTAAAAGAACTGGAAAAGCGGTGGCCCTTCGCGAATTAATGAGTGACGTGGGTATAGATGCTGTTCGCTACTTTTTTGTAACACGTTCCAATGATTCGCAGCTCGATTTTGATCTCGATTTGGCCCGTTCACAGTCCAATGAAAACCCAGTTTATTACGTACAGTACGCCCATGCAAGAATATGTACGATGCTAAAACAAGCAGCAAACAAAGGATTTTCTTTTGAGCAAGATATGGATCCAACCCTTTTAACCACTGAAAAAGAAGTGGATTTACTAAAAAAACTAGGGGAGTTTCCAAAGACAATTGCAGATGCTGCAAGTAAACATACACCACATAAAGTGACACAATATGTTTTTGACTTAGCTAGCTTGCTCCATAGCTTTTATAATGCAGAAAAAGTTTTGGACGAGGACCAACCGGAAAGAACAAAAGCACGTATTGCACTCATGAAAGCAGTGCGCATTACGCTTCGTAATGGCCTTCGTTTAATTGGTGTCACAGCGCCAGAGAAAATGTAAACACTCCCTTTATTTTCCTCATGTTAGGTCATGAGGAAAATATTTTTTTAAAAAGGTGTTGACTGAATGCTCATTCATAGTTAAAGTAGTAGTATAGTATTTATCAGAAAATTCTCCTAAGATATTTCTGATAAATGGAATCGTTATCATTTTTCATAATATTGTGCAGGAAGGGGAAGCTGGTTGATGGATACCTTTTTGATTGTGAACTTATTAGCATTCATCGCTGTTACCATTTATGCAATTTACTTGTTTGCAAGGGTAATAGCAACACGGAAAGCCTATATTGATCTAGGGCAGAAATCAGAGTTTGACGGGGAAATAAAAGAACGAATACGAAAAATCATAAAAATCGTATTTGGACAGTCCAAGCTGCTGAAGGATAAAAAGTCGGGGACGATTCATGTCATGATGTTTTACGGGTTTATTCTTGTCCAGTTTGGTGCAATTGATATGTTTATCAAAGGGATTTCTCCTGGTAATCATTTACCATTTGGGCCACTTTATCCTGGATTTGTCTTTTTTCAGGAATTAGTTACATTAATGATCTTAGTAGCTGTCGCTTGGGCATTTTACCGACGGTACATGGAGAAACTAGTAAGATTAAAGCGTGGTTTTAAAGCAGGTTTAGTTCTTATATTTATTGGAACATTGATGCTTTCCGTATTACTTGGCAATGGGATGATGCAAATCTGGTTTGAAACAGGAGCGAGCTGGTCATCTCCAATTGCGAGCGGTATCGCACTATTATTCGGTTGGATGTCACCAACAGCTGCAATGATTGTCTTTTTCATTGCATGGTGGGTACACACGATAACGCTTTTGGCTTTTCTCGTATATGTACCACAATCCAAACACGCGCACTTAATTGCTGCACCAATTAATGTATTCTTAAGTAAGCGAGTCCCTGGAAAATTATCTAAGGTTAATTTCGATTTAGATGAAATGGAAGATGAAGAAGATGTTTCCTTTGGCGTCGGAAAAGTGGAAGACTTTACACAATTCCAGTTGCTTGATCTTTATGCTTGTGTAGAATGTGGCCGTTGTACAGACGTTTGTCCGGCTGCAGGAACAGGAAAAATGCTGTCACCGATGGACTTAATGATTAAAATTCGTGATCATCTGACAGAAAAAGGGGCAGCTGTTACAGGGAAGACACCTTGGGTTCCAACCTTTGCATTTTCAAATACACAAGGAAACCAATTAGCTAATGCCGGTAATAAGGAAGCCGCAGCAACGGTAGAAAGTGTCGATTTGATTGGGGATGTCATGACAGAAGAGGAAATTTCCGGTTGTACCACTTGCCGTGCTTGTGAAGATGCCTGTCCGGTAATGAACGAACATGTCGATAAAATCATTGATCTGCGCCGTTACCTCGTAATGACAGAAGGGAAAATGGATTCTGATATCCAGCGCGCAGTGATGAATATCGAGCGTCAAGGGAATCCTTGGGGACTATCGAAAAAAGATCGCATTAAATGGCGTGAGCTGGACGAGTCGGTGTACATCCCGACAATCAAAGAATTGAAAAAAGAAGATAAAGATTTTGAATACCTATTCTGGGTGAGCTCCATGGGCTCATTCGACAGCCGCAGTCAGAAAATAGCAATTGCCTTTGCGAAATTAATGAATCAAGCAGGGATTAACTTTGCTATTTTAGGAAATAAAGAAGCGAATTCTGGAGATACGGCTCGCCGTATTGGGAATGAGTTTTTATTCCAGGAAATTGCTGAAAAGAATATAAAAGAGTTTAATAAACACAATGTAACAAAAATTGTTACCATTGATCCGCATGCTTATAATATCTTTAAAAATGAATATCCTGATTTTGGTTTTGAAGCAGAAGTGTATCATCACTCACAAATGCTATTTGACCTTGTGATGAATGGAAAGCTAAAACCAACCGGTGAAATTAACCAACGATTAACTTATCACGATTCTTGCTATCTGGGCAGATATAACGGGGTATATGATCCGCCAAGAGAAATCTTAAAATCTATTCCAGGGCTCGAATTGGTAGAGATGAAACGTAATCGTGAGAATGGCATGTGCTGTGGTGCAGGTGGGGGCTTAATGTGGACAGAGGAAACGACAGGTAACCGCATTAACGTAGCACGAACGGAGCAAGCCTTAGAAGTGGAGCCATCCATGATTTCAAGTGCATGTCCTTTCTGTTTAACGATGTTAAGTGATGGAACAAAGGCAAAAGAAGTAGAAGAAGATATTAGTACGATGGATGTTGCTGAAATTCTAGCATTATCTGTATTTGCAAAAGAAGATAGTAAAACAGCATAGACGTTCTAGTTGATGATGAAATGATAAAAGGGGAGGATTTTTCTCTCCTTTTGTAGAATAAGCTAATTGAGCGAGCGTTCAATCATGAAAGCAGCGTGGGAATCAAAAATAATCATACAAAGAAGGGGATGTTTTCTATGAGAAGAACCGTTATTGTATCAGGTGCCAGAACACCGTTTGGAAAATTCGGAGGAAGCCTAAAATCATTTACAGCATCCAAATTGGGCGGAAAGGCAATACATGCAGCACTAGATCGTGCAGAACTGGAAAACACTGAAATTGATGAAGTGATTATGGGAACTGTTTTGCAAGGAGGCCAAGGCCAAATCCCGTCAAGGCAGGCTGCAAGGGAGGCCGGAATCCCTTGGAATGTAAAAACAGAAACGATCAATAAGGTATGTGCGTCTGGACTTCGCAGTGTCACATTGGCAGATCAGCTCATCCGTCTTGGTGATGAGGAAGTAATTGTAGCAGGTGGCATGGAAAGCATGAGCAATGCTCCTTATTTTTTACCCGATGCACGCTGGGGAAATCGTATGGGAGATAAGGCTGTGAAAGATATGATGATCCATGATGGATTAACCTGCTCTTTTCAAGGAGTGCATATGGGCAATTACGGAAATGATACAGCAAATGAATTTGGATTAACAAGAGACGCACAGGATGAATGGTCCTACCGAAGCCATCAACGAGCGGTAAAAGCAATCGAAGAAGGGAAGTTTGCCGGGGAAATTGTAGCCCTTGAAGTCCCCCGTCGTAAAGGTGATCCAATGATTGTTGATACAGATGAAGCACCACGAAAAGATACTAGTATCGAAAAATTGGCGAAATTGCCTTCTGCTTTTGGATCTGATGGAACGATTACAGCGGGGAACGCACCAGGGGTGAATGATGGTGCATGTGCCTTTGTGTTAATGTCTGATGAAAAGGCAGAAAAGTTAGGAAAAAGTCCATTGGCATTTGTTTTAGGGCATGCGGAGGTAGCGATAGAGGCGGAAAAATTCCCGCAAACACCAGGCCTGGTCATCAATAAGCTTTTGGAGAAAACCGGTAAAAAGAAAGAGGATATTGATTTATTTGAAATTAACGAAGCATTTGCAGCAGTTTCCTTAGCTAGCGGTGAAATCGCAGGTATTGATTCAGAAAAAGTGAATGTGAACGGAGGGGCCGTTGCCTTAGGGCATCCGATTGGTGCGAGTGGTGCGCGGATTATTTTAACATTGATTCATGAATTAAAACGCCGAGGCGGAGGTCTTGGAATTGCAGCAATTTGTAGTGGTGGCGGTCAGGGTGACGCCGTGTTGATTGAAGTACCGAAATCTTAACTGGAGAAAGCACTCAGGAGGAGGAATATGTTCATGACAGTAAAGAATGTAATGGTCATTGGCGCAGGTCAGATGGGGGCCGGGATAGCGCAGGTTTGCATGCAAGCAGGCTATGAGGTGCTGTTAAATGATGTAAATCAAGATGCACTTCAAAATGGGGTAAATAAAATAGAAAAGTTACTGCAACGTGCAGTGGATAAAGAACGAATTACAGAAGCGGATAAATCGAAGACATTAGGAAGACTGAAGACTTCCACTCAAATAAAAGATGGCGGTCATTGTGATCTTGTGATTGAAGCGATTGTGGAAAACATGGATGTGAAAACAAAAGTGTTCCGTCAGCTTGATGAAATAATGCCAGAACAAACCATTTTAGCATCCAATACATCATCACTTCCGATAACGGAAATTGCTGCGGCAACAAACCGACCAGAGAAAGTGATCGGGATGCATTTTATGAATCCTGTACCAGTGATGAAGCTTGTTGAAGTCATCCGTGGTCTGCAAACAAGCGACGAAACATATGAAACGATAGAAACGATGACAAAAGAATTACAGAAAGCACCCGTCGAGGTGGCGGATTTTCCGGGATTCGCAGCGAACCGTGTGCTAATGCCAATGATAAACGAAGCAATTTTCGCTGTCTATGAAGGCGTTGCCACGCCGGAAGATATTGATACGGTCATGAAGCTTGGGATGAATCATCCAATGGGACCATTAACATTGGCCGATTTCATCGGTCTGGATACTTGCCTCTATATTATGGAAGTGCTATATGAAGGGTTTAGTGACAGCAAATATCGCCCATGTCCATTGCTGAGAAAATACGTGAAAGCAGGATGGTTAGGTAAGAAAACAGGCAGAGGTTTTTATCAGTATCATTAAAAGAGGAAACACCTTGAAGGGAGAGGGCCAGCATGAATACCCGCTTTACCGAAGAGCAAGTGATGATGCGGAAAATGGTTCGAGATTTTGCTCACGCCGAAATAGCTCCAAACATAGAAAGTATGGAAAGCGACGGTCGATTTCCAGAGGGAATTATCCAGAAAATGGGCGAATTAGGGTTGATGGGAATACCTATTCCAGAAAAATATGGTGGAAGCGGGATGGACTTTATTTCATACATTATAGCAATCCATGAAATATCCAAGGTAAGTGCCGCTTTAGGTGTTATTTTATCTGTCCACACCTCCGTTGGAACTAATCCGATCGTTGATTTTGGTAGTGAAGAACAAAAACAGCGTTATGTCCCGAAACTTGCTAGCGGAGAGTACCTAGGCGCATTTGCTTTGACCGAACCTGGATCCGGATCAGACGCTGCCAATTTAAAAACGAAAGCAATAGACGTAGGAGATCATTATATTTTAAACGGTTCAAAAGTATTTATTACGAATGGAGCGGAAGCTGATACATTTATTACGTTTGCACGTACAGGTAATGAAAAAGGATCAAAGGGAATTAGTGCATTTATTGTCGAAAAAAACAGCCCGGGTCTTGAGATAGGGAAAAACGAGAAGAAAATGGGGCTGCGCGGCTCAAGTACAGTGCAGTTAAATTTTGATCAGTGTATCGTCCCGAAAACACAGCTTCTTGGTATAGAAGGAGAAGGTTTTAAAATTGCCATGTCCAATTTAAATGTTGGACGTATCGGGATAGCTGCCCAGGCACTGGGAATTAGCGAAGGTGCGCTTGAGCAGGCGGTCGCTTATGCAAAAGAACGGGAGCAGTTTGGCAAAGCAATTGCGCATCATCAAGGTGTTTCTTTTAAGCTGGCTGATATGGCTACTGCAGTGGAAGCTGCAAAACAATTAACCTATCATGCTGCATCGCTGATGGAAAACGGGAAGCATTGCGTGAAGGAAGTTTCCATGGCGAAACTGTATGCTGCAAAAACAGCGACCAAAACAGCAGTTGAAGCTGTTCAAGTGCATGGAGGTTACGGATATACGGAGGATTACCCTGTTGAACGGTTTTTCCGTGATGCAAAGGTGACTGAAATTTATGAAGGAACAAATGAAATACAACATATGGTGATTGCAAAACAAATTTTAAAAGATTAATGATGGATGCGATCAGGATGGGGAGGAAAAACAATGGATTTTCAATTAACGGAAGAACAAGAAATGCTACGAAAAATGGTGCGTGATTTCGCAGAAAATGAGGTTGGACCTACAGCTGCTGAACGCGATGAGGAAGAGCGCTTTGATCGAGTGATTTTTGAAAAAATGGCAGAACTTGGGTTAACGGGTATTCCTTGGCCAGAAGAATATGGCGGGATTAATGCAGATTATGTCAGCTATTGTATCGCAGTTGAAGAGCTATCACGTGTCTGTGCTTCTACGGGTGTAACCTTATCTGCACATCTATCGCTTGCTAGCTGGCCGATTTATACTTACGGGAACGAAGAACAGAAAAAGAACTTTTTATACCGTCTTGCGTCAGGAGAAGCATTAGGAGCTTATGCCTTATCTGAGCCTGGTGCGGGCAGTGATGTCGTTTCTATGAAAACAATAGCCCGCAAAGATAATGATGATTACATATTAAATGGGAATAAAGTTTGGATTACGAATGGTGGCGTTGCTGATATTTATATTGTTTTTGCAAAAACAGATACAAATGCAAACCATAAAGGAATTACAGCATTTATTGTCGAAAAAGGGACAGAAGGATTTACATTTGGTAAAAAAGAAAAGAAACTTGGGATTCGTTCCTCCCCAACAACGGAACTGATTTTCGAAAACTGTCGTATTCCAAAGGAGAATCGTTTAGGTGAAGAGGGCGAGGGCTTTAAAATTGCTATGACCACGCTCGACGGCGGTCGAAACGGTATTGCTGCTCAAGCTTTAGGGATTGCTCAAGGTGCCCTTGATGCTGCGGTAGATTATGCCAAAGAACGTGAACAATTCGGAAAACCGATCGCACACAATCAAGGTATATCTTTTAAACTGGCAGATATGGCAACAGAAGTTGAAGCTTCACGTCTATTAACCTATCAAGCTGCCTATTTGGAGTCGGAGGGCCTTCCATATTCAAAAGCATCGGCGATGTCAAAATTGTATGCTGGTGATACAGCGATGCGTGTGACCGTAGAAGCGGTCCAAGTATTTGGCGGATATGGATATACAAAAGACTATCCTGTGGAGCGGTTCATGCGGGATGCTAAAATTACACAAATTTATGAAGGAACAAATGAAGTACAGCGGCTCGTAATCGGAAGGCTGCTAACGAAAGAATAATATGGATAGAGTTGCGGGAATGTGAACAATGTAAGAGAAGGGGGTTTCTATAAAAATGACAGAAGATCAAATCCTTTCTTCGGTCAAAGACAAGGAATTAATTGAAAAAAGACGGAATCAGATGATTGAGGGAGCGATAACCCTTTTTAAGGAAAAGGGATTTCATAAAACAACAACAAGAGAAATTGCTAAGGAAGCAGGTTTTAGTATTGGTACACTTTACGAGTACATTCGGACCAAGGAAGATGTTCTATTTCTTGTTTGCGATGCAATTTATGATCAAGTACATGCGTGTTTAGAAGAAAGCATTGATCATGAATCCCCTTCTTTAGAAAATTTGATAAATGTTACGAAGTCTTATTTTCGGCTTATCGATGAGATGCAAGAAGGCGTCATCATCATGTATCAGGAAGTGAAATCCCTAGAGGGGGAAAAGAAGGAATATGTATTAAAAAAAGAAAGAGAAATGGTTGATATGCTAGAGCATCTGATCATAACCAGTTTGCCACATAAAATGGAGCAGGCGGATGCAGAAATACTTGCAAATAATATCTTTGTCCAAGGACAAATGTGGGGATTTAGAAGATGGATGCTGCAGAAACAATTCTCATTAGAAGAATATATTGACAGACAAATCCATTTCCTGCTGCAAGCGATTGATATTAAAAGGGAAGACTAGCTAATGGCCATTGCCTGTAGCAAAGTGAAAAATCAAAAGGCCCATGTAATGTATTCAGACGAAAAATAAGATCTCACTAGACAAAGCAAATCAGACTTGTTATGATATTAAAAATTAAGGGGTCAAACCCCTTTTTAACTACTGAAAAGGGAGTGCGCTACTGTGGGTTTACAAAACTATGGCCATGAAGAGCTACAAAACATGTCAATGATTGAACTTGGAAGATTAATCTTAATAGATGAACAGAAGGCAATGGACTTTAAAGAAGTTTTTAATAAGATTGCGGAGATAAAAGAATTTACGGAGAGTCAAACAGATGAAAAAATCGTTACCTTTTATACCGATTTAAATTTAGACGGTCGCTTCCTCACGCTAGGTTCAGGAATGTGGGGACTGAAGCGTTGGTACCCAGTAGAAAAAATTGATGAGACATTAACAGCAACTCCAAAGAAGAAGAAGAAAAAGACGGCGAAAAAGAAGAAAAATGAAAAAGCGGAGAAAAAAGTAACATTTGAAGATGAAAAATTAGATATTGAAGAAGACTTCGGTGACTTTGATGAAGAATCTAATGATGAACAGTATGAAAAGGGTTTGGATGAAAATCTTGATGAGGAATTTGGCGATGAAGATTTCGATGATGATGAGGAAGAAAAATAGCGTGTAAAGCTATCTTGACTTTTTTAATCCTTAAGCGTACAATTTCTATTGGGCTCTTGAAATCATATAAAAATATCAAAGCGTTTCCCCTATTTGCTGGGGAAGCGTTTATTTTTTTTATAAGTGGGCACCTGCAAATTTTGTGATTATTTTTACGTATAATAGGTGCACAATATAGTATGCAGGTATGAATTACATACTAGTGATAAAGTGAAACCTAACAACTATATAAGGAAGAGGGATAAAGAGTGACCAAGTATATTTTTGTAACCGGTGGCGTTGTTTCATCACTAGGAAAAGGAATAACAGCTGCTTCACTAGGGCGTTTATTAAAAAACAGAGGTTTAAAGGTAACAATTCAAAAATTTGATCCTTATATTAACGTTGATCCTGGCACGATGAGCCCATATCAGCATGGAGAAGTTTTTGTAACAGAAGATGGTGCGGAAACCGATTTAGATTTAGGACATTATGAACGATTTATCGATATTAATTTAAATAAATATAGCAACATTACAACAGGAAAAGTTTACTCCAGTGTCATCAAAAAAGAACGTCGAGGAGATTATTTAGGAGGAACCGTCCAAGTTATTCCGCATATTACCAATGAAATTAAAGATCAAGTATTCCGAGCTGGGGAAGCGACGAATGCAGATGTAGTGATCACGGAAATTGGCGGTACGGTTGGGGATATTGAATCCCTGCCATTTTTGGAAGCAATACGACAAATTAAAAGTGATATTGGTAGAGAGCATGTCATGTACATCCACTGTACACTCGTACCTTTCATTAAGGCAGCCGGTGAAATAAAAACAAAGCCGACGCAACATAGTGTTAAAGAATTGCGGTCCCTTGGCATCCAGCCAGATGCGATTATTTTGCGTACGGAAATGACGATTAGTAAAAGCCTGAAGGAAAAAATATCACTATTCTGTGATATAAATGAAAAAGCAGTAATTGAGATGCATGATGCAGACACACTTTATCAAGTGCCCCTTTCCTTGCAAAAGCAAAAACTGGATCAGCTAGCATGTGATCATTTTGGCATCGATTGCGAACCTGCAAATATGGATGAATGGAAGAAATTGGTTGACCGCGTACGAGGACTTTCCAAGGCGATTGATATTGGTGTCGTTGGAAAATATGTAGAACTTCCAGATGCGTATCTTTCCGTCGTGGAATCCCTGAAGCATGCAGGCTACTCCTATGATGCTGACATTCGCATTCACTGGATTAACTCCGAAAAATTAGAAGCAGAATCTATTCAAAAAGAATTGTCACATGTGGATGGCATCATTGTTCCTGGCGGGTTTGGTGATCGGGGTATTGAAGGGAAAATTGAAGCGATCCGCTATGCTAGAGAAAAGGAAATTCCTTTTTTCGGAATCTGCTTAGGTATGCAGCTTGCGTCTGTTGAATTTGCACGAAATGTATTAGGACTTGAGCATGCACACTCTCAAGAAATCAACCCGGATACCGAGCATCCGATTATTGGCCTCTTGCCGGATCAAGAGAATGTTGCGGATATGGGTGGAACGTTGAGGCTTGGCGTCTATCCATGTGCATTAAAAGACGGAAGTAAAACGAAGCATGTATATAATAACGAGGACGTCATTCATGAACGCCATCGCCACCGTTATGAATTTAATAATGCATATCGCAAGCAATTTGAAGAAAATGGTATGACTTTCTCTGGTATGAGCCCAGATGGAAAACTCGTTGAAATTATCGAATTAAACGATCATCCATGGTTTGTTGCTTGTCAGTTTCATCCGGAATTTAAATCACGCCCGATAAAACCGCATGCATTATTTGATGGGTTTATTAATGCAGTAGTTCAACGTAAAGGTGAATAATTCGCTAGATGTCAAGATGTTTCTTTCTTATTGATATTTTGCATTTATAACTGTCAAAAAAGAAGAACCGGCTGGAAAAGCTTATATAGCTCCCAAGCCGGTTCTTTTTTATAAAATTTATTTTCGTAACGTTGGCAGGATTTGTGAGGGTCTTTATCGAATGGATTTGAATAGTAAAGAAAGAAAAAGAAAAGAGGCGTCATGATATGCAGAGAGAGATATTAATTGTAGATGATCAGCCTGGTATCCGATTATTATTAACAGATGTTTTTGAAAACGAGGGTTATAAGGTTCATACTGCGGAGACAGGAAAGGAAACGCTGGATACATTAGCAAAAAAACACTTTGATTTAGTGATTTTGGATTACAGATTGCCCATTATTAATGGTATTGAGGTTTTGAATCGAATGGAACAAGATAACATGCAGGTTCCAGTTATGTTAATGAGTGGTTTAGTAGAAGAAATGGATAGAGAAACAGATAAGTACCATTTATTAAAAGGGGTTTTGGCCAAACCGTTTGATATTAAAGCAGTAGTTGAAAAAGTGAAATCAATATTTACCTGACTAAGGTGAAATCTTCCAATTAAAAAAGACACACTATTGTTGCGCCTTAGCACAGTTGTTGGTATTCTTATTATGTAGTTGATTTAGATCCAAGATTTCGTGCATGCGTTTCATAGCTTATGCAGTGCTAACGTTTATGTAAATATAGACAGTGATTGGCAATAGGTGTTGAATTTGGTTCTTCAGAAAAAGCATAAAAGGCCTATTTGAATCCTGGATCACGAGCCTTAAAGGATAATAAAAACTTCATTTTACGTTTCAAATATGGAAAAATCCAATTACCATATAAAAGGAGAGGATGGAAAGGTATGAAATTTTTTGTAGATACAGCGAATATTGATGATATTCGAGCAGCACAGGAGCTGGGTGTGCTTTCAGGTGTAACGACAAATCCAAGTTTAGTGGCTAAAGAAGGTATATCATTCCATGACCGTCTGAGAGAAATTACGGATGTAGTCTCAGGTTCGGTAAGCGCAGAGGTTATTGCAGAAGATGCAGAAGGAATGATTCAAGAAGGAAAAGAATTAGCAGCTATTGCTCCTAATATTACGGTGAAAGTGCCAATGACCCTAGAAGGCCTAAAAGCGGTAAAGGCATTTAGTGACCTTAATATTAAAACAAATGTAACGCTCATCTTTAATGCAACGCAAGCATTGTTAGCTGCTCGCGCCGGAGCGACATATGTATCTCCATTTTTAGGTCGCTTAGATGATATTGGTCATGACGGGATGCAATTAATTGCAACCATTTCAGAAATATTTAACCGGCATCAAATCCACACAGAAATTATTGCTGCATCAATCAGACACCCGCTACATATTGTTGATGCTGCAGTAAATGGCGCCCACATTGCTACAGTTCCATATAAACTATTTGGTCAAATCGTAAAACATCCATTAACAGATCAAGGAATTGAAAAGTTTCTTGCAGACTGGAATAAGCAAAATTAATTGCATAATAATGGAAAAGCTGCACAAGCTAACATTAGAAAGACTTTGCTGCTTTTCCTGATAGCTGCAAAAAACAAGAACATGCATCAGCGTTAGCGATACATGTTCTGTGCTTTCATGATGAAAAAGTGAGTTCTACAACAATGTGCCAGCTTCTCAAAGACAGGGTAAGTCCCTGGTGAGACGGCTTCAAAAGTGGGGTTTTTAAATGAAGAAAATATTAGTTGAAGGTGGTCACCTGCTAAATGGCAAGGTTAGGGTCAGCGGAGCGAAAAATAGCGCTGTTGCCTTGCTGCCTGCAGCTATATTGGCTGATTCTGACGTATCTATCGAAGGTCTTCCGGAAATTTCGGATGTTTATACACTTGGAGACTTACTAGAAGAAATAGGCGGTCATGTATCTTGGGATGGACAAACCGTACACATCGACCCGGCAGAAATGATTGACATGCCATTGCCTAACGGGAAAGTAAAACAGCTTCGTGCTTCTTATTATTTTATGGGAGCCATGCTTGGCAAATTTAAAAAAGCTGTTATTGGGCTTCCTGGTGGCTGCTATTTAGGGCCTCGTCCAATTGACCAACATATTAAAGGATTTGAAGCACTTGGCGCTGAGGTAACGAATGAACAAGGAGCTATTTATCTTCGTGCTAAAGAGCTTACTGGAGCAAGAATTTATTTGGACGTTGTCAGTGTGGGAGCTACCATCAATATTATGCTCGCTGCAGTGAGAGCGAAAGGAAAAACAGTGATTGAAAACGCGGCTAAAGAGCCGGAAATTATTGATGTTGCTACATTGCTGACGAATATGGGAGCAAAAATAAAAGGGGTAGGAACGGACGTTATTCGAATAGAAGGTGTTTCTTCTCTAAACGGCTGCAAGCATACGATTATTCCGGACCGAATAGAGGCAGGAACCTATGCGATCGCAGCTGCTGCCCAAGGAACTGATGTAACGATTGATAACGTTATTCCGCAACACATAGAGTCTTTACTGGCGAAGTTACGTGAGATGGATGTATCCATCGAAGAAAAAGATGAGCAGCTTCGCATCATGCCTCAGAAGCCACTGAAAAGTGTGGATGTTAAAACGTTGGTTTATCCAGGATTTCCAACAGATCTTCAGCAGCCTTTCACGTCATTATTAACCAAGGCAGTCAATACAGGGGTAATTACAGATACGATTTATTCTGCACGACTGAAGCATATTGATGAGTTAAGACGAATGAATGCATCAATAAAAGTAGAAGGTGGGTCTGTGATCGTATCAGGACCAGTGCAATTAGAAGGAGCCAGGGTGAAAGCTTCTGATCTGCGAGCTGGTGCAGCCCTCATTATAGCGGGGTTAATGGCAAATGGGATTACGGAAATTACTGGCATTGAGCATATTGAGCGAGGTTATGAAAAAATAACTGAGAAATTGAACAACCTCGGTGCAAACATATGGCGTGAAGATATGACAGAACAAGAAGTGAAGCAATTTCAAAATTTATAATGCAGTAAAATCTAGTGGTGAAGGTATGTTTAAGCAATCTTCGCTCAGCTTAAGCGTCCTTCCTTTGCTACTTTTAGTGTAATCATCTTATGTTTTACATACAGGATAAAAAGGAGAGGGAATCGATGGAAAGAAGTTTAACAATGGAAATCGTCCGTGTTACAGAGGCAGCTGCTTTATCGTCCGCACGCTGGATGGGAAGAGGTAAAAAGGAAGAAGCAGATGATGCAGCAACGTCTGCAATGCGGGATGTGTTTGATACGATTCCAATGCAAGGTACGGTTGTCATTGGTGAAGGAGAAATGGACGAAGCGCCAATGCTTTATATCGGAGAAAAACTAGGGACTGGAAGTGGCCCTTTGGTGGATGTCGCTGTTGATCCATTAGAGGGAACATCGATTGTAGCACAAGGTACCTGGAATGCCCTAGCCGTTATTGCTATTGCGGACGGAGGCAACCTTTTGCATGCACCAGATATGTATATGAAAAAAATAGCAGTTGGACCAGAAGCTGTAGGGGCAGTAGATATTAATGCTTCCACAAAAGAAAATTTAGCCGCAGTGGCAAAAGCAAAAAATAAACAAATAGAAGATGTTGTTGCCGTTGTTCTGGATCGCCCGCGTCACAAAGAATTAATTGAAGAAATCCGTGAAGCAGGTGCAAGAATTAAACTAATTCCGGATGGGGATGTAGCAGGAGCCATGAATACTGCATTTGATGAAACAGGTGTCGATGTGTTATTTGGAGTTGGAGGAGCGCCTGAAGGTGTTTTAGCTGCTGTCGCATTAAAGTGTTTAGGTGGAGAAATCCAAGGAAAACTTGTCCCATCGAATGATGAAGAGAGAGAGCGCTGTAAAGCGATGGGGATCACGGATATCAACAAAGTATTTTATATGGATGATTTATGCAGTGGCGACGATGCCATTTTTGCTGCTTCAGGAGTTACAGATGGTGAACTGTTAAAAGGGGTTCAATTTAAAGGACAAAAAGCAACCACGCAAACAGTTGTCATGCGCGCAAAAAGTGGTACGGTTCGTTTTATTGACGGTAAACACAGCTTAAATAAAAAGCCAAACTTAGTTATGGAGTCATAACTTTTTAAATGGGAATGATCATAGAAAGCAGAGAAGCCACATCTTGGCTTCTCTATCTATTAAATCTATGCTTGAAAAAAATAGAGTTGAATTTTTGCCGACAAACCAGTATGATAAAAGATGTTTAATAATTGTATCGTTTGGTTAACATATAAAGGAATGTTCGTATGACGATTTGAACCGTAATGTGAACAACAACGTATGATTGCAAACTTCTATTCTAGCTTCTAAATATTCTTCAGGTATTTACAGACAACCTTCCATCTCTTAATAAACGAATTCATATCTAATATGAGGTTGTTTTATACATTCAATTGCATTTATCAAACTATTTTAGTTTTTTAATTTAATAAGAGAAATAAGTAAAATGAATAGGCATGGTGATATGATGGCAGCTTTGACAATTTCAAGCTTGGAAGCCTTAACATTAAAAGAGATTTACGCATTAGCAAGAGAATACAAAGTTTCATATTATGCAAAACTTACAAAAAAAGAATTAATATTTTCTATTTTAAAAGCACAAGCTGAAAAAGATGGTTTTTTATTTATGGATGGAATTTTAGAAATTATTCCTTCAGAAGGGTTTGGCTTTCTCCGCCCAATTAATTATTCCCCGAGTGCAGAGGATATCTATATTTCCGCTTCACAAATTCGCCGCTTTGATCTTCGTAATGGGGATAAGGTGTCCGGGAAGGTACGACCACCAAAAGAAAATGAGCGTTATTACGGACTGCTACATGTTGATGCGGTGAACGATGAAAATCCGGAAACATCAAAAGAACGTGTACATTTCCCAGCATTAACAGCACTATATCCAGAACGATTAATGCATTTGGAAAAGAGCACCAAAAACGTTTCAACGAGAATCATGGATTTAATGACCCCTGTAGGATTTGGTCAGCGCGGACTTATCGTATCTCCGCCAAAAGCAGGAAAAACAATGCTGCTGAAAGACATTGCTAACAGTATTTCTGCGAATCATCCTGAGGCGAAGTTAATTATCTTACTTGTGGACGAGCGTCCAGAAGAAGTAACAGACATTGAACGGTCGGTAAGTGGTGATGTGGATGTTGTCAGTTCCACATTTGATGAAGTGCCTGAAAGCCATATTAAAGTATCTGAACTTGTCTTAGAACGTGCAATGCGCCTCGTAGAGCACAAACGCGATGTCATCGTACTCATGGATAGTATTACCCGTTTAGCTCGTGCCTACAATTTGGTGATTCCTCCAAGCGGTCGTACGCTTTCAGGAGGAATTGATCCGGCAGCATTTCACCGTCCAAAACGATTTTTTGGTGCAGCAAGAAATATTGAAGAAGGTGGAAGTTTCACCATCTTGGCTACTGCTTTAGTCGATACAGGCTCACGTATGGATGACGTGATTTACGAGGAGTTTAAAGGGACAGGTAATATGGAATTGCATCTAGATCGCGGACTAGCGGAAAGGCGCATTTTCCCAGCTATTGATATCTTGCGTTCTGGTACAAGAAAAGAAGAATTGCTTCTAGACAAAGATCATCTTGACAAAATGTGGGCCATCCGAAAAGGAATGAAAGATTCCAGTGATTTCCTCGAGCGTTTCCTAAGACGAATCAAGTCATCTAAAAATAACGAGGAGTTTCTCCAATTAATGGATGATGAAATGAAGCGAAAAGGCATAAGCCGGTAGCTTTGTTATATAAAATAGTCACGAATAAGGATAGACTATTGCAATCAGTCAAGCAGACTGTTATAATCTTTTTATGTGAGTTTAGATAAGGTATAAAACCTATGACGGCTCTTACAATAACTCTGTTTCCATGGGGATGCAGGGCAAAAAGGAGTGGAATGAAATGAAAAAAGATATTCATCCGGAATACAGAAAAGTTGTATTTCTTGATACAAGCTCTGACTTTAAATTCTTGAGCGGATCAACAAAAAATTCAGATGAAACAATTGAGTGGGAAGACGGTAACACTTATCCGTTAATCCGTGTTGAAATTAGCTCAGATACTCACCCATTTTACACTGGGAAGCAAAAAGCAGACAAAGTCGGCGGCCGCGTAGACCGCTTTAAGAAAAAATATAATATGAAGTAAAAACTGAACGGGTTTTTGCCGGTTCACGTGAAAAACAGGCACATTGTCTACCATCTGCCTGTTTTTATTTTTGTCTAAATGATGTAAAATACTTAAAGAGAATCTGTGATGAATGTTGAAGGGAGTACCCGCTCATGCAAGTGATGAAACATAGTGGCTGGATAGAAGTGATCTGCGGCAGTATGTTTTCTGGAAAGTCAGAAGAACTCATCCGCAGGGTCCGCCGTGCGACGTTTGGAAATTTATCTGTAAAAGTATTTAAGCCACAGCTGGACGATCGATATGAACATAATGCTGTTGTCTCCCATAATGGAGCATCTACAATTGCACTTCCGGTCCAAAAGGCAGAAGAAATACTTCAATATATTGAACCAGGACTTGATATTATTGGGATTGATGAAGCCCAATTTTTTGACGATTTAATCGTGGATGTCGCAGAAGAATTGGCAAATAAAGGCATCCGTGTCATTATTGCGGGTCTCGATACCAATTTTCGCGGAGAACCATTCGGATCGATGCCACAATTAATGGCGCTCAGTGAATCTGTTTCCAAGCTAAACGCAATTTGTCCGATCTGCAGTTCGCCAGCAAGCCGCACGCAACGTTTAATAGATGGCAAACCAGCTTCATATGACGATCCGATCATCCTGGTCGGTGCATCGGAATCGTACGAGCCCCGCTGCAGACATCATCATGATGTACCAAATAAACCGAGTCACGCACTAAAAAAAGAAGTGCCAGAGGTATCGAGATAGAAAGAGCGCCTGAGGGCGTTCTTTTTTTAGTTCGCCCAGCATGGGCGAACTCTAACGGGTGAAAGTCCCGAGTGCAACCATGTAGCGGTAAGCACATAGCCAAAAGCAAGGGTGTCCATA
>NZ_JAGIKX010000018.1:0-57055 GCF_017874635.1 Virgibacillus alimentarius
ATGGACACCCTTGCTTTTGGCTATGTGCTTACCGCTACATGGTTGCACTCGGGACTTTCACCCGTTAGAGTTCGCCCATGCTGGGCGAACTAAAAGAAATCCGCAAAAAAAGTTTGCTGGTTTGGAATCATTTGTTCAAGCTCCGAGACTGAGCGTTCGTCTCCTTTTACTAATCCAACCTGATAAAGTTCGAATGGCCGCTTATAACCGAGAAACATCGAAGTAAGCATCTGGATGGTACAATGAACCCCGACTTTGGCATCTGTCTGATTCACATGAATACGTTCGATGTTTCCCTCTCTATCCAACTGATATGTGCCACTGTTCTGCTGAAAAAACGAATCTTCAACATGTAAAACCAAGTTATCGTCACTTAATTTATTTTCAAATGGGTATTTTTTTAAAAAAGTTAATACATCAACAATTCGCGCCATAAAATAAGGTATTATCCTCTGTTCAAACCTCGGTTCATCTACCAAAAGAGATAAATGATCACTTTCAGGTGCAACCATAT
Source organism: Virgibacillus alimentarius (assembly GCF_017874635.1). Taxonomy (NCBI): domain Bacteria; kingdom Bacillati; phylum Bacillota; class Bacilli; order Caryophanales; family Bacillaceae; genus Virgibacillus; species Virgibacillus alimentarius. Next base: position 515 of record NZ_JAGIKX010000018.1, read on the forward strand.
CAATCTTCTCAACCATCGAATCATGATTAGTGATGAACTGTAGCAACAACTTCCAACCATTTATTGATGTGTAAGCAATTTCCGATACACTGAATGTATTATTTTTCACACGATAAATAACATAACCTTCCGCATGATTTTTTTCATTATACGCTACCGCAATATGTTGGTCATCTTTTAATACACGCTGTTCCCACCATTTTTCATCCCGAATTAAAGTTCCACTAAATTTTTTAGCATACGAGCTATAGATTTTATGTAGGAGAGGAATATCTCTATGTATTCGCCTTACATATCCCGCTGGATTCCAACTCCCTCTTAATTTTTCTATAGGAATGGAATAATGCTTTTCAGTAAAGGTAAGTTCCCACCCAAACTTACGATAGAAAGGAACGGAAAATGGATGCAGGAAGGATAATGTTTGTCCATTCTTTTTCATCTGTTCAAGTCCATGATAAAGAAGATCTTTAACTAATCCTTTTCTTCGGTGTTCCGGCCATGTAGCTACAGAACTAATGCCACCCATTGCGAATTCTCTCTCATGAATATAACAGGACAGTGGGACGATATGCATTTTGGCAGCAAGCTGTTCATCAACCATCCAACCCCATATCGCATGACGATTTGCCTCTTCTTCTTTTTTAGCTAAAGCCGCTTCTGATAATTCATATTGAAAGGCAAATTGGGATAAGGCAAAAATATCTCCGTAATCCGCTTTCGTTAGCTGTCTTATTTGCTGCACTACGCACTTCCTCCTCTACTCAATATTACAATATTTATTTTATCAAATAGCTGCTCCAGGAGTGACCGCAGTATTTAATAATTGTTTACGGGTTTTCCTTGGAAGAAATCGGCGGATGCTATCCTCTTGAAAACCAACTTGGAGTCTTTTTTCGTCCATAATAATCGGGCGTCGCAACATTTTGGGATTTGCAGAAATAAGTTCCATTAACTGCTTTAGAGAAATAGTATCTAGATCTATCTGAAGGTCTTGGAAAACCATTGATCTTGTGGATATAATTTCATCTGTTCCCATTTCAGTCATATAGAGAATATGCTTAATTTCCTCAAGCGTTAATGGATTTTTATCTATGTTTTTTTCGACAAAAGGAATATTATGCTGTGTTAGCCATGATTTAGCTTTTCTGGATGAAGTACAAGTTCCTGTGTAAATGGTTGTTGTCATGTCAAACACTCCTATAATGCTTATTCTATAAAATAAGATGATTTATCTTTATAAAGACCATTTTTAAGCAAATTAATTTCTAACTCATATTTCTCAATCGCCTTTTCAAACGAAATCTCCTTTGCAAAGTTTTGAATGAGATTTTGAACCGTAACGATTTTTAAAATTTGCATTACGTGCGGTAATTCATATTCATTTTCAATGTTAAGCTTTTCCTTGTCTAAAATAGCATTGATACTAGTCAAATCATCTTCTCGTTTATTTTCATGAAACATTTTATAAAAGATGATTTCTATTTCATGATTCATATTTAAAAAAGTGTGCTTAAAAAAATTACGATTTTCGGGGTTTTTAAAGTCGTATAGCAAATGTTTAAATACTTCTAGAAATGCTTTAAACAGATCCCCTTTATTTTGCCTTAAAATGGCAATAAATTTTTTATTCATATCTTCTGTCCGCTTCTCTAACAGATAAAAAAAGACATCCTCCTTGCCCTCAAAATATTGATAAAAGCTACCTCTGGGTATTTTTGCAACTTTAACGATATTAGATATAGAAGCTTCAAATAAGGGGACTCTAGAAAATTCCTTTTTAGCTGCATCGATTAATGTACCTTTTTTTTCCTCTGGTAAATTATAAAAAGTGTGCTTTGGCAACTTGTCTCCCCCATTTTTGGATGGTGACACATTGTCACGTATAAGTATAATTTTACACTACGTCAAAACACTACGCTTGTCAATTGAAAATGACATATTGTCACCTATTTGTTAAAAGGCAAGTAAACCAAGTGATACATATTACGTTCATTTCAAGGAACAATATACAGAGGCATTCTTTATAAAAAAGAAAAGGAGGGTAAATACGGTGGAGCAAAACTTACATCAACAACTACAACAAGCAAGTAAACAAATAAAAGAAGCTCGAGCAGCTGTTTCCCGGGCACAGGGGTCACATACGCAGCTCTTGGAACAAGCCCATGAACAATTACAGCAAGCAGAACAAGAATTAGAAAATGCTCAAAGTCAATCTGGTACAGAAGCAACAGAAAATCCTCAATTTCAGCAAGCCTATGAACAATTGCATGATTTACGTCAGCAAGTACAAGAAGCAAGACAAAATAACCATGATATTTTGTAAAGGAGGGGGTACAATATGTATCCCTTTTTCATTTATGAAGCAAATGTCCTCCAAAAAGAAAAAGAAGACCAGCTATCATTAATAAAGACTTAAAATATTTGATTTTTCCTAGCTTTAAGTGGATCGTTTGAACCCATCTTTCTATAGGATAAAAGAATTCCCTTTTTCCAATTAAAAGAATTATTCCAGCAATAAATAAAAACACACCGATTATGATAAAAGTAAATGTATATATATATATAAACAAAGACGATATCTTTCAACGTAACAAACTGATTATTTACGTTATACCCAGAAACTTCCTCCCCAACATCAGTTGAAAGGATCGTTTTTTTATTCACGCTATGTCGATGGAAATTCAAATCATCATCTCTTGTTATTACAGACAGATAGCAGCACCTACAAACCCCCAAAACTTTTTCATTATCATTCACACACCTAAGGTTTTATGCATCTTTCTATTACAATATCACGCTATGCAAAATAAATATTCCCAATTTCCTTCTTTTTGGGCAAATCACTATTTCATGAAGCTGTTATTCATTATTTAGAAAAGGATCCGGAGGAAATGTCTCTTTGGCCATCTTCTACGAAGCGTAAAACCTGGAAATTAGATAAATATAGAGCGAAGATATTAGAGTGGTTAAGAGAACTTCCTGATTTGTTCATGCATTTGGTAGAAAGCCAAGGGAAATAGTTTATCTATTATCTTACATTTATCAATTTTCTGCACGATACATTTTATAAAACTCATAACCCACTCATTGTGATACAATATGATTGAAAGGAAGGCATACTTGTTCAGCAGTCCTAATTCATTCATTAAAAGAAGACAAGAAACCTTGTAAGAAATAATATGAACAATGAGGAAAAAGCCTCTTTTTAAAAACTGTCTGGACGGTATAATAAGAGTGGAAGATTATTCGAAAGGAATATGTTTATGTCTAAAAATGACACGCGTTCTAAAATTCTCAAGGCGGCGGCATATATCGTACAATCAGATGGCATATTGAGCTTAACACTCGAAGCTGCAGCAAAGCAAGCCGGTGTGAGTAAGGGAGGACTATTATATCATTTTCCGTCCAAAGATGCCTTAGTCGCCGGTATGGTACAACATCCCATGCAAAATTATATAGATAATATCGAAAAGAATGTTGATCAGGATACATTACAGCATGGGAGAGGAAGATGGACACGTTCGTTCATCAAAGGAACATTCGAGCAAAGCAATCCCGATAAACATATGGACGCTGGGTTAATGGCAGCGGCCACAATCAATCGAGATTTATTGAAGCCTGTTCAAGATGCTTATGAACAATGGCAGGATCATATTGACAACGATGGCCTTGATCCCATTAACGCCACTATTTTAAGACTGGCCGTGGATGGTCTTTGGTTTTCCGAAATTTTTGAGTTGGCCCCATTAGAAGATGATCGCCGCCAACGTGTTCTAGAAAGACTCATCCAGTTAACGAAGGAAGAATGAACATTTGAGCGGCAAGTTGAATAAAAACAATCGTTAGGTCTCTCTAGCCAATCTCATCCCTTGGTGGAATTTTAAGGACGAATACGCCAAGACCATGAAACCATCCTTGCGCGGCCAGCATGCCTTTAGTGTACGTATAGCGCCTGGGTACTTTGTACATTCAATAGAAGAAAGACCTAAATGACCGCCAAAGGATGGCGAAATGTCTTCAGGGAACAATGATACTCTATTACATAACGAGAAGCCCTCTAATAAAAGCAAGATGCTTCTTGATGCGACCTGCACACCGGCCGATTTTTCCTACCCAATCAATGAGGCGTACGAAAAATTGGGACACATCATTGATATACTACATGCGCCGTATCGCGGGAAGAAAAAGAGAACTCCTCACACGTACTGATATGCTCCTTCTCAGTAGACAGATATAAAAAATCTGTTTACTGAGAAGGAGCATCTTTATGTCTGAAAGAAGTTAGAGTATCCGGAAAAAAATTGAATGTCATCAATGACTATCAAAGCGGGATTCACCCCATTCCAGGGAGTTGCTATCGATATGACGTAAGCGAGGAGATAATCTAAACACGCCATGGTATTCAAGGAAAATCTGATCTACAGCTGCTTGAAATTGAAGCTTGATGTCAACATTGCTGTCTTGTTATGCACTGTGCTGTTCAGACATTGCTTGCGTAATTTAAAAGATGACAGTAGCAGTTACAAGTACATCCCGTGGTAGTACTTAGAGTATATTACGCGTGAATTTTCACCTGTTTTTAAAGCACCGCATATACAGTAAAATCCCCCAACCATAAGTGGTTGAGGGATTTGAAAAACTTGATTTCTTAACGTTTTGAGAACTGTGGAGCACGACGAGCTGATTTAAGACCGTATTTCTTACGTTCAGTCATACGTGCATCACGTGTTAAGTATCCTTCGCGTTTTAACGTAGAGCGGTATTCAGGATCCGCTTCTAGAAGCGCACGAGCGATACCATGACGGATTGCACCAGCTTGGCCAGTGAAACCTCCACCATGAACATTAACTAATACATCATATGTGCCTTCTGTTTCTGTAGCAACAAGCGGCTGATTCATGATTAATAGTTGTGTTTCATATGGGAAATAGTCTTTTGCTTCACGTTTATTAATAACTACACGGCCATTTCCTGGAACTAAACGTACACGTGCAGTTGATTTTTTTCGACGGCCAGTGCCGTAATATTGTACTTGTGCCATTGGTTTTACCTCCTTTTATTATCCACGAAGCTCGTAAACTTCAGGTTTTTGTGCATGATTTTTGTGTTCAGATCCTCTATATACGTGTAATTTTTTACCCATTTTACGGCCTAATGGACCTTTAGGAAGCATTCCTTTAACCGTTATCTCAAGCATTTGCTCAGGGTATTTTGTACGCATTTCATTCGCATTGCGTTCTTTTAAACCGCCGATAAAGTTTGAATGACGATAGTACATTTTATCATTAAGTTTATTACCAGTTAGTTCAATTTTTTCAGCATTAATGATGATTACATGATCACCAGTATCAGCATGTGGTGTGTAAGTAGGTTTATGCTTACCGCGAAGAATCGAAGCAACCTCACTTGCTAGTCGGCCTAATCTTTGACCTTCAGCATCCACAACAAGCCATTTGCGTTCAATATTGTTTTCATTCGCCATGAAAGTTGTGCGCATGATTGATTTCCCTCCATATTTCATTCGTTCATTTGTTGTTATTCCTATATTTCAACACAATTAGTTTCCGGGGCTAATCATGGTTTAGAAATAAATTGCCATAGATCATAATATACCAAATTAGGGCTATTTGTCAAGTTTCCTCGTGCATTTCAACTATTTTAATGAATATTTTACATCCCATAAATATAAGCCTTGTGGTGGTACTGTTTTCCCCACAAGTCTTCGATCTTTTTTTGCAAATAGGTCATGTACCTCTGATGCATTCCTTTTTCCTTGCCCAACATCTAATAGGAAGCCAACCATGATACGTACCATATTATACAAAAATCCATCCCCGCGAATGATGAATTCTATTTCATTCCCATTCTGGTTGCATGTTACTTCATAGAGTATTCGTTCTTTGCTTCCTTTTACTGTTGCTTTTGCAGAGGAAAATGCAGTGAAGTCATGCTTCCCTTCAAAGTATTTACAAGCCTCTTTTATTGCTTCCATGTTTAGGGGACATTTAAAGAGATAAAAATAATTCCGTTTAAAAACATCGGTCCCCTCTTCATTCCATACATAATAGCGGTATTCCTTTTCAATCGCATCGAATCGTGCATGGAAAGAACTTGGTACTTTTCTTGTCTCATGTACATATATATCGCATGGTAGTAGTGTATTTAAAGCTTTCTTCCAATTATGCTCCGGAATCTCGTACGGGCTTTCAAAGTGAAATGTCTGACTTTTAGCATGTACACCTGCATCCGTACGTCCTGAGGCTTGAATCCGAATATGTTCTCCTTTGTGTACTTTCATTAAAGCCTTCTCCAGTTCACCCTGCACCGTGCGTATTTTTGGCTGTGATTGAAAGCCAGAAAAATCTGTACCATCATAACTTATCGTACATTTCACCTTTTCCATAGCCATCCACCTGTTTATCAATTTCTAGTATACAACAAGAGAGCAATAACAATTGCAAATAAGATATAGACAAAGATATCACGTTTTTCAATCTTTAATGCACGTAACTTTGTACGCCCTTCCCCACCATGATAGCCACGCGCTTCCATTGCCATTGCTAAATCTTCCGCACGCTTAAACGCACTGACAAACAGTGGAACTAGTAATGGAACGATTGCTTTAGCACGTTCTTTAATCGGTCCTGTTTTAAAATCAACCCCTCGCGAAGCTTGAGCTTTAGAGATCTTTTCTGTTTCTTGCATCAGCGTTGGTATAAAGCGAAGCGAGATCGACATCATTAACGCAAGCTCGTGAACAGGAAATTTGATTTTTTTTAGCGGCTCCAGCATATCTTCAATGGCATCTGTAATTTCAATAGGCGTGGTAGTTAACGTTAAAAGAGAAGTTACAAGAATCAGCAAGAAAAAACGCATAGCGATAGCGAAACCTTGAATGACACCACCGGAATATACTTTAAATGTATATATTTCAAACAATACCGTTCCTTCTCTTGTCACAAACAAGTGTAATATAAATGTAAATATAATTAAAAACCAAACGGGAGTTAATCCTTTTACAATATAATGAATGGGGATTCTTGTTATAAACATACTCAGCAGTGCAAATACAATTAATACACCATAGCTTCCAACTGAATTAGCAAGAAAAACAATAATAACAAAGAAAAATATAATAGTCATTTTTGTTCTTGGGTCTAACCGATGGACGATCGAAGAACCCGGTACGTATTGTCCGATAATAAAGGAATTACTCACTTCGAAGCATCCCCTTTCACAACGTTGCGAATCGATTTGGCTATATCTACAATCGATTGCCGCATAAAGGGAATTGGTTGATTGAACTTCTTTTCAAATTGATCTAAAAATTGTATGACCTCAGGAACATCAAGCTGCACGCGATGGAGTGCTTCCTTTTGAATGAATACTTCCTCCGGACGGCCTTCCATATACTTCGTACCTTTATTTAAGATAATGACATGATCTGCATATTTTAGTGCATCTTCCATACTATGTGTAACCAAAATCGTTGTTAAATTCTGCTGCTTGTGCATACTATAAAACATATGCATGATTTCTTTTTGTCCACGTGGGTCTAATCCTGCAGTGGGCTCGTCCAAAACAAGCACGTCTGGTCTAACTGCTAACACCCCTGCAATAGCCACTCTCCGCATTTGCCCACCACTAAGGTCAAATGGGGAGCGTTTTAGGAAATCAGATGAAAGACCAACAAGGGGAACGATTTCATGAATTCGCCTTTTGATTTCCTCTGCATCTACATGAAAGTTTGTAGGCCCAAAGGCAATATCTTTTTCCACGGTCTCCTCAAACAGTTGATGTTCTGGATACTGAAAAACCACTCCAATGCGGCTTCGTAGTTCTTTCATATTTTTGGGTTTTTTATCCTTTGTCAGAAGAAAGTCTCCTACCCTTACTTCTCCCTCACTCGGAACAACAAGCCCATTTAAATGTTGAATTAGCGTTGATTTGCCAGAGCCGGTATGACCGATAATCGCTACAAATGAACCCGAAGGAATATGGAAGGATAAATCATCGATCGCTTTATGGGCAAAAGGTGAATTTTGCTGGTAAATATAATTTACGTTTTTAAATGTAATGTCCATAAATCCTCCAGTAATTCCTCGTGGTTTAAAGGTTCATGTGAAATAGCTATTCCAGCATGTTTTAATTCATCTGCTAGAATGCCGATAAAAGGTACATCTAATCCAATTTTTCTCAACGCATCCTTTTTCCCAAAAATATCACGCGGTTTTGCTTCTTCCCAAATCTCTCCGGCATTCATTACAATAACACGGTCTGCTTGTACCACCTCTTGCAAATCATGCGTAATCGTAATTAATGATAACTTTTGACTTGTTTGCACATTGGAGACTGTTTGCATAATTTCTTTGCGACCTTTAGGATCGAGCATCGCAGTCGCCTCATCTAAAATTAAAACCTGAGGAAAAATAGCTAGTACGCTCGCAATGGCTACTCGCTGTTTTTGTCCTCCTGATAGACGATGTGGCTCGGTAAATCGGTAATCTTGCATATTAACAGCCGCTAGCGTGTGATCAATTCGGCGAATCATCTCATCTCTGGGAATGCCTCGGTTTTCCATCCCAAAGGCAACATCATCCTGTACAGTTGTCCCAACAAATTGATTATCGGGATTTTGAAAAACCATTCCGACATCTTTGCGAATATCCCATATGTTGGCCTCATTCACCTGTTTTCCATTAATAATGATTTCGCCCTCTTGTGGAAATAATAATCCATTCATTAGTTTTGCAATGGTAGATTTACCTGAACCATTATGCCCAATGATTGCCAACCACTCATTTTCAAAGATTTCAAATGAACAGTTTTTTAGCACCCAAGGTTGCTCTTCACCATATCGAAAAGACACATCTTTAAATTCTACTAATTTACTAGACATTTTCGGATCCCCCTATTAGATGTTGTGCACCTTGGAAAAACAGATATATTACCTAAGTGTATTGGCATGTTAACGTAGTAATTTAATATTAATGAAACTATTTGAGTGGACATATGGTGATACCCCGACACTTTTTTACTAGTAGAAATACTAATAAAAAAAGGGCCTGGATTCACCTCGTGGAAGAGATTCTGTCCTGCCCTTGACGCGCACAAGTATCATTAAACTAGTTCAATGATTGCCATTGCCGCTCCATCACCTTGGCGATCACCTAGTTTAAGAACACGTGTATATCCACCTTGTCTGTCCTCATAGCGTGCAGCAACGTCATCAAAAAGTTTTTGAATAACATTATTGTTTTCATCCGCTTCTTGGTTATATAGGAAAGCTGACGCTTGGCGACGTGCATGAAGATCTCCACGTTTTCCTAGCGTAATCATTTTATCAACGATAGATTTAAGTTCTTTCGCTTTTGCTTCTGTTGTCTCAATTCGCTCATGAATGATTAAGTCAGACGCAAGGTTGCGAAGTAGTGCCATACGATCTTCTGTTCTACGGCCTAATTTTCTAGCCATGGACTATCCCTCCCTTTCTTGATGCTTGGGCGATTGTAATCATTAGTCGTCGTTTCGTAAACTTAAACCGAGGTTATCTAGTTTAGCTTTAACTTCTTCTAATGATTTACGACCTAAGTTACGTACTTTCATCATATCTTCTTCAGATTTATTAGAAAGTTCCTGAACCGTATTAATGCCAGCACGCTTCAAACAATTATAGGATCTGACTGATAGATCTAATTCTTCAATTGTCATTTCCATTACTTTTTCTTTTTGATCTTCTTCTTTTTCTACCATGATTTCCACGTTTTGTGCTTCATCCGTTAAACCAACAAAAATATTAAGGTGTTCCGTGAAAACCTTTGCCGCTAGAGAAACAGCCTCCTCTGGGCGTATGCTTCCATTGGTCCAAACATCTAATGTTAATTTATCAAAATTAGCAATTTGTCCTACCCGAGTATCTTCTACCTGATAAGTAGCACGTGATACAGGTGTAAAAATAGAATCAACTGGAATTACACCGATTGGCTGCTCATCATGCTTGTTTTCTTCAGCTGGACGATAGCCACGACCACGTTCTGCAGTGATTTTCATATACAAGCTACCTTTACTATTCAGTGTAGCAATTGGTAGTTCTGGATTTAATACTTCTACATCACTATCATATGTTAAATCTGCAGCCGTAACTTTACCTTCTCCTTGTACATCAATTTCTAGTGTTTTTGTTTCATCAGAATAAATTTTAAGGGCTAGCTTTTTTAAATTTAAAATAATCGTAGTGACATCTTCCATGACCCCTTCGATTGTTGAAAATTCATGTAATGCCCCATCAATTTGAACTGATGTAACAGCTGCGCCTGGAAGTGAGGATAGAAGGATACGACGCAAGGAGTTTCCTAGAGTAGTACCATATCCACGTTCAAGCGGTTCGACGACGAACTTACCAAATGTAGCATCATCGCTGATCTCTACCGTTTCAATTTTTGGTTTTTCAATTTCGATCATTCAACAAAACCCTCCTTTAAAACGTCGAAACCCCGGTTAGACCTCTGTCTAACCGAAATTCCTCAAATAGGCAGTTGGCGTTTCTGCTCTATCGTATTTCTTTCGTACTCTGCCATACTAAATGTTGAGTTAATAGAAAAAATATATTTTTCTTAGACTTTTAGCCATCATAACCCATTATAGACAGGGTGACAAATTCTATACAGTTTTTTTATACACGACGACGTTTTGGTGGGCGACAACCATTATGAGGGACTGGAGTCACATCACGAATTGCAGTAACTTCTAATCCAGCTGCTTGCAGTGAACGAATAGCAGCTTCACGACCAGCACCAGGCCCTTTAACAGTAACTTCTAATGTTTTCATACCAACTTCTGTCGCTGCTTTAGCTGCTGTTTCTGCAGCCATTTGAGCAGCAAAAGGTGTTGATTTTTTAGATCCTTTAAAACCAAGTGCACCTGCTGAGCTCCAGCCAATTACATTACCCTGATTATCTGTAATAGATACAATTGTATTGTTAAATGTAGAACGAATGTGTCCTATGCCGGATTCTACCTGCTTTTTCACTTTACGCTTACGTGTGTTTGTATTTTTACGAACCATTAATTAGCTTACCTCCTTACTTTATTTTTATTTGTTAGAAGCCGCATGACGTGGGCCTTTACGAGTACGTGAGTTGTTTTTAGTCTTTTGCCCGCGAACTGGAAGTCCACGGCGATGACGAAGGCCTCTGTAAGATCCGATTTCAGTCAAACGTTTGATGTTTAAAGATGTTTCACGTCGTAAGTCACCTTCTACAGTGTAACTTTCAATTGCTTTACGGATGCTACCCAATTCATCTTCCGTAAGATCGCGTACACGAGTGTTTTCTGAAACGCCTGCTTCTTTAAGGACTTTCTGTGCAGTGGTTTTTCCAACTCCAAAAATATAAGTTAAAGAAATCACTATACGTTTATCACGCGGAATATCAATACCTGCAATACGTGCCATATGCATTAGCACCTCCTTGTTATTAACCTTGTTTTTGCTTGTGTTTCGGGTTTTCGCAAATCACCATTACTTTGCCTTTGCGTTTAATAATTTTACATTTTTCACAAATTGGTTTTACAGATGCTCTTACTTTCATCATCTTTACCTCCTTTTATATCGGAGCTCATGCTTATTTATAACGGTACGTAATTCGTCCTCTAGTCAAATCATACGGAGAAAGTTCAACCGTTACCTTATCGCCTGGCAGAATGCGGATAAAGTGCATACGAATTTTACCAGACACATGTGCCAAGACCGTATGCCCATTTTCAAGCTCTACATTAAACATTGCGTTAGGCAATGTTTCCGTTACGGTTCCTTCAACTTCAATTACATCGTCTTTCGCCATCGTGTTGATCTCCCTTCTTTAAATCAGTCACAACCTCATCAATAAACTTAGCTATGGCAAATCGTAATTTCCCATTTGTGACACGACCAGTTTCTAGAAGGCTTTTTCGGACTTCCGGAGAAATGAAATTCGTTATCTCAATATGATTGACATTCTTTTTTTTAGGCCGATCATATTTTCGTTTTTCTCCGTCTGCCAGCAAGACAAATCGATCTTCGCTCACTTCAATAACGACCGCATATTGACCTGCTTCACGTCCCTGTACTATACGAACAACTTGACCTATCCGCGGAATCGAATCAGTTTCGCTCAACAACGATCACCTTCACTTAGGCTCTAATTTATTATCCCTTGAAAAAGGTTTTAATAGTTACCACATGCAGTGTCACTTTTTATTTAATCAACCATGTTCTACTTACATTTTCCGTAACATACATTATAACTTTCAATATAGAGAAATGCATCTATTCCGGATTAGTAAATATAGTTAAATGGTCTATTTTTCAATTCTATTTTGTATATCTTGAAATACTTGATCAATATCTTGATCACCATTAATCGTTACAAGCAACTCTTTTTCCTGATAAAAATCCAGTAAAGGTTTTGTCTGTTTGATATTTACTGCTAAACGATTTTTCACAGTTTCCGCCTGGTCGTCTTCACGTTGAATTAATGTTGATCCGTCTTTATCACATATTCCCTCTTTTTCAGGAGGATTATACATTACATGATAAGTTGCTCCGCATGTTGGACAAACTCTTCGACCAGTTAGGCGCTCCACTAAATTTTCTTCAGGTACATCCACATGCAGGACATAATTAATTGATTCATTCATATTTTTTAATAGTGTTTGCAATGCGTCTGCTTGGGCGATGGTTCTAGGAAATCCATCCAGTAAAAAACCATTTTTACAGTCCTCTTTTTGCAAACGTTCTTCAACGATACCTATTGTCACTTCGTCCGGAACGAGTTCGCCCTGATCCATATAAGCTTTTGCTTTTTTTCCTAAATCTGTTTCTTCTTTAATTGCTAAACGGAACATATCCCCTGTTGAAATGTGCGGGATATTATATTTTTCATTAATTTTTTCAGCCTGTGTACCTTTTCCGGCACCAGGAAGCCCCATTAAGATTAAATTCAAGTTTTCTCCCCTCGCTCTCATAGGCAGCAAGGTTTTACTTAATAAATCCTTTGTAGTGCCGCTTTACTAATTGACTCTCTAGTTGTTTCATGGTTTGTAATGCTACACCAACAACGATTAGTAAACTTGTGCCGCCGATTTGTACTGCGCTAGGTAGATTTGCAAGCCCACCTAATGCGATAGGTAGCACAGAAACAGCTGCTAAGAAAATTGATCCTACAAATGTTAGACGATACATTACGCGTGTAAGGTAAGTTTCTGTGTTTTTTCCAGGTCGGATCCCCGGAATATATCCACCCTGCTTTTGTAAGTTTTCAGCCATTTGTTCTGGATTCACTTGAACAAAAGTATAAAAATAAGTGAAGGCAATAATTAAAACTACATATAATACCATACCAATAGGTTGGGTATAGTCAAAGATCATTTCGATTGTAGAAGCAACTTTACTCCCTTCAAAGAAACTAGCTACCGTACGAGGTGCTATAATAAATGCAATAGCAAAAATAACTGGAATAACTCCTGCAGCATTTACTTTAAGAGGTAAATGTGTTGAGTGTCCCCCGACAGGCGACCGATTCACAAGTTTTTTTGCATATTGTATTGGGATTTTCCGTAGAGCTTGTTGGATAAAAATAACACCAACAACTACTGCAACTACAACTAATGCAATAAGTGATACAATCACGATATTAATAAACAGCTCATCGCCAGGATTGATAAAATACTGACTGTATAATTGTTTTACACCATTTGGCACTGCTGCAACGATCCCTGCAAAAATTAAAATTGAAATACCGTTGCCTACGCCATTGGCTGTAATTTGTTCGCCTAACCACATTAAAAATGCTGTTCCGCTTGTTAGTACGATAGCTATAACCAAGAATTTGGTAATGCTAGGATCGGCAATCAATAAACCGCCAGCCATAGCATTAAAGCCAATAGACATAGCAATTGCCTGGATAAATGCAAGAATGATTGTACCGTACCGGGTAACTTGAGCTAGTTTTTTCCTGCCCATTTCCCCTTGCTTTTTCCATTCCGCAAATTTAGGTACAACATCCATTTGCAATAATTGTATGATAATCGAGGCAGTAATGTAAGGCATAATTCCCATTGCAAAAATGGAAAAGTTCTGTAATGCCCCACCTCCAAATGTATTTAGGAACCCAAAAACGTTTTGTTGGTTCATAAAGTCGATGGCCTGTTTATTAGTGAATGGCACTGGAATAAATGTGCCTAGACGGAAAACGATCAACATTAATAGGGTAAAAATAATTTTCCGCCTAATGTCACCTACGCGCATAAAATTGGAGATTGTGCGGAACATTAGATCACCTCTGTTTTACCGCCCGCTGCTTCTATTGCTTCTTTAGCTGAAGCAGAGAATTTATTTGCTTTCACAGTAAATTTTTTCTCAACAGAACCGTTTCCTAGCACCTTAATACCGGCCTTTTGGTTCTTTATGACACCTTCATTTAGCAACAACTCAGGTGTGATTTCTGTACCTTCATCAAAGCGATTTAGCGCATCTAGATTAACAATGGCAAATTCTTTACGATGAATGTTTGTAAATCCTCGTTTAGGCATACGTTGGAATAGTGGTAGTTGACCACCTTCAAATCCCACACGTGTACCGCCACCTGAACGTGCCTTTTGTCCTTTATGTCCCCTACCTGATGTTTTACCATTTCCAGATGACATACCACGACCAACACGGTTGCGCTGTTTGCGTCCTTCTACTGATTTCAATTCATGTAGTTTCATGCGAGCACCTCCTCTTTACGCTTTATCAAAACTAAATTTCTTTTACCGTTACCATATGAGAAATTTTATTCAACATCCCGCGGACTGCAGGGGAATCTTCTCGTACAACGATATCATTTACTTTTTTAAGTCCTAGTGTTTGAGCAGTTTTTATTTGCCCTTCTTTTTTGCCAATAACACTGCGCTTGAGGGTGATTTCTAATTTTTTAGACATAATATATCCCTCCTTATCCTAACAGTTCTTCTACGGACTTCCCGCGTAATTTAGCTACGTCTTCTGCGCGCTTTAAGTTAGTAAGACCATTTAATGTTGCGCGAATCATATTAATTGGTGTGTTAGCTCCAAGTGATTTCGTTAAAATGTCACCAACTCCAGCAAGCTCAAGCACTGCACGAACTGGTCCCCCTGAAATAACACCTGTACCTTCTGCAGCAGGCTTCATTAACACGTTACCTGAACCGAATCGGCCATGAATTTCATGTGGTATTGTTGTTCCTACGATTGGTACTTCAATTAAGTTTTTCTTTGCATCATCAACAGCCTTTTTAATAGCCTCTGGTACTTCCAAAGCTTTACCTGTACCAAAACCTACATGGCCATTTTTATCACCGACTACTACTAATGCAGCAAAACGGAAACGACGTCCACCCTTAACAACCTTAGCTACCCGGTTGATCGTAACTACACGTTCTTCAATATCTAGTTTATTCGGATCAATGTTTGTATGCATCTATGTCCCTCCTTTATCAATTAAAATTCAAGACCTGCCTCACGAGCAGCATCTGCGATTGCCTTTACACGTCCATGATATAGATAGCCTCCACGATCAAACACAACTGTTTTATAACCTTTATCTTGGGCACGTTTTGCAATCAATTCACCGACTTGTTTAGCAGCCTCTACATTACCTGTGTTCTTATTACTGAATTCCTTATCCATTGTAGATGCACTTACTAATGTTGCTCCATTGATATCATCAATTAATTGCGCATAAACGTTTTTATTTGAACGATATACATTTAAACGAGGTCGTTCAGCCGTACCATAAAGATTTTTACGGACACGAGCGTGTCTTCTTTTACGCACGGAATTTCTATCAGGCTTTGTGATCATTTAGGTCACTCCTTTCCGCTTCCTAACTAGTCTTACTTAGCAGTTTTACCTTCTTTTTGGCGTACATTTTCACCCATGTAACGAATACCTTTTCCTTTATAAGGTTCCGGTGAGCGAATGGCTCTAATGTTAGCAGCAACAGCGCCAACTAATTCTTTATCAATACCCTTAACAACAATTTGTGTGTTTTTAGGTACTTCTATTTCAATGCCCTCTGGTTGCTCTATTTCAACCGGATGAGAATAACCTGCATTTATTGTAGTTTTATTACCTTGTTTTTGCGCTCGGTAACCAACACCAATAATTTCAAGCTGTTTTTCAAAGCCTTTATGAACACCTTCGATCATGTTATTGATGAGGCTTCGTGTTGTTCCGTGCAATGCACGGTGTGCTTTATGGTCACTAGGGCGCTCAAATGTAATTGTGTTATCTTCAACATTGATTTTAATATCCTGGTGCAGTGTTCTTGTTAACTCCCCCTTAGGGCCCTTAACAGTAACAGTGTTATCATCGAACTTTACTTCTACACCTTCTGGGATTTGAATCGGATTAAGTCCTATACGAGACATTCCATGCACCTCCTGTCTTTAAAATGTTAATTACCAAACATACGCTAGCACTTCGCCACCAACAGCTTGCGAACGTGCTTCTTTATCGGATAACACACCTTTTGAAGTCGATACAATAGCTGTTCCTAAGCCATTAAGTACTCGTGGTACTTCATTTGCTTTGGCATAAACACGTAGTCCTGGCTTACTAATACGCTTAACTCCCGTAATTACGCGCTCTTCGTTTGCACCGTATTTAAGGAAAATGCGCAGAACACCTTGCTTATTATCTTCAATGAATTCATAATCACGCACAAAACCTTCACGTTTAAGAATATCAGCGATCTCCTTCTTCATCTTAGAAGCCGGAAGTTCTAATTTTTCATGGCGCACCATGTTAGCATTACGAATACGAGTTAGCATATCTGCGATTGGATCTGTCATTACCATTACTCATTACCTCCTTCCCTTACGGGGTTTACCAGCTTGCTTTTTTGACACCAGGAATTTGACCTTTATGGGCAAGTTCGCGGAAACAAATACGGCATAGTTTAAATTTGCGAATTACAGAATGTGGACGGCCACATCGCTCACAACGTGTATATTCACGTACTCGATACTTTTGTGGGCGTTTTTGTTTTGCAATCATTGCTTTTTTAGCCACGATTTTCCCTCCTTGTATTAGCTCTAAGCTTATTTTTGGAAAGGCATGCCCAGCTGAGCTAAAAGTTCACGCGCTTCTTCGTCTGTATTGGAAGTTGTTACAATTACAATATCCATACCACGCACTTTATTTACTTTATCATAGTTAATTTCAGGGAAAATTAACTGTTCTTTTACACCCAATGTATAATTACCACGGCCATCAAATGCCTTTTTAGAAATACCACGGAAGTCACGAACACGTGGAAGTGACACTGAAATAAGCTTTTGTAGGAATTCATACATACGCTCACCACGTAGTGTTACTTTTGCACCAATAGGCATTCCTTCACGCAGGCGGAAGCCAGCAATTGATTTTTTCGCACGTGTGATCATTGGTTTTTGACCAGAAATTAATGCAAGCTCTTCTACTGCATTATCTAGTACTTTTGAGTTTTGAACAGCATCCCCAACACCCATGTTAATAATTATTTTCTCTATTGCTGGGACCTGCATAACCGATTTATAATTAAATTTATTCATCAAAGATGGTGTGATTTCATCTTGGTATTTTTGTTTAAGTTGATTCATCATGTCGCCCTCCTTTCGCATGAAACTATTTATCTAACGCTTCACCGGATTTTTTAGCGATACGGACCTTCTTACCATTTTGCACTTCATATCCAACTCGAGTTGGTTCGCCAGATTTCGGATCAATTGGCATTACGTTAGAAACGTGAATTGGTGCTTCTTGGTTAAGAATTCCACCTTGTGGATTATCCTGAGAAGGTTTAGCGTGTTTTTTTGTCATGTTAATACCCTCAACTAGAACACGTTCTTTTTTTGGGTATGCTTCGAGAATAGTCCCTTCTTTTCCACGGTCTTTACCGGATAACACTTTTACTTTATCACCTTTTTTTACATGCATGCTTAACGCACCTCCTTACAAGGCTTTTCATTACGGCTTATAATACTTCTGGTGCTAGAGATACGATTTTCATGAATTTTGCATCACGTAATTCACGTGCAACTGGTCCGAAGATACGAGTACCTCTTGGACTTTTGTCATCACGAACGATTACCGCAGCATTTTCATCAAAACGAATATAAGAACCATCTTTTCGGCGTGCACCAGTTTTGGATCGTACAATAACAGCTTTTACAACTTCACCTTTTTTGACAACGCCTCCTGGTGTTGCATGTTTTACAGTACATACAATTACATCGCCAATGTTAGCAGTTTTACGACCTGAGCCACCTAGCACTTTAATTGCTTGTAATACACGTGCACCAGAGTTATCTGCCACTTTTAAACTAGTTTCTTGTTGAATCATACCGCTGTGACCTCCCTTCGGCTACATTCCGAGCGAACTTTATTTATATAATTACCGCTTCTTTAACGATTTCGACTAAACGGAAACGCTTTGTTGCAGATAGCGGACGAGTTTCCATAATGCGAACGATGTCACCTGTTTTAGCTTGATTATTTTCATCATGCGTTTTGAATTTCTTGGAATACTTAACACGCTTACCGTATAATTTGTGGAACTTGTAAGTTTCAACTAAAACGGTAATTGTTTTATCCATTTTATCCGATACAACACGACCAGTGTATACTTTACGATTATTACGTTCACTCATTTGAGGCTAGCCTCCTCTCTAGATTAGTTATTTACACTAACTTCACGCTGACGTACAACTGTTTTCATACGGGCAATTGATTTTCTCACTTGACGAATCCGTGCTGTGTTTTCCAGTTGTCCTGTTGCAAGTTGGAAGCGTAAGTTAAATAACTCTTCTTTTAATGATTTCACTTTTTGTTCAATTTCGGCAGTGGTTAATTCTCTAATTTCATTAGCCTTCATTGCTTTCACCACCAATTTCTTCGCGTTTTACAAATTTAGTTTTTATCGGTAGTTTATGAGAAGCAAGACGCAACGCTTCACGTGCAACTTCTTCTGATACACCAGCGATTTCAAACAAGATTTTTCCTGGTTTTACTACTGCAACCCATCCTTCTGGAGCACCTTTACCGGAACCCATACGAACTTCGAGGGGTTTTGCAGTGTATGGTTTGTCTGGGAATATTTTAATCCAAACTTTACCGCCACGTTTCATATAACGAGTCATTGCAATACGAGCAGCCTCAATTTGACGGCTTGTAATCCATGTAGCTTCAGTAGCTTGCAGTCCGTATTCACCGAATGCTACTGTCGTTCCACCTTTTGCACGGCCTTTCATACGACCACGATGTTGTTTGCGATATTTAACACGTTTAGGCATTAACATAATGCATCTGCCCCCTTCCTTTAGTTTTTGTTTTTAGTTGGAAGGACCTCTCCACGATAAATCCACACTTTGACACCTAGCTTACCATAAGTAGTATCAGCTTCCGCATGAGCATAATCAATGTCAGCACGAAGTGTGTGTAGTGGTACAGTTCCTTCACTGTAATGTTCCGCACGAGCGATATCTGCTCCACCTAGACGTCCGGATACTTGAGTTTTGATTCCTTTTGCCCCTCCACGCATTGCACGTTGGATTGCTTGCTTTTGAGCACGACGGAATGAAATACGGTTTTCTAGTTGACGAGCAATATTTTCTGCAACTAACTGTGCGTTAAGATCAACTTTTTTAATTTCAACAATATTTATGTGAACACGCTTGCCTGTTAGACTGTTTAAAGATTTACGTAGCGCTTCTACTTCAGAACCGCCTTTCCCAATAACCATACCAGGTTTTCCAGTGTGAATTGTAATATTCACGCGATTTGCCGCACGTTCAATTTCAATAGATGAAACTGCAGCAGTGCTAAGACGATTTTCAAGATATTCTCTTATTTTGATATCTTCATGCAATAGATCTGCATAATCTTTGCCTGCATACCATTTGGACTCCCAGTCACGAATAATACCGACACGAAGACCGGTTGGATTTATTTTTTGACCCACTAACTATCCCTCCTTCTTTTCTGTAACAACCACTGTTACGTGGCTTGTGCGTTTGTTGATTTTACTTGCACGTCCTTGTGCACGTGGACGGAAACGTTTCAATGTTGCACCCTCATCTACAAATGCCTCTGAAATTACTAAGTTATCTGGATCCATTTCGTAATTGTGCTCTGCGTTTGCAATTGCAGAGTTTAAAAGTTTCTCTACAACTGGAGAAGCACCACGTTGTGTATGGCGCAGGATTGCAATTGCTTCGCCTACTTCTTTTCCTCGAATTAAATCGATAACCAAACGAACTTTACGAGGAGCTATACGAACAGATTTAGCAACGGCTTTAGCTTGCATGCTGAGTGCCTCCTCTCATTAGCGTTTTGTTTTCTTGTCATCGCCACTATGCCCTTTAAACGTACGGCTTGGCGCAAATTCACCTAACTTATGTCCGACCATATCTTCTGTTATATATACAGGTACGTGTTTACGTCCGTCATATACAGCTATAGTATGACCAACAAATGCTGGGAAAATAGTTGATCTACGTGACCATGTTTTAATAACTTGCTTTTTATCACTATCGTTTAATTTTTCAACTTTCGTTAATAAGTGATCATCTGCGAAAGGTCCCTTTTTTAAGCTACGACCCATGGATAAACCTCCTTTCAGAGTTGGGGAACGAATATTACTTTAATCATCTACATTCGTTATTTTTTGCGCTTACGTTCACGAACAATATATTTATTTGATGCTTTATTACGATGTCTTGTTTTGTAGCCAATTGTTGGTTGACCCCAAGGTGATAGAGGTGATTTACGTCCAATTGGTGTACGTCCTTCACCACCGCCATGCGGGTGATCAATTGGGTTCATAACAGATCCTCGTACAGTTGGGCGCTTGCCTAACCAGCGTGAACGTCCCGCTTTACCTACAGTGATAAGTTCATGTTCAATATTTCCTACTTGGCCAACTGTAGCGCGACATGTTGTAAGTATTAAACGAACTTCACCAGAAGATAAACGTACTAAGCTATATTTGCCGTCACGACCTAAGATTTGTGCTTCAGCTCCTGCCGAACGAGCTAATTGTCCACCACGCCCTGGTTTTAATTCTACGTTGTGAATGATAGTACCTACCGGGATACTTCCGAGTGGCAGAGCGTTACCTGTTTTAATATCAGCATTCTCACCAGACTCAATCACATGCCCAACTTTCAGCCCTTTTGGAGCTAAAATATAGCGTTTTTCTCCATCAACATAGTTAATTAGAGCAATATTTGCAGTACGGTTTGGATCGTACTCGATTGTAGCAACGCGTCCTCGTATTCCATCTTTGTCACGTTTAAAATCAATTAAACGATATTGGCGCTTATGCCCACCACCTTGATGACGCATAGTAATTCTGCCTTGGTTATTACGACCGCCACGTTTACTTTTTGAGCTTAATAAAGATTTCTCTGGAGTATCGGTTGTAATATCTGTGAAGTCTAAAACAGATTTGTTACGAGATCCATTCGATGTTGGTTTAAATTTTTTGATAGCCATCTTTTTCCCTCCCTTTCTATTCCTATATTAACCTTCAAAGAAGTCTAGTTCTTTACTATCTTCCGAAAGTTGAACGATAGCTTTTTTACGATCTGAACGGTAACCGCCATAACGGCCCATTCTCTTGAACTTACCTTTTATATTCATTGTGTTGACTTTAAGAACTTTAACACCAAAAACAGTTTCAACAGCCGTTTTGATTTCTGTTTTGTTTGCTTTTGGACTTACTTCGAACGTGTATTTTTTCTCTCCCATTAGATCAGCAGAGTGTTCTGTAATTACCGGGCGCTTAATAATATCACGTAGATCTGCCATTATGCAAGCACCTCCCCTGCTTTATCAGCTGCATCCTTTGTTAGGATCAACTTGTCATGCATAAGTAAATCTAATACATTTACTTCTTCCACAGTAAGTACTTTTACTGTTTGAAGATTGCTAGCTGAGCGAATTACATTTTCGTCTTTCTCGGAGACTACAATTAATGTTTTCCCGTCTACTTTAAGACCGTCAAGCATGTTAATTACTTGCTTTGTTTTTGGCGCATCGAATGAAAGACTTTCTAAAATAACGAGATTATCTTCTTTCGCTTTAGAAGAAAGTGCTGATTTCAATGCTAAACGTCGTACTTTTTTTGGTAACTTATAGCTGTAGCTACGTGGTGTTGGGCCAAACACAGTACCACCGCCTACCCATTGAGGGGAGCGAATAGAACCTTGACGAGCACGACCTGTTCCTTTTTGTCTCCATGGTTTACGGCCGCCGCCTCTAACTTCAGAGCGGTTTTTCACTGCATGAGTACCTTGCCTTAAAGAGGCTTGCTGCATAACTACCGCCTCACGCAATACATGTTCATTTGGCTCAATTCCAAAAACAGATTCATTTAGTTCTACATCTCCAGCTTGTGATCCATCTTGTTTAAAAAGTGCTACTTTAGGCATGACATATCCTCCCTTCGTATTTATAATTATTTAGCCTTTATTGTACTTGTGATTTTAACGTAAGATTTTTTTGCTCCAGGTACGTTTCCTTTAATTAATAAAAGATTTTTCTCTGCATCTACATTAACTATTTCTAGGTTTTGAATAGTTACTTGTTCAGAACCCATTTGTCCTGGAAGTTTCTTCCCCTTGAAAACCCGACTAGCATCAATCGGCCCCATTGAACCCGGTCCTCTGTGATAGTGGGAACCGTGACTCATTGGTCCACGATGTTGATTGTGACGTTTGATAGCACCTTGGAAACCTTTACCTTTCGTTGTTCCTGTCACATCAATTTTATCGCCAGTTTGAAAAACTTCTACGCTGATTTCTTGACCAACTTCATATTCATCAAGATTCGCGGTACGGATTTCACGAACGCAGCGCTTAGGGGCTGTATTTGCTTTTTCAGCATGACCTTTTTCCGCTTTATTTGTACGTGATCCTTTTTTATCAGCAAATCCGATTTGTAGTGCCTCATAGCCATCATTTTCGATTGTTCTTTTTTGCAAAACTACATTGGGCTCAGCCTGGATTACTGTTACAGGAGTTAGTTCTCCATTATCTGAAAAAAGCTGAGTCATGCCGATTTTACGACCTAAGATTCCTTTCGTCATCCGTTACACCTCCTATATTAAACATTCCTATTATAATTTAATTTCAATATCCACACCGGATGGTAAGTCAAGACGCATTAACGAATCAACAGTTTTTGGTGTTGGATCAACAATATCGATTAATCGCTTATGTGTACGCATTTCGAACTGTTCGCGCGCATCTTTATACTTATGCACTGAACGTAGCACTGTGTAAACATTCTTTTCTGTAGGTAGTGGAATCGGTCCAGAAACATTTGCACCGGAACGTTTCGCAGTGTCTACAATTTTCTCGGATGATTGATCCAAGATGCGATGGTCATAAGCCTTTAACCGAATTCGAATTTTTTCTTTTGCCATTACTTTCCCTCCTTCGTCGCCTATTTTAAAACAGACATTCTCCATGAAAATTTCTCGACCACCCGCCATGGCAAAGGGGCCGGGTGTGTCAACAACCTTTCATTTCATCGCCCATTTAGCCAACATTCTCATTATAAAGAATGTATACGGCTTTTGCAAGCCAATTTCAAAAAAGATCTATTAGATTGCACATCTATGTATTATACAAATTCAAAGGTGTAAATGCAAGGGATAGCAGTGATTTTTCATAAAAAAATATTACAAAAAGCAGATAGCGTTTCATTGCTATCTGCTTTTTAATTAATAGTTATTACTTTTCAATGCTAGTTACTACACCAGAACCAACAGTACGTCCACCTTCACGAATAGAGAAGCGTGTACCGTCTTCAATAGCGATTGGAGAAATTAGTTCAACAGCCATTTCAATGTTGTCTCCAGGCATTACCATTTCTACTCCCTCTGGTAATTCAATAACACCAGTTACGTCAGTAGTACGGAAGTAGAATTGTGGACGATAATTTTGGAAAAATGGAGTGTGACGTCCACCTTCTTCTTTAGATAGTACGTATACTTCTGATTTAAATTTTGTATGAGGAGTAATTGAACCTGGTTTTGCTAAAACTTGACCACGCTTAATATCTTCACGTGCAACACCACGTAATAGAGCACCAATGTTGTCTCCAGCTTCAGCATAGTCTAGTAGCTTACGGAACATTTCAACTCCTGTAACAGTAGATTTCTCAGCTTTTTCTGCAAGACCGATGATTTCAACCTCATCACCGACTTTAATTTGACCACGCTCAACACGGCCAGTTGCAACTGTACCACGGCCTGTAATAGAGAAAACGTCCTCTACTGGCATCATGAATGGCTTGTCAGTGTCACGCTCAGGTGTTGGAACATACTCGTCCACAGCAGCCATTAGTTCAACAATTTTTTCTTCATACTCTGCATCACCTTTAAGTGCCTTAAGAGCAGAACCTTTAACTACTGGTACATCATCACCAGGGAAGTCGTATTCTGTTAATAGATCACGTACTTCCATTTCTACTAGCTCTAGTAATTCTTCGTCATCAACCATATCAGTTTTGTTTAGGAATACAACGATTGATGGTACTCCAACGTTACGAGATAGTAGAATGTGCTCACGAGTTTGTGGCATAGGACCGTCAGCAGAAGATACTACTAGAATAGCGCCGTCCATTTGTGCCGCACCTGTGATCATATTCTTAACATAGTCAGCGTGTCCTGGGCAGTCTACGTGTGCATAGTGACGAGTTTCAGTTTCATACTCAACGTGAGAAGTTGCAATTGTGATTCCACGTTCTTTCTCTTCTGGTGCACCATCGATTTGGTCATAAGCCATTGCCCCACCAGTACCTGATTTTTTGTGCATTACAGTCGTAATTGCAGCAGTTAATGTAGTTTTACCATGGTCAACGTGACCAATAGTACCAATGTTTACGTGACTTTTTGAGCGATCAAATTTTTCTTTAGCCATTTATAATTCCTCCCTTTGGTTGAAAAAAGTTTTTTTGATTTTATTTTAGAGCGCAGTTATGTATGTAACTACGCCTCCAATCATTGTTATACTTTACATCTGTGAAAAAATCAATTATTCACCGACATTTTTCTTGATAATTTCGTCAGCAATACTTTTTGGAACCTCTTCATAATGATCAAAGACCATTGTAAACGTTCCACGGCCTTGTGTGTTTGAGCGAAGTGCAGTTGCATAACCAAACATTTCTGAAAGAGGAACAAATCCTTTAACAAGTTGTGCTGGTCCGCGAGCTTCCATACCTTCAACACGGCCTCGACGTGAAGTGACGTCACCCATAATGTCACCCATGTATTCTTCAGGGATAACAATTTCCACTTTCATCATCGGCTCTAATAAAACAGGATTACATTTATCTTTCGCTGCTTTTAACGCCATTGATCCGGCAATCTTAAATGCCATTTCATTGGAGTCAACGTCATGATAACTTCCATCATATAGTGTAGCTTTAACATCAATCATTGGGTAACCAGCTAACACACCATTTTCAAGTGATTCTTCAATACCAGATTGGACAGAAGGAATGTATTCACGAGGAACAACACCACCAACGATTTTGTTTACAAATTCAAAACCGGCTCCTTCTTCATTTGGCTCAAAGTTAACCCAAACGTGACCATATTGTCCACGTCCACCAGACTGACGAATGAACTTACCTTCTACTTCTGCTGCACTTCGGAATGTTTCTCGGTAAGCAACCTGTGGTGCACCAACATTTGCTTCTACTTTAAATTCACGTTTTAGACGGTCAACAATAACATCTAGGTGAAGTTCACCCATTCCAGAAATAATTGTCTGACCTGTTTCAACATTCGTCTCGGTAGTAAATGTTGGATCCTCTTCAGCTAGCTTTCCGAGTGCAATACCCATTTTGTCTTGGTCTGCCTTTGTTTTTGGTTCAATAGCAACACCAATAACTGGATCAGGGAAATCCATAGATTCAAGAATAACAAGGTTCTTCTCATCACATAGGGTATCCCCTGTTGATGTATCCTTCAAACCAACGCCTGCAACAATTTCTCCTGCATAAACGGTAGAAATTTCTTCACGAGAGTTTGCATGCATTTGCAGGATTCTTCCAATACGCTCTCTTTTGTCTTTTACAGAGTTTTTAACATAGGATCCTGAATTTAATGTTCCGGAGTATACTCGGAAGAATGTTAGTTTTCCAACATAAGGGTCTGTCATTACTTTAAACGCCAATGCTGAAAACGGTGCATCGTCACTAGATTCACGTGTAATTGTTTCTTCTGTACCAGGAACGATACCTTCAATTGCTGCAACGTCTGTTGGTGCTGGCAGATAATCAATTACGCCATCAAGCAATAGCTGAACACCTTTGTTTTTAAATGCTGAGCCGCAATAGACAGGGTAAAACTCAACTGCTAATGTTGCTCGG
The DNA here is from genome assembly GCF_017874635.1 of Virgibacillus alimentarius. NCBI lineage: Bacteria > Bacillati > Bacillota > Bacilli > Caryophanales > Bacillaceae > Virgibacillus > Virgibacillus alimentarius. Next base: position 26,943 of record NZ_JAGIKX010000018.1, read on the forward strand.
CGAATAGCATTTCTCAATTCATCATTGGAAATTTCTTCACCTTCAAGGTACTTCATCATTAGATCTTCATCAAGCTCAGCTACTGATTCAACTAAGTCTCCTCGCAATTCCTCTGCCTTCTCTTTATATTCATCAGGAATTTCACGAGATTCAGCTTTTCTTCCTAAGTCATCCAAATAATAATGTGCTTCCATATTAATCAGGTCAATAATACCTTCAAAATTGTCTTCAGCACCAATTGGCATCTGCACTGGATGCGCATTAGCTCCTAAGCGATCTTTCAAAGTACTAGTAGAATAAAGGAAGTCTGCGCCAACCTTATCCATTTTGTTAATGAAAACAATTCTTGGAACCCCGTATGTTGTTGCTTGACGCCATACAGTTTCAGTTTGTGGTTCCACACCAGACTGTGCATCAAGAACTGTTACCGCTCCATCGAGTACACGCAATGAGCGCTCAACTTCTACTGTGAAGTCTACGTGCCCAGGTGTATCAATGATATTAATACGATGGTCATTCCATTGAGCCGTAGTAGCTGCAGAAGTGATCGTAATTCCGCGGTCTTGCTCTTGTTCCATCCAGTCCATTTGTGAAGCACCTTCATGTGTTTCGCCAATTTTATGAATGCGTCCTGTATAGAAAAGAATACGCTCTGTAGTAGTGGTTTTTCCCGCATCAATGTGGGCCATGATACCGATATTGCGTGTCTTTTCCAAGGAGAACTCTCTTGCCATGTATTCTTCTCCTTTCTATAAAAGCTTATAGTGTAGTTTTTATTACCAGCGATAATGTGCAAATGCTTTATTCGCTTCTGCCATTTTATGCAATTCTTCACGTCTTTTAACGGAAGCGCCTGTATTATTTGATGCATCTAGAATCTCATTGGCTAGACGATCTTCCATTGTTTTTTCTCCACGTAGACGTGAATAATTAACAAGATAACGTAAACCTAATGCCTGACGTCTTTCAGGGCGAACCTCCATAGGAACTTGGTAGTTTGATCCCCCAACTCGGCGTGCGCGTACTTCAAGTACTGGCATTACGTTTTTCATTGCTTGTTCGAATACTTCCATCGGGTCTTGACCGCTTCTTTGTTTTACGAGTTCAAATGCTTTATAAAGAATTTTTTGTGCTATTCCACGCTTACCATCTAGCATTACCTGATTGATTAAGCGGGTAACTAATTTTGAATTATAAAGCGGATCTGGTAAGACATCGCGCTTAGGTACTGGTCCTTTACGAGGCATATGTCCCCCTCCTTTCTTTTTTATCTAAATTGCTTTTTATTTTTTGGGTTTTTTAGCACCGTATTTAGAACGGCCTTGTGCACGTCCTTCTACACCTGCAGTGTCAAGCGCACCTCTTACAATATGATAACGAACACCTGGTAAGTCTTTAACACGACCTCCACGAAGCAATACAACACTGTGTTCTTGTAGGTTGTGCCCGATTCCAGGGATATATGCAGTTACTTCCATATTATTTGATAGTCGTACACGTGCATATTTGCGAAGTGCTGAGTTCGGTTTCTTAGGTGTCAATGTACCAACACGAGTACAAACGCCACGTTTTTGTGGAGAGTTAAGGTTAGTGAATTGTTTTTTGAAACTGTTGTACCCTCTATTAAGCGCTGGAGAGTCATACTTTTTAGGCTTATTAACACGGCCTTTTCGAACAAGTTGATTAATTGTAGGCATTTTATTTTCCTCCTTTCTTCTTTATTACATATACTGCTATTAGAATTGTGTAAAATTAAAAACTAGTAACTATCTACATTATCAGGTTTGCTAATACCACACATCCAGGTGGTTCATCTTCCGGTAAAAAACAAAGTCTTCGCGTTGCTACGCCAAAACTAATGCTGTTTTACACCCGCTGTAGATGTAGCGACATCAACGCCACAAGCAGTTCCTAGCTTTTTCATTGAATCTACACGTTCACAAGGTATATTTAGCTCTTTTGCTAAATGAACTACCCTTTGTGTTAATTGTTGATCTGCATCATCAGCAATAAACACTTTACTTATTCCACCTTTTTTCATGGCTTTAAGTGTTTGTTTGGTTCCGATAACCATGTATGATTGAACCTGACTCACTTTTTCATAAGACATATCATATCCTCCAAAGTAACAAGTATAAATCGGAGCACCTTGAATATAGTATCATTACCTTTTTTTAATGTCAACTTAAATTTTACTATTTTTCATAAGTGCTTACCAACTTTTTGTCAATATTTGAGTTCTCAGGTATATCTCATTAAAGTGATATCGGAAAGGGGGAATTAGATAAGCCTAACCCCCACTAACCCATATTTTTCTATTTAATCGTTTCTGTTGTTTCTTCCGTCTCTTCTGCTTCGTCTGCTTCCGCCTCTGGATCATCTACATCAGCTTCTATTTTACGATACCTCTGCATACCGGTTCCAGCTGGTACAAGCTTACCGATAATGACGTTTTCTTTTAGTCCTAATAAATCATCGCGTTTTCCTTTGATGGCTGCATCTGTAAGGACTTTTGTTGTCTCTTGGAAGGATGCGGCTGATAAGAAGGAATCTGTCTCAAGAGATGCTTTTGTAATACCTAGCAACACCGGCTTACCAACTGCTGGTTGTTTACCTTCACGTAGCACCTCTTGGTTTGCCTCCTTGAATTGATGCAATTCAAGGAGTGAACCAGGTAGTACATCCGTATCCCCAGACTCTACTACTCTGATTTTACGCAACATTTGGCGAACCATTACTTCTACGTGTTTATCGCCAATTTCAACACCTTGCATACGATATACACGTTGAACTTCGCGCAGCAAGTAAGCTTGAACTCCTTCTACACCTTGTACCCGCAATAGCTCTTTCGGATCAACAGAGCCTTCCGTTAATTCTTGCCCTGCAATTACTTTATCACCTACAGATACTTTTAGACGAGCATTAAATGGAGCTGTGTACTCTCGTTGCTCTACTTCGCCCTGAACAACAATTTCCTGCTTATCCTTTCCTTCTTTGATTTCTTCAATTGTTCCAAAGATCTCACTAATGACAGATTGACCTTTTGGATTTCTCGCTTCAAATAGTTCCTGAATACGAGGTAAACCTTGCGTGATATCATCACCTGCAACACCACCAGTGTGGAATGTACGCATAGTCAGCTGTGTACCAGGCTCTCCAATAGATTGTGCAGCAATAATACCTACAGCCTCACCAACTTCGACTTCGTCACCCGTAGCAAGGTTGCGTCCATAACACTTCTGACAAACGCCATGTTTTGTATTACAAGTGAATGCAGATCGAATGGTTACTTGTTCAATACCAGCATCGATAATTTGTTTTGCTTGATCTTCAGATACAACTGTATCTTCTTCAGCAATTATTTGCCCAGTTTCAGGATGTTTAACTGTTTCAAATAGAGTACGTCCGATTAGACGATCAATTAATGGCTCAATTAGCTCTGTACCTACTGTTAATGCAGAAACTTTCAAGCCTCGGTCTGTACCACAATCCGCCTCACGGACAATAACATCCTGCGCAACGTCTACAAGACGTCTCGTTAAATATCCAGAGTCAGCTGTTTTAAGTGCTGTATCTGCTAAACCTTTTCGTGCTCCGTGTGTAGAGATAAAGTACTCTAGCACTGTCAGACCTTCACGGAAGCTGGATTTAATAGGCAACTCAATTATTTCACCAGCCGGGTTTGCCATCAGACCGCGCATACCAGCAAGCTGTGTAAAGTTAGAGGCGTTACCTCTCGCCCCTGAGTCACTCATCATAAAGATAGGGTTCGTGTCACTTAGGGACTTCATCAACTTGTCTTGAATCTCATCTTTCGCATCAGACCAAATTGCAATAACTCTGTCATAACGCTCTTCCTCCGTGATTAAACCTCTACGGAATGTTTTTTGTACGTTATCCACTTTAGTCTGTGCTTCATCTAAAATCTTTTCCTTTTCCCCTAACACCACGATATCAGAGACACCTACAGTCATCCCTGCTTTTGTAGAATAAGCAAAACCTAAGTCTTTCATGCGGTCCAGCATCTTAGATGTTTCACTGATTTTAAATCGCTTAAAGACCTCTGCAATAATATCTCCGAGGATACCTTTCTTAAACGGACCGATTAATTCACGTTTTTTTATTTCCTCTTTTACATCAATGTCCGTGTTTACAAAATACTTATCAGGTGTTTTTACTTCCAAGTTACTATTCGTTGGCTCGTTTATATACGGGAACGAATCCGGTAAGATTTCATTAAAGATTAATTTACCGACAGTAGTCAATAGCAATTGATCATGCTGTTCTTCGGTAAATGTTTTGTTGTCCAAGCTGCCTGCATCTACTGCAATCCTGCTATGCAGATGGACATATCCATTTTGATAAGACATTAAGGCCTCATCCGCATCTTTAAATATGCTTCCTTCACCAACTGCACCCTTACGTTCCAGCGTTAAATAATAGTTACCTAAAACCATATCTTGCGACGGTGTAACAACTGGTTTTCCATCTTTAGGGTTTAATATGTTTTGCGCTGCAAGCATTAAAATACGCGCTTCCGCTTGTGCCTCAGCAGATAATGGAACGTGGACTGCCATTTGGTCACCATCAAAGTCTGCATTATATGCCGTACAGACTAGAGGGTGCAAACGTATTGCACGTCCTTCTACTAGCTTAGGCTCAAAGGCTTGAATCCCCAGTCTGTGCAGAGTTGGTGCTCTGTTAAGCATGACAGGGTGTTCTTTGATAACCTCTTCTAGAATATCCCACACATCTGGATGGACACGCTCAATTTTACGTTTTGCCGATTTAATATTATGAGCAATCCCTTGCTCAACAAGTTCTTTCATAACAAATGGCTTAAATAATTCTAAAGCCATTTCTTTTGGCAAACCACATTCATACATTTTTAGATTAGGACCAACCACAATTACAGATCGTCCAGAATAATCCACGCGCTTCCCTAGTAAGTTCTGACGGAAACGCCCTTGCTTACCTTTTAGCATATGTGATAAGGATTTTAATGGGCGGTTTCCAGGACCTGTAACCGGACGGCCACGACGGCCATTATCAATTAACGCATCTACCGATTCTTGCAACATCCGTTTCTCGTTTTGCACAATAATACTAGGAGCCCCAAGATCTAGTAAACGCTTCAAGCGGTTATTTCGGTTAATAACTCTTCGATATAAATCATTTAAATCAGAAGTTGCAAATCGTCCACCATCAAGTTGAACCATCGGTCTGATCTCTGGAGGAATAATAGGTAAAACATCCAGAATCATCCAAGATGTATCATTGCCAGAGTTTCTAAAAGCCTCCATCACTTCCAGCCTTCTGATTGCACGTGTCCTACGCTGGCCTGAAACCGTATTAAGTTCTTCCTTCAAGGCTTCTACTTCTTTATCCAAATCAATATCCTGCAACAATTTTCTTATTGCTTCAGCACCCATTTGGGCTTTAAATGATTTTCCATATTTATCGTAATAAGTACGATATTCTTTTTCTGATAATAATTGTTTTTTCTCAAGGGGTGTATCGCCTGGATCCGTAACAATATATGCAGCAAAATAGATAACTTCCTCTAATGCTCTTGGAGACATGTCTAAAACAAGACCCATTCGGCTTGGGATCCCTTTAAAATACCAAATATGCGATACCGGAGCGGCAAGTTCTAAATGTCCCATTCGTTCACGACGAACTTTGGCCTTTGTAACTTCCACTCCGCACCGGTCACAAACGACTCCTTTATAGCGTACACGCTTATACTTACCGCAATGACATTCCCAGTCCTTTTGCGGGCCAAATATACGTTCACAAAACAAACCGTCTTTTTCTGGTTTCAAGGTACGATAGTTGATCGTTTCTGGTTTCTTTACTTCTCCATAAGACCAGGAGCGAATTTTCTCTGATGACGCTAACCCAATTTTCATATACTCAAAGTTATTTACATCTAACAAGGGGCCTACCTCCCTTTTTTTGTCCGATTTCACCCTAATTTATCTTCTTATCATTTTGTATGTCAGTTCAGATAAATTGTACATTTATGCCTTTTTAACATTATCACTAAGTACTTCAACCTTTTATGATAAAACCGGAGAAGTAAACTTATGTACAGCACATAAGTCTACATTCCGTTGTTTTAGCTTTCTTCAACTTCTAAGTTGAGTTTACTTGCAGATTGCGAATCTTCCTCTTCAAGTTCTCGCAAATCAATTTCTGCTTGGTCACCGGAAAGCATTTTTACATCCAGGCCAAGACTTTGTAATTCTTTAATCAATACTTTGAATGATTCTGGCACTCCAGGTTCTGATACATTATCGCCTTTCACAATAGATTCATACGTTTTAACTCTTCCAACAACATCATCGGATTTAACAGTTAATATTTCTTGCAGTGTATATGCTGCTCCATACGCTTCAAGTGCCCATACTTCCATTTCTCCAAAACGCTGTCCGCCAAATTGCGCTTTACCACCAAGCGGCTGTTGGGTAACAAGAGAATATGGACCAGTTGAACGTGCATGCAGCTTGTCATCAACCATATGTGAAAGTTTAATCATATACGATATTCCCACAGAAACCCGGTTGTCGAATGGCTCTCCTGTTCTTCCATCATAAAGAATAGTTTTAGCATCTCTAGGCATCCCCGCCTCATCAAGGGTATCCCAAACATCTTGCTCTGTCGCTCCATCAAATACTGGTGAAGCTACATGGAGCCCTAATTTCTTTGCAGCCATTCCCAAATGTAATTCAAAGACTTGCCCAATGTTCATACGTGACGGAACACCTAATGGGTTAAGCATAATATCGATTGGAGTGCCATCCGGTAAGAAAGGCATGTCTTCCTCAGGTAGAATTTTGGAAATTACCCCTTTATTTCCGTGACGACCTGCCATTTTATCCCCTTCTGAAATCTTACGCTTTTGGACAATGTAAGCACGAACTAATTGGTTAACCCCTGGAGGTAGCTCGTCGCCATCTTCGCGATTGAAAATCTTAACATCAAGTACAATCCCTCCTGCACCATGAGGCACGCGGAGTGAGGTATCTCGAACTTCACGCGCTTTTTCTCCAAAGATAGCATGCAATAATCTTTCTTCTGCTGAAAGTTCGGTTACACCCTTTGGCGTTACCTTACCTACAAGGATATCCCCATCAGTAACCTCTGCTCCCACACGTATAATGCCTTGTTCATCAAGGTTTTTCAGAGCGTCTTCACCGACATTCGGAATGTCTCTTGTTATTTCTTCTGGACCTAGTTTTGTATCTCGAGATTCCGATTCATACTCCTCTATATGAATAGATGTATAATCATCATCCTTCACAAGTCTTTCGCTCATAATGATCGCATCTTCATAGTTATACCCTTCCCAAGTCATAAAGCCAACAAGTACATTACGGCCTAATGCGAGCTCGCCGTTTTCCATGGATGGTCCATCAGCAAGAACTTCTCCTTTGGTGACTCGGTCCCCTTCGCTTACAATAGGACGCTGGTTATAACATGTACCTTGGTTTGAACGAATATATTTCTCTAAACGATAACGATCAAGGTCCCCTTTAACTTCTTTTCCGTCTACTTCAGCAACGCGGCGTACAAGAACCTCTTTTGCTTCTACACGTTCAACAACGCCATCGTTTCGGCAAATAATAGCAGCACCTGAGTCTTTACCAGATACATATTCCATTCCCGTACCAACGATAGGCGCTTCAGGTTCCATAAGCGGTACTGCTTGACGCTGCATGTTCGCACCCATTAACGCTCGGTTGGAGTCGTCATTTTCCAGGAACGGAATACACGCTGTTGCTGCAGAGACAACTTGCTTTGGAGACACGTCCATATAATCGATCTGATCACGAGGAACAATCGTGTTTTCCCCGCGAAAGCGAGCAATAACTTCTTCGTCTGAAAAACTTCCGTCTTCATCTAGTCTGGCGTTCGCCTGGGCAACAACGTAATTATCTTCCTCATCAGCGGTTAAATAATCGATTTGAGCTGTTACTTTACCCGTGCTTGGGTCAACACGTCGATAAGGCGTTTCAATAAAACCAAATTTATTTACCTTTGCATAACTGGACAAAGAGTTAATCAGACCGATGTTCGGACCCTCAGGAGTTTCAATCGGACACATACGACCATAGTGGGAATAGTGAACATCTCGTACTTCAAATCCTGCGCGTTCCCGCGTCAAACCTCCTGGTCCCAACGCAGATAATCGACGTTTATGTGTTAACTCAGCTAATGGATTTGTCTGATCCATAAATTGCGAAAGCTGGGAACTTCCAAAAAACTCTTTGATTGAAGCAATCACTGGACGAATATTTATTAGTTGTTGTGGTGTAATGCTCGATGTATCTTGAATTGACATACGCTCTCGTACAACACGTTCCATACGAGACAAACCAATCCTGAATTGATTTTGCAGCAATTCCCCTACAGAACGAAGTCGTCTATTTCCCAAATGATCAATATCATCTGTATTTCCAACATGATGTAGGAGATTAAAGAAATAACTAATCGAAGATAAAATATCTGCTGGAGTAATGTTTTTTATGTCTCGGTCAACACCTGCATTCCCTATTATCGTTAACTCTCTTTCTCCATCTGGATCGGTAGGGTCGATAATTTGAATGGATTGCAAACGAATTGGATCCTCAAGAAGCGCCTCTTGCGGTTCCAACATTCTTTCTCCAAGCCTATTTTCCTCATCTTCCAAATATGGAATAATTTTATCTAACAGTTTACGTTCTAATCTATCACCCTTTTGCGCCAGAACTTCTCCAGTTTCTTGATCAACGATAGGCTCAGCTAAAACTTGGTTGAAAAGGCGATTTTGGATATTAAGCTTTTTGTTCATTTTATAACGTCCTACATGAGCCAAATCATAGCGTTTCGCATCAAAAAATCGTGAAATTAATAAGCTTTTTGCGTTTTCAACCGTAGGAGGTTCACCGGGGCGCAAACGCTCATAAATCTCAAGAAGAGCCTTCTCTGTAGTTTCTGTATTATCCTTTTCTAATGTGTTTTTGAGATATTCATTATCCCCTAAAAGATCAATTATTTCTTGATCTGTACTGAAGCCTAACGCACGCAATAAGACTGTTATAGGTAATTTACGTGTGCGGTCTATTCGGACATGCACAACATCTTTTGCATCCGTCTCAAGCTCCAGCCATGCTCCTCTATTAGGTATAACGGTTGCTGTTAAGCCTCTTTTACCATTTTTATCTATCTTTTCATTATAATAGACACTTGGTGAACGGACGAGCTGTGATACAATTACACGTTCCGCTCCATTAATAACAAAAGTTCCTGTTTCTGTCATTAACGGAAAGTCTCCCATAAAGACCTCTTGTTCCTTCACTTCTCCTGTTTCATTATTAATTAATCGCACTCTCACACGAAGTGGAGCATTATAGGTAACATCTCTGTCTTTTGATTCTTCTACAGGATATTTAGGTTCCCCCAAACTGTAATCAATGAATTCCAGAGATAAATTCCCTGTGAAATCCTCAATTGGAGAAATGTCTTTAAACATTTCCTTCAAACCTTCTTCTAAAAACCAGTTATAAGAAGCAGTTTGAATTTCGATTAAATTTGGTAAATCTAAAACCTCACTGATACGCGCGTAGCTTCTGCGCTGGCGGTGGCGCCCATACTGAACTAGTTGGCCTGTCAACAGCTTCACCCCTCAAATCACATTTTTCAGAACCAATCAACATACAACTACTTGTTTATGAAAAAATGATTGATTGTTATATTAATGCTAAAAACATTTAGTCTTTAGCTTTATCCTTCTGTTTCACATGACGAAATAGGCAGATCATAACTACCTATAGCAAAGAATTTCCAAGTAACTATCACTTAAAATGCAAGCCATCATTCTTCTTATACTTTTATAGAAAAATAATCTAGTGTAACACAAATGCCGTTATTATCATTTTTTCCTTTTTTATCTGACAAAAAAACGAAAAGAAACACGGTTATTCACTTGTGCTATTTTAAATTATAGGTTATTATTTTTAATAGAAAAATAAATTTAAATGATTATATTCACTCCGCAATATAATGAAGAGGTATATCATCCAAGATATAAAGTATAAGAAGAAAGAGGACTTATCTCTTATCTCAAACACAATTCCCCTGACATTCTATTCAGTGTTTCCTATTAAAAACATTTTATACAATCTTCAACATAAAATTCTCTTGACAAAGAAAACCCTTTGTTGGCATTTTACTATGCTACCATATAGTGATAGATAGGTCAACTATTTGATGATCGTAATATAAAATACCCTTTTTTACGAGCAACAACTTCCACATTTCCAAATATCTCTTCCATCTTATCCATCGCAGAGGGCGCCCCTTGCTTTTTTTGAATCACTACCCATAAGTCACCATTTTTGCACAGAGCGCACTTACTGTCTTCAAACATTTTATGAACGATCTTCTTTCCTGCTCTAATTGGCGGATTTGTGATAACAGCACCAAAAGAGCGTTGCCTTAAATTAGTGAAACGATCACTTTGAACAAACTCTGCATTACTAATGTTATTTTGATTAGCATTCTGCACAGCCAGCATGATCGCTCTTTCATTAACATCGCTCATTACAACATTCCTATTTCTATTGTTATCAGCTAAAACAATCCCTATTGGTCCATAACCGCAACCAAGGTCCAAAAAATCACCTTCGATCGCCGGCGGCTTGAACTGTTCTATCAGCAACCTCGTGCCGAAATCTACTTCGTTTTTAGAAAATACACCAACGTCACTGGTGAATGTATATTCCTTTTCCTTTAATTGATAAGTCCATGTTTTGGGCGAGCTTTTAGATTGGGGTTTATGTGAAAAGTAATGCTCAGACATTAGGGCACCTACTTTGATCGTATTGTGTAAACGGGATTTATAGATGTGTTTTAAGATAATAAAATTAAGTTGCCATTGATATGTAGAGCTCGCCGTATAACGACGAGCTCCTTATTAATATATTTGCGTAAAAGGCTGTTTCCTGTATAATTAACCTTCTAAATTTTCACTTATGAAATTACTTAACTTCTACAGTTGCGCCAACTTCTTCAAGTTTACCTTTGATTTCTTCAGCTTCTTCTTTTGACGCGCCTTCTTTAACAGCTTTTGGTGCATTATCTACTAATTCTTTTGCATCTTTAAGGCCAAGGCTAGTAATTTCACGAACAGCTTTAACCACCTTGATTTTTGAAGATCCAGCATCTTCAAGTACTACATCAAATTCTGTTTTTTCTTCAGCAGCTTCTCCGCCGCCTGCTCCGCCTGCTACCGCAACTGGTGCAGCCGCTGTTACACCAAATTCTTCCTCAATTGCTTTTACTAGATCATTTAAATCTAAAACTGACATTTCTTTTATCGCATCAATGATTTGTTCTTTAGTCATGATATTTTTCCTCCATTTTTAATAATATTTTAACTCGCAATTATGCGCCTTCTTCTTCCTTTTGTTCTGCAACAGCTTTTGCAGCATATGCAAAGTTTCGTACAGGTGCTTGAAGCACGCTAAGCAACATAGAAACCATGCCTTCGTAATTTGGTAAGTCTGCAAGCTCTTTAATTTGTTCAAGAGACGCTACATTTCCTTCGATAACGCCACCTTTGATTTCTAATGCTTCATGCTCTTTAGCAAAATCATTAATGATTCTAGCGGGTGCTATTACATCGTCATTACTGAAAGCTATTGCAGTCGGACCAACTAGCAAATCATTTAATTCTTCTAATTCCGCATCCGTAGCAGCACGTCGTGTCATTGTGTTTTTATAAACCTTATAATCTACGCCAGCTTCACGGAGTTCTTTTCGTAATTCTGTTACTTCAGCTACATCAAGTCCTCGATAGTCCACTAACAGAGTACTTTGACTCGCTTTAAATTTATCCGAAATTTCTTGAACTAACTGTTTCTTTTTTTCAATAACATTAGACATTATTCCACCTCCTAAGACATTCATTACATCGTTTACCCGCACTAGACATAGGCTCTATTATTAACAAAGCCTCCATGTAGACATGGAGGCTTTTTAACAAATAATAATCATAAGGATTGTTTATCTGTCTTTAATACCTCGGCAGGAAATTAAGCGTTCACTTCGCACCTGCTGTCTACGGTTCAACGTATTCTTTTATAACGCATTTTAGTATAACTAATCGGCAATGAAAAGTCAACAATTACTTTGTGAATTCAGAAGAATCCACTTTGATACCAGGGCCCATTGTTGAAGTAACAGACACATTGCGCACATAATTTCCTTTTGCTGTTTGTGGTTTCACTCTTACAATGGTCTCCATAATAGCAACGAAATTTTCTGCCAACTTCTCATTGTCAAATGAAATTTTTCCAATAGGAACATGAATGTTTGAGGACTTATCAACGCGGTATTCAACTTTACCTGCTTTGATTTCCTTAACTGCTTTTTCAATTTCAAAAGTTACCGTTCCTGTTTTCGGGTTTGGCATAAGACCTTTTGGTCCAAGCACACGACCAAGCTTACCTACTTCAGCCATCATGTCCGGAGTAGCTACAACCACATCAAAATCAAACCATCCTTGGTTTATTTTGTTGATTAGGTCTTGATCTCCAACATAGTCTGCACCAGCAGCTTCCGCTTCTTGTACTTTATCACCTTTCGCAAATACTAGCACACGCTGTGTTTTCCCTGTACCGTGCGGCAATACCATTGCCCCGCGAATTTGCTGATCTGCCTTCTTAGGATCCACTCCTAAGCGGAAAGCAACTTCAACAGTTTCATCAAAGTTTGCTTTAGCAGTTTCTTTTAATATACGAACAGCTTCTTTTATGTCATAAGCTTTTGATCGATCAATAAGCTTTATAGCTTCTTGATATTTCTTACCTCTTTTAGCCATTTTGTTTCCTCCTTTATTGTGGTTATAACGGTAGTACCTCCCACTTAAAAGCACAAAGACTTTTATAAAGTACACAGATGATAGGCGAAAGTCTTTACACCTTCATCTCATCCATTTATTCATGAAAAAGGTTGCGAGGAGCAAAATCGATTCGCAACCAGTACCGTATTTTGTTTTAGAATTAATCTTCAATTGAAATGCCCATACTGCGAGCAGTTCCTTCAACCATACGCATTGCTGCTTCTACATCTGCAGCATTCAAGTCTTGCATTTTCGTTTCCGCGATTTCTTTTACTTTATCGCGCTTTACAGTTGCAACTTTATTACGGTTAGGTTCACCTGATGCAGTATCAATTCCTGCTGCTTTTTTCAATAGTACAGCAGCCGGTGGAGTTTTTGTCACAAACGTAAATGAACGATCTTCAAACACCGTAATTTCAACCGGAATGATCATCCCAGCTTGCTCTTGCGTACGTGCATTAAACTCTTTACAAAATCCCATGATATTAACACCTGCTTGACCTAATGCCGGTCCAACTGGCGGTGCCGGATTCGCTTTCCCTGCAGGAATTTGCAATTTTACTAACTTGATTACTTTTTTAGCCACGAGACACACCTCCTTAAAGTCCGTGATGTGGTAATAGGGTTCTTACCGTTCCCTCCCACTCATAATTAAACAGCTCTATTAAATACCGAGCATGAATAACAAAAAAATTTTAACATAAATTATCATATAATGCAAGATCATTTTATAATCATTCGATATAATCATTCGATTTTATAACATTATATTTCTATTTTTATAGTTTTTCAACCTGCGAAAAGTCTAATTCCACCGGTGTTTCTCTTCCAAACATGTTAACATGAACTCTCAGTTTCTGCTTATCCATATCAATATGTTCGATTGTTCCTGTGAATTCCGAAAATGGACCGTCTGTCACACGAACATTTTCTTTTACCTCAAAGTCAACCTGAACAACTGGATCGCTCATGCCCATCTTTTTCAGCAATGTATCTACTTCTTCTGGTAATAGTGGTGTTGGTTTTGCTCCTTGTCCGCTCGAACCTACAAATCCGGTCACCCCCGGCGTATTTCTTACAACATACCAAGAATCGTCTGTCATAATCATTTCCGCCAACACATAGCCCGGGAAGAACTTTTTCTTAGAGACTTTCTTTTTACCATTTTTTATTTCTGTTTCTTCTTCCTCCGGGACAATAACACGAAAGATTTTGTCTTCCATTCCCATTGACTCTACACGTTTTTCGAGATTCGTCCTCACTTTGTTTTCATACCCAGAGTATGTATGAATAACATACCAGTTTTTTTCCATACGATCAGGACAATGTGATTTGTCCCTTCCCTCCCTTATTAAGGCTATTTGCTCTCTATTCTCATTTGTGATTAACATTGCATAAAGTCATCATGCTTTCACATCATTTTAAGCAATATTAAAAAACCCGTTAATCCGGGTTTTGTCAGAAATTATATTCGGCTATATTCATTATAGCATATAATTCAACTATTTATTCAAAAAAAGCATTTAAAAATTGTGTAATCCCAAGATCAATTAATGCGAAAAATACTGCTACAAATGCTACTGTTGAAATAACAGTTATCGTGTAACTTGTTAATTCACGACCATTAGGCCAGCTTACCTTCTTCATTTCCCGAGATACGTTCTTAAAAAATTGAAAAAGCTTCACACTCGTACCCCCTTAGCATTCGCTATTTCGTCTCACGATGCAATGTATGTTTTCCACAGTTCTTGCAAAATTTCTGTGCTTCCAGTCGTTTAGGGTGTGTGGATACATTTTTATTCGTTGTGTAATTTCTACTTGCACACTCTGAACACGCTAATGCTATTTTCTTATTCATCGTTCCACCCCGCCTATGGGTTTTTGCTCATATAAATGTAGCATGGTTATAAATCTATGTCAATGTTTAAGGTTATCAGGGCTGCTTTGAAAGTATCTTTACAAAGGTAGCTCGTTTGCGCCTACCAATTTTTCCAATTTACGTTTTACCCGCTGCAATGCATTATCAATCGACTTTTCGTGACGTTTTAATTCAACAGAAATTTCCTGGTAGGAACATCCGTCTAAATATAGTTGGAGTACCTTTTTTTCTAAACCGCTTAATAATTCCGATAATTTTAATTCCATATTAAAAAATTTTTCGCGGTTTACAATCAATTCTTGCGGATCTATCGCTTTTGATCCGGCAATAACATCTAATAGGGTCCGGTCTGTTTCTTCATCGTAAATTGGTTTATCAAGCGATACATAAGAATTAAGCGGAATATGCTTTTGCCTTGTCGCTGTTTTAATTGCTGTAATAATTTGACGAGTGATACATAATTCTGCAAACGCTTTAAATGAAGCTAGCTTGTCCCCATCGTAATCTCGAATGGCCTTATATAGACCGATCATTCCTTCCTGAATAATATCCTCTTTATCTGCCCCTATTAAAAAATAAGTTCTCGCCTTCGCTCTGACAAAGTTTTTATATTTAGTTATTAAAAAATCCAAAGCATAGCTATTTCCTTGATGAATCAACGTTAAAATTTCATCATCAACGAGCGTATGTAAACGTTTATTATCTTTCTTCGTTATTTGCTTGACCTTCACTAATGATGACCCCCCGCCACATTGCAAGTCAATAAAAACAGCTAGCTAGATTAATAGATTCAAGTGAGAACATTATACAATATGTACCTTAAGAACTCAATGCAGGAAAAAGCGAAGAACACTTTGAAAACCCGTCTATATATGTCCTCTTCGCCATTTTTCGAATTTTTCCATAACATCCTGGTCTAAATGTATCTTAGACTGCGGCTGCATTGTTTTATGTTGTTCTATCTTCTCCTTAATTTCTTTGTCAATACTTTTAAGCTCAATAGAAAGTTCTCTTGCAGACTTACGAAGTGCACCTTGCCCAAAAATAGTCCGTTGTTCCGCATAATCGGATGTAGCTACATATACTTTGTTTTTTACATTCATTAAAGTCTTCACTAGCCTTTCAATACATTCATCCGCCGTTTCTTTTTCTTTTGTATATATTACCTCGACTTTATGAGTATTATATTTACTACTCATACCCGGAACATAATAAGCATCATATACAACAATTACACGTAACCCTGAATATGCTTTGTACTCGGCCATTAAATCAATTAAACGGTCACGCGCCTGCCCCATATCGTTTTCTTTTATTTTTTTTAATTCGTCCCATGCCCCAATAATATTATATCCGTCTACTACCAGTACATCCATTATCATTTTCTAATCGGATTCCTTTTGCGATATACTTCATAAAGCAGTAAACTGCATGCCACCGACGCGTTAAGGGATGAAACTTGTCCTTTCATAGGCAGGCTGACTGTCCAATCACATTTTTCCTTTACCAGTCGGCTTATTCCCTTTCCTTCATTTCCAATCACAAGAGCAATAGGGAGTCCTCCATCAAGTTCACGATAATCTTCTTCCCCTCTAGCATCTGTTCCAATCACCCATATGTTTTCTTGTTTCAGCTTTTCAATCGTATTTGCTATATTAGTGACTCGAACAACCGGGATGTGTTCTAAAGCCCCCACTGCTGTTTTAGCTACTGTTGCAGTCAATCCTACTGAACGCCTTTTCGGGATAATGACCCCATGAGCACCTGTTGCATCAGCGGTACGTAAGATAGACCCTAAATTGTGCGGATCTTCCAATTCATCCAAAATGATTAAAAATGGAGCTTCATTTTTTGATTTTGCCTTTTCAAACAAGTCCTCTAGTTCCGCGTACTGATAAGGAGCTACATAGGCAATCACTCCTTGGTGATTACCGCTTACTAACTGATCCAATTTTTTCTTTGGAGTTTGTTGTACGATCGTATCTGATTCTTTAGCCAGCCGTCTTAACTTTCCCTGCATACCTTTGTTTAACTGCTCAGAAATCAGAACTTTATTGATAGACCGCCGGGAATTTAATGCCTCTATTACTGGATTTTTTCCAATTATGATTTCACTATCCACCTTCATCACCCCTTTCGATAAATTCTACAGCATCCGATAATAATTCCGTTAGCCTTTCTCTATTGTTTAAAAGATAATGATAACCAAGCAATGCTTCAAATGCCGTGCTGTACCTGTAAGTTTGCACACTCATATTCTTAGGAATCGAGCCGGATTTGGCATTTCTGCCTCGCGCAACAACCCGACTCTCTTCTTCAGATAAATAATCAGCTTTTATCCAATATAAAATGATCGTTGCTTGCGCTTTTCCAGAAACGAATTCAATTGCTTTTTGGTGTAATTTATTTGGCTTTACTTGACCCGTTTTTAGTAAATATTCTCTCACATGTAATTCATAAACGGCGTCACCCATATAAGCAAGTGCTAAACTTTTTGTTTGTTTCACATCTAAACCCATGTTCAGCCTCGCTTCCAACGAACACCTTGTGCTGTGTCTTCTAAAATAATGTTCTTTTCTTTTAGCGTATCCCGAATTTTATCCGCTCGTTCAAAATCTCGATTTTTTCTTGCTTCTGTTCTTTCTTGAATAAGGGATTCTATTTCTTCATCAAGCATTTCCTCTTCTTGCTTTATATCAATTCCAAGAACTCCTAAAATTGCTAAAATAGTATCTTGAAAAGCTTGAATAACCTTTGTTGATGTTTGCTTAGATTCTAAATAACGATTCGCTTCTTTAGTTAATTCAAACAGTACGGATATAGCATTTGCAGTATTAAAATCATCATCCATTTCTGCCTTAAATTGGTCAGCTAAGCTTTTTACTTTTTCCAACCATTGATCTGCCTCTTCATCCAGATTTAAACTCGATTTTTTCCGATGCTCTAGATTAGAATAAGCTGTTTTTATTCTCTCTAAGCTGTGTTTAGCACTTTCAAGCAGTTCTTCTGTAAAATTTATTGGATTACGATAATGTACACTTAACATGAAAAATCGGATAACCTGAGGGTCATGCTGTTCGATTAATTCCCGGGTCAACACAAAGTTGCCAAGTGATTTAGACATTTTTTCATTATCAATATTAATATATCCATTATGCAGCCAATAATTAGCAAATGTTTTTTCATTTCCAGCCTCAGATTGTGCAATCTCATTTTCGTGATGCGGAAAGGCTAAGTCCTGACCACCTGCGTGAATATCAATGGTTTCTCCAAGATATCTTTTAGCCATCGCTGAACATTCAATATGCCAGCCCGGACGTCCTCTACCCCAAGGGGAGTCCCAGGCAATCTCTCCTTCTTTCGCATGCTTCCACAATGCAAAATCCAGCGGATCCTGCTTCTGTTCCCCCACTTTTATACGTGCACCCGACCTTAGGTCATCAATAGATTGATGTGATAATTTTCCATATCCATTAAATGCTCTTGGCTTAAAGTAAACATCCCCATTTACAGCGTAAGCAAAATCTTTTTCGATTAAGGTTTCAATAAATGCTATTATATCGTCCATCGTTTCTGTTACCCGCGGATTATGTGTTGCCTTTTTAACCCCTAATGCTTCCACATCGCTTAAATATGCTTCGATAAAGCGATTCGCAACATCAGGAACTTCCTCACCTAGTTCCTTTGCTGCATTAATAATTTTGTCGTCAACATCCGTGAAATTTAATACATAATTCACATGATAGCCTCTATATTCAAAATAACGCCGAACCATATCAAAAACAATTGCAGGCCTTGCATTTCCAATATGAATATAATTATATACGGTAGGGCCGCATACATACATGCTTACTTTCCCTTCTTCTAAAGGTTTAAACGGCTCCTTTTCACGAGTTAATGTATTATATAGTGTGATCGTCATGCTCCTAATCCTCCTCTTTTAACTTCTTTATCTCTGCTCTTAATATATCAATTTCTTTTTGCAGCTTATCACAACGTTCAGATACAGGGTCTGGCAATTTGTGATGGTCTAAGTTTTTACGCACCTTTTCTCCATTCTGTACAACAACACGTCCCGGGATACCTACCACTGTGGAGTGGTCTGGCACATCACGCAAAACCACCGACCCACCACCAACCTTTGAACTTTCTCCAATCGTTATCGACCCAAGCACCTTGGCACCGGTGGCTATTAGCGCATTATCTTTTACAGTCGGGTGGCGCTTGCCTTTTTCTTTTCCAGTCCCTCCTAATGTCACTCCTTGATAGATTGTCACATTGTCGCCAATTTCACATGTCTCACCAATTACAACACCCATGCCATGATCGATAAAAAACCTTCTGCCTATTTTTGCCCCAGGATGAATTTCAATACCAGTAAAAAAGCGATTAAATTGTGATATAACTCTTGCAATGAAAAAGAAATTCCGTTTATATAATGCATGAGCAACACGGTGTGACCATATCGCATGCAGACCGGAGTATGTTAAGAATACCTCAAAATAGGTTCGGGCTGCTGGATCTTGTTCAAATACAACATTCATGTCTTCTTTCATTCGTTTGAAAATTCCCACAGAACAAACCCCTCTCCCTTTATTCGATAATTAATAATATAAAAAGCGTCTCTGTGTAATTATACTTTACACAGAGACGCTTACAGCGCGGTTCCACTCTGTTTGGTGATTATATGATCTCCCAACTTCTGCTCTGATAACGGTAGAGGCTCCGCCGCTATGTACTTTTTTCCATAACGGACTCTAAGGGGCATTTCAAAAGCATTGCTTAAAGTCACTTCCAGCCTTAGGTGACTCTCTCTGTGTAAGTCATTTGCTTTTTACTTATCCTTATCATCGTTCAAGTGAATGTCCATTTTTATCGTATAAATACTATATTACATTTACGCTCAGATGTGAATAATTAAGCTTCAATTTTTTTTAAAACCTCATCAAGTCTTGTTAAAACGACTTCTTTGCCTAATAATTCAATTGCATGAGGTAATTCTGGACCATGGGTTTGTCCAGTTGTTGCAACACGAATCGGCATAAACAACTTCTTCCCTCTATGTTTTGTTTCTTTCTGTGTTGCTTTTATTTCAGCTTTAATTGATTCCTTACTAAACTCGTCAAGATGAATAAGTTTATCTGTGAAAACTTGCAATACCTCCGGAACTTGCTCTCCTTTTAAAACATCCATCGCTGCTTCATCATACGTAATCGATTGTTTGAAAAACAAATCAGTTAATTGAACGATTTCAGCACCATACCTCAATTGTTCCCGATATAAACCGATGACGTCTTCGGCCCATTTTCTTTGTGCATCATCCATCCTCTCAGGCAATTTGCCTGCTTTAATTAAATGGGGCATAGCTAAGCTAATAACCGTTTCAATATCTGCCACTTTAATATATGCGTTATTCATCCACTTTAATTTTTGCACATCAAATATCGCTGCGGATGTCGATAAACGTTTAGGATCAAATATACGAATAAGCGTATCTTGATCAAACAGTTCTTCCTCACCCTCCGGTGACCAACCAAGCAATGTAATAAAGTTAAACAACGCCTCTGGCATGTAACCTAAATCACGGTATTGCTCAATGAATTGCAGTATATGCTGATCTCGCTTACTTAACTTCTTACGCTCTTCATTTAAAATTAATGTCATATGACCAAATCGAGGTGCATCCCAGCCGAATGCTTCATAAATCATTAGTTGGCGCGGTGTATTAGAAATATGCTCCTCCCCGCGAAGAACATGGGTAATATCCATCAAATGATCGTCAATAGCTACAGCAAAATTATATGTCGGTATACCGTTTTTCTTGACGATAACCCAATCACCAAAATCACTGGAATCAAACGTAATATTTCCTCTGACGATATCATTAAATGTATAGGAATGATTAGCAGGAACCCGGATACGGATGGCAGGCTTTCGCCCCTCTTTTTCGAATGCTTTTATTTGCTCTTCCGTTAAGTTTCGATGTGCACCGGAATATTTAGGAACTTGTCCCTTTGCTCTTTGTGATTCTCTCTCTTCCTCTAATTCTTCTTCCGTCATATAACATTTATAAGCTAAACCACGTTCCAATAGATCATCAATATATTTTTGATATATTTCTAGTCGTTCCATTTGTCGATAAGGGCCGTAATTACCACCAATATCAGCGCCCTCATCCCACTCAATACCTAGCCATTTAAGAAACTGAAGCTGGCTTTCTTCACCACCCGCTACATTCCGTTTAGCATCTGTATCCTCGATCCTGATAATGAATTTCCCATCAAAATGTTTTGCATATAAATAGTTGAATAATGCTGTACGGGCGTTACCTATATGTAAATCACCAGTTGGACTTGGAGCATAACGCACACGGACTTCGTTTGCCATCGTTGTTCCCCTTTCTTTTCGTAAAAAAGTCTATCTACATAAGTTTAGTATACTTTGTTCAGAACAAAAAGCGATAACAAACTGTTATCACTTTTTCTTTAGTTATACCTCTTTTATTGTGCTTTTTCAAGTAATTTCGGTTTTGCAAATATCATTCGTCCTGCAGATGTTTGCAATACACTTGTAATTAACACTTCAATTGTTTTTCCGATGTAGTCTTTTCCCTCTTCTACAACTATCATTGTACCATCATCTAAATAAGCGATTCCTTGTTTTTGCTCTTTACCGTCCTTTATTACTTGAACAACTAATTCTTCGCCTGGCAGTACAACGGGTTTAACTGCATTTGCTAAATCATTAATATTTAAAACATGCACATTTTGGAGATCACAAACTTTGTTTAAATTATAATCATTTGTTACAAGTACACCACTAATAACTTTCGCCAATTTAATCAGCTTGCTATCTACTTCTGTTATGTCTTCGAAATCGCCTTCGTAAATTTCTACCGTTACCGGCAACTCTTTTTGAATACGGTTTAACACATCTAGGCCCCGACGTCCTCTATTTCGTTTTAATACATCTGAAGAATCAGCAATATGCTGCAGTTCACCTAAAACAAATTGCGGAATGACAATTGGACCTTCCAGAAAATTAGTTTGACAAATATCTGCAATACGTCCATCAATAATAACACTTGTATCTAGTATTTTAGCTTTTGGCTTACTTTGTTCAGCACTGTTACTTTCAGGAGCCCTCCTTTTGTCACGTTCCTTCCGATTAACGTTTAGTAAATTCACAAACTCTTCCCTACGCCGAAAACCAACTTGAAAGCCTAAATACGCAAGTAAAATAGTTAAAAATAACGGTATTACCTGTGACACAACTTTAATACTGAGATCTTGCAAAGGAATCGTAATAAAATAGGCAATAACTAGACCTAAAATTAATCCTAAACTTCCGAAAAAAAGGTCACCCACCGGCACTTTAATTAAACCATCTTCGATCCACCTTAGGAAACCTACAATGTAGTCTGCTAACCAGTAAGAAATGAGAAATAAAATAATAGCGCCTAAGATTGAGCTTAGATATGGCGATGTTATCCAATTTACCTCGGTAAAATTTAGTAACCTAATGATATCGGGCACATATAAATATCCGATGGTACCACCTATAATTACAAAAAATAAATGAACAATCTTTTTGAGCACCACTGTCACCTCCTAGTATTTTATTATTGCCTATTTATATTAAAAATAGTCCCATATTACCAATAAAAAAACTATCATTTCAAGTACATAATAGCACAGTCACTTAAGCCAGTCAATTTATCAAAATTAAAAGTATATCATTATATTACAGTCATGTCAAATATATGGTCTATTATTTTTGGTATATTCTGTATTTTTCAAATTAAAACCCTACTTATCTTGCCAACCCTACCTCTAATGCTTCTTGAACTGTATCTACACCTATGACTTGAATGTTCTTAGGCACCTCCCAACCATCTAAATTCTTTTTAGGACAGATAACCCGTTTAAATCCAAGTTTAGCTGCCTCCTGTACCCGTTGATCTATTCTGGATACACGCCGTATTTCTCCAGTTAGGCCAACTTCACCTATAAAAATATCCTCAGGCAATGTAGCTTGATTGCGGAAACTAGAAGCAATACTCACAGCAATAGCTAAGTCAATCGCTGGTTCATCCAATTTCACACCACCGGCTACTTTAATATATGCATCTTGGTTTTGCAGCATGAGACCTACACGTTTTTCCAAAACAGCCATCAGCAATGGAACTCGATTATTATCAATACCAGTAGCCATTCTACGCGGGTTGCCGAAGCTCGAAGGAGAAATTAACGCTTGGATTTCTACAAGCACAGGTCTTGTTCCTTCCATTGAAGCAACAACAGTCGATCCGGCAGCACCTTGTGAACGTTCTTCTAAAAATATTTCCGATGGATTCATGACTTCCCGCAATCCTTTTTCTTTCATTTCAAAAATACCCATTTCATGTGTGCTTCCAAATCTATTTTTCACCCCCCGTAATATGCGGTACATATGGTGCCTTTCACCTTCAAAATAAAGTACAGCATCCACCATGTGCTCAAGTAAACGAGGCCCTGCAATTGCTCCCTCTTTCGTAACATGCCCAACGATACAAATTGGGATGCCATTTGTTTTTGCTATCTTCATCAGTTGCCCTGTACATTCACGAACCTGTGATACACTTCCAGGTGCACTTGAAACTTCTTCTCTAAATATCGTTTGAATCGAATCAATGACAACAAAAGATGGCTTAATTTCTTCAATCTGGGTTGCAATGTCTACCATATTTGTTTCTGCTAATACGTATAGTAAGTCGGACGTGACACCAAGCCGATCTGCCCGAAGTTTTGTTTGTCTTGTGGATTCTTCCCCTGATATATATAATACAGGTAATTGTTTTTCTGCTAACTGAGAGGAAACTTGCAAAAGTAATGTTGATTTTCCAATACCAGGGTCTCCGCCAATTAACATGAGCGAACCAGGAACAATTCCACCACCAAGCACACGGTTAAATTCTTGCATCGATGTAGTTATGCGCGGTTCCTTTTCCGATTCAATGGCAGTAATTTTCTCAGGTTTACTTACAGTTTTTAATCCACTGCTTAATGTATGCCGATTATTGCTATGTGATGCCTCTACTTCCTCAACTAGTGTATTCCAGCTATTACATCCTGGACATTTTCCCAACCATTTGGCCGACTCATAGCCACATTCTTGGCACACAAATTTCATTTTACGTTTTGCCAATTAAAACAAATCCTTTCTCTCTTTATATTATAAACGATATGCAATGCTTGAAGGTTACAAGGACCTATCATTTAAATAAAATATTCCCTTAATTATGCCACAAAGATTTACTCGATCGATTGTATAAAGATAAATAAATCTAGCTTAAAAAAACTAGAAGGGGAAAACCTCCTTCTAGTTTTTACCTATTTTTATTATTAATTAAGAGAGTATCGTAAATTCTCCTTTATTACTTAAGCCGATCTTTACTTTTTCTCCTTGACGGATTGTCTCTTTTAACAGCTCTTCGGATAATAAATCTTCAACATTTTTTTGAATCGAACGGCGTAAAGGCCTTGCGCCATATTCCGGTTCAAAACCTTCATTCGCTATTTTTTCAATGGCTTTATCGGTTAATGTAAAATCAATTTCCTGTTCCTGTAATCTCTTTTGCAGTTGTTTCAGCATTAACGTTACAATTTCCTTCATATGCTTTCGCTCTAAAGAGTGGAAAACAATTGTTTCATCAATACGGTTCAAAAATTCAGGGCGAAATGCCTTCTTTAATTCATTAATAACTTTCGCTTTCATGTCGCTATATTCTTGACCTTCTTCCTCAACATTAAAGCCTACATATTTATTCCTTTGTAATTCACTTGCACCTACGTTAGAAGTCATAATAAGAACGGTATTGCGAAAGTCAACGATACGCCCTTTTGAATCTGTTAATCTCCCGTCTTCCAACACTTGTAATAAGATATTAAATACTTCAGGATGCGCTTTTTCCACCTCGTCAAGCAAAACAACGGAGTATGGCTTTCTGCGTACCTTCTCGGTAAGTTGACCTCCTTCTTCATATCCAACATAACCTGGAGGAGAACCAACCAGACGAGAAGTAGCGTGCTTTTCCATATACTCTGACATATCAATACGTATCATTGCATCTTCATCTGCAAACATTGCTTCTGCTAAAGCACGGGCTAGTTCTGTTTTTCCTACCCCAGTAGGTCCTAGGAATATAAATGAACCAATCGGACGCTTTGGATCTTTCAGACCCGCTCTTGCCCTTCTAATTGCTTTTGAAACAGCATTTACTGCTTCTTCTTGCCCAATTACTCGGTCATGCAAGATTTCTTCCATATTTAAAAGTCTGTCACTTTCATCCTTTGTTAATTTAGCAACTGGTACACCAGTCCATACAGAAACAACGCTAGCAATATCCTCCTCAGTAACTTCAGAGTCTTCTTGCCCTTGTTTCTCTTTCCATTTACCCTTTGTTTCATCCAATTCTTCACGAAGCCGTTGTTCTGAGTCCCTTAAGGAAGCTGCTTTTTCAAATTCTTGACTTTGAACTGCCGCATCTTTCTCTTTGCGCACTTCCTCGAGTTTATGTTCTAACTCTTTTAAATTTGGGGGAATCGTATAGGAACGAAGACGAACTTTTGATCCGGCCTCATCAATTAAATCGATTGCCTTATCCGGCAGAAAGCGTTCCGTGATATAACGATCAGATAAATTCGCAGCTGTATTAATCGCCTCATCTGTAATTGTTACACGGTGGTGTGCCTCATAACGATCACGTAAACCTTTTAAAATTTGTATGGTTTCTTCTAATGTTGGTTCATCCACTTGAATCGGCTGAAATCTCCGTTCTAATGCAGCATCTTTTTCGATATATTTGCGATACTCATCTAATGTTGTAGCACCTATACATTGTAACTCACCACGTGAGAGGGATGGTTTTAAAATATTCGATGCATCAATTGCTCCCTCAGCACCTCCTGCACCGATTAAAGTATGAAGCTCATCAATAAATAATATAATATTGCCGGCTTGGCGAATTTCCTCCATCACTTTTTTAAGACGGTCCTCGAATTCACCGCGATATTTTGTCCCTGCAACAACGGTTCCCATATCAAGTGTCATTACTCGTTTATCTCTTAATATTTCAGGGATTTCATTATGAACAATTTGCTGAGCCAACCCTTCTGCTACAGCAGTTTTCCCAACTCCAGGTTCACCAATTAAGACAGGGTTGTTTTTCGTACGTCGACTAAGTACTTGAATAACACGCTCTATTTCTTTATCACGTCCAATAACCGGATCAATATTTCCTTCCTTGGCACTAGCTGTTAAATCTTTTGCCAGTGAATCCAGTGTGGGTGTATTCGCATGTGATGATTGTCCACGACTTTGCCTACCCGCCTGTGACTCGTTACTTCCAAGCAGCTGCAACACTTGTTGTCTAGCCTTATTTAAACTAACACCTAGGTTATTTAAAACACGGGCTGCTACCCCTTCTCCTTCACGGATTAACCCTAATAAAATATGCTCTGTCCCCACATAGGAGTGACCTAGTTTTCTAGCTTCGTCTTGGGATAATTCTACAACCTTTTTTGCACGTGGAGTATAATGGATTGTTTGCATCGGCTGTTTCCCCATACCAATTAAATCCTCTACTCCTTCTTGAATTTTTTGGACTTCTAACCCTAAAGATTGCAGTGCTTTTGCAGCTATTCCATCCCCTTCTCGAACAAGCCCTAACAGAATATGTTCGGTACCAATATTGTTATGACCAAGACGAACTGCTTCCTCCTGTGATAACGCTAAAACCTTTTGTGCTCTTTCAGTAAAACGACCAAACATCATATCGCATTCCTCCTACTTTTTTTCTAATTGTAAACGTTCACGGATAAGTGACGCTCGTAGTACATCGCGTTCATTTGCTGTTAAGGCCTTTTTTGCATAATGTTGTAGGAAACCTGGCTGTGTAAGAACCATTAATTCATTAAGTATATTTCGCGATACATTTTTAATTAAACCTAAATCAATTCCTAAGCGTACATTTGATAGACAAGTTGCCGCTTCTTTTGATTCTATGATACGACTATATTCTAAAATACCATATGATCGATAAATTCTATCTTCTAAACTTTTATTTGACTGTTCGATAATTCGATTCCGAGCTTTGCGTTCATACTCTATTAATTGCTGTACAACACTTTGCAAATCTTCTACAATATCTTCTTCTGATTTTCCGAGCGTGATTTGATTCGAAATTTGAAAAATATTCCCTTGTGCTTCACTGCCTTCACCGTAAATTCCCCGTACCACATGTCCTAATTGATTAATTGCTGGTATCATACGGTTAAGTTGCTTTGTAACTGTTAAAGCTGGGAGGTGCATCATCACAGAAGCTCGCATTCCCGTACCAACGTTTGTTGGACAACTTGTTAAATAACCTTTCGTTTCATCAAAAGCATAGTCTACTTTTTCTTCTATCCAGTCATCTAAATCAAAGGCCTTTTTTAATGCCTTTGCTAATTGAAGCCCAGGAAAATAAAGTTGAATACGAATATGGTCTTCCTCATTGATCATTACAGAAACCTGTTCATTTTTCGAAATGAGAGCTGCAGCATTTTGGACTTTCTTTGCCAAATGCGGACTAATTAAGTGTTTTTCCACCAAAACCCATCTTTCAATTGGTGTTAAATCATTAATTAAGATAAATTCAAAGTCTTCATAGTTCTGAAATGTTTGATGTTCGTATGATTGTTGGAAAATATGGCAGATTTTTTCTAAACTATTCTCACCAGCAATAATTGGAAATGGAGTATCGGCACAATTACGCGCTAAACGAATCCGACTGCTTAAAACAATGTCATTATCCGGGCCACCTTCTTGCATCCAAGGACTGATTGCTTGCTTCATAAAATGCTCTAATGTCATGAGTCATCAACCTCTTCTGAATGATGAATTTGCCTTTCCAGTTCTTTTATTTTATCTCTTACAATTGCTGCTTCCTCGAAGGCTTCATTTTCAATGAGTTGCTGTATCTCTTGCTTGTGCTGCTCAATTTGTTTCTTCGTGTGCAAGTTGCCACCTTTACGCTTAGGAATTTTCCCGCTGTGCTTCGTATTGCCACTATGTACACGGCGAAAAATCGGATCAATATGTTTAGAAAAGGTATGATAACATTGTGCACAACCGAATTTTCCTGTCCGTTTAAAGCTCGAAAAATTCATTTTACATTCAGGACATTGTAATTCTGTTGTCTGCTGAAAAGTCTTATTATGGCTGCCTATTTGAGCAGCATCAAAATTAAATAAATCTGACAGTAAATCATGAAGGGAATAGCCTTCTTCCGGATAAGTCATATAGCCTTTTTCCTTTGCGCATACTTCACAAACATATACCTCTGTTTTATTTCCATTTACGGTTTGTGAAAAGTGGAGTGAAGCCGGACGCTTATGGCATTCTTGACATTCCATAAATCCTCCCCCTTACTTGTTTAAATATTTCAGTGTAGCAAGCATTGATGATAGGATACGGGCTCGCACCTCATCACGCAGTGGTAACTTAAAAGCTAATGTAGTTCTTTCAATTGCACTTAACATAATTTTTGCTTCCCGCTCTGTAATAATTTCTTCTTCCAGCAATCTTTCCAGCACATCCATTGATGCTTGCTGCGTTACTGTCGGATTAATCAATTTAATAATTTCATCAATCATATCGGACTTATCCTGATGCTTGATACGCATAATTCGAATATACCCTCCACCACCACGCTTACTTTCTACAATATACCCTTTTTCTAAAGTAAAACGCGTGTTTATTACATAATTAATCTGTGAGGGCACGCATTGAAATTGATCTGCCACTTCATTTCGCTTAATTTCAATGACATCTTGACCTTTTGATTGTAAAATTTTCTTTAAGTATTGCTCAATCACATCTGATATACTCATAAACCCTCCCCCTCTTATGAATTTAAACCCATTTAATAAAGTTTTTCATCATATTCGTTATTCTAAAAAACAAAATGAGAGAATTTAGCTCTACACCTGACTTTGACTATCTTTGACTTTAACTTTATTATACGAAAAAATATGTGAGATGCAAATACCCTGTCTATAATATGATAGACAAACTTATGTATATCAAAACCTTATTTTATGGGTTTATTAATAAAAGGGTACATGCTAAGAGCGCTCAGTAATGTTTTTGATATGTTCTATTTTTGAAATTTCCTCAAATAATTGAACCCTATTTAATTCATCATCTCGTTCAATTTTAATAAAGATATTTCTTAAATTATTTTCCACCTTAACAATTTCAACATTGTTTATAGATAAATTAAATCTTTCAAAGACGGAAATGATATGATTTACCTTTAAGCCTGGTAACGCCACAATTTCAATGAGATTATTCTTATGGGATTTAGTAAATATTTTTTCGAAATTATTTAGGAAAATTAAACTGAGTAAAATGACGGCTGTCGTAAACACTGCCGTAGCATACATGCCTGCACCGACAACTAATCCTAGTCCCGCTACGGCCCATATAGAAGCAGCAGTTGTTAAACCACGAATCGTTCCGCCATAAACAATAATAGTACCTGCACCTAGAAAGCCAATTCCACTTATAACATAAGATGGGATTCTAGAAGGATCAAATCGTAACACAACATCCTTATATTGATCAAGAACAGCTTCAAATCCGTATAGAGATAACAGCATCATTAAACATGAACCTATTCCTACTAAAATATGAGTGCGGAAACCTGCTGAATGATTTTTTAATTCACGCTCAAAGCCGATTAATCCTGAAAGCAATAGAGCAACAAGGATACGCATGATTATTATAAAAAAATGTTCACTAACTAATTGTTCTAAAAACACAGCCAATAGCTAACCCCCCTTGTTAATTAGCAGTATACTTTATTTTACAGCAAAATTCAGAAATTAAGTAGTAATAAAGTTACATATTAATTTGAACAACGATTATGTATATTTTAAAGCTTTGTGAATACATTATAGCAGTTTTCCAAAGGAAAACATTAAATAAACCATTTGATGTAATGATTGTAGAGAGAAAATTATATGAACTCAGATACAGAAATGTAATAGGAAATGCTGTATTCTTTTAAGATAGGAGTATGAATTACCAGCGTATAACAAGAGTTCCTTTTACATTTATTGGTTGAATTTAGAAGTGATTAGGTAGAATAAGTCATTTAGATACAAATAGATACTAAAAAAGCTAAAGCATGACGTATTTTGCATGCTTTAGCTTTTTGTTTTTTGCCTGGCGGCGTCCTACTCTCACGGAGGCAAAGCCTCAACTACCATCGGCGCTGGAGAGCTTAACTACTGTGTTCGGTATGGGAACAGGTGTGAC
>NZ_JAGIKX010000019.1:0-55070 GCF_017874635.1 Virgibacillus alimentarius
ATACTCAAGAGATTGAACCGCCGTATACGGAACCGTACGTACGGTGGTGTGAGAGGTCGACTAACCAAGTAATGGTTAGTCACCTACTCGATTTAGTTGTCTCTGCTTTTTTAGGTGTACCGTGCATTCAACTTATATGGATGAAAACCATCTCTTACAATTCATTTTCGCACGCCCGAATACATTCGTTTAAATCCTGACTAGCATGTTCTAACTTTTGCTTCGATTGTTCATTTTCCATCATATCCATTGCATGATCAAGATGCGACAGCGCGCTTTCACATTCATTAATGCATTCTTGAAGATGTTGTGTATGTGGCATGAAAAACCCTCCTTTTCCCCCTTATATTCTCCGTGTGATAAAAAAATATTCGACAAAATGCGGGGAGTGCCAGGCACCCTCCCAGGGGCGCCACCACTTCCATTCTACTTAAACAATTTCTGTGCAAGTTCAATGAATGCTCGTACTGCAGGGGATGCTTCTTCTACAGAAGGGCAGGAAAGTCCTAATGTCCGCCATGACATAGGTTGAATGTCGCGTATGGTGATGCCGGGTTCATTCATCGGTAATGCCAATTCAGGCCCGATGGTGATGCCGAGTCCTTCTTTGACCATGTTCAGTATGGTGGAAGCGCCTTGTACCTCAAATGCAATATTTGGCTTTAATTCTTCTTTATCAAACATGCGCTTTACAATTTCCTCCGATCCTGCTTTTGTCAAAATCAATGATTCCCCTGTAGCCTCCTCTAACGACACAACATCTTTTATTTCTAAAGGATGGCCTACTGGAAGGACAACAACCATTTTATCTTCTACTAGCGGGGTTAATTCTAAATTTTCGTGGGGAAGGGAGGAGAAGCCAACATCAATAATTCCGGATAACAGCCATTCATTCACCTCATGATAGGTTCCCTCAAAGAGACTCAGCTTAACTTTTGGGTAATGAGACTGATAAAAAGCGAGCATTTTAGGTAATAGATGTGCAGACGCACTTGGAAAACTTCCAAGACGGATGGTGCCACTTTCTATTCCAGTGATTGCATCGACTTCTTCGGAAATACTACTGACCCGTCTGAGAATTTCCCTCGCATGGATGAGAATGCGTTCACCGATTGCTGTTAAATATAATCCTTTGCGCCGATTACGAATAAAGAGCTGACAGCCGAGTTCTTTTTCAAGACCTGCTATCGCGTGACTAACCGCTGATTGTGTCATATTTAAATAGTGAGCTGCCTTTGTAAAGCTCTCTGATTCAACCACTTGGACAAAAATTTCAAATTGTGTAATAGTCATGAGTAACACCTCATCTTAATCATGAAATATATTAATTTGATTCATTATAGCTCTATCCCGTATAATATAGCAAGAGCGTTTAAAAATCATCTTAAGTAAGATTTGCCGTATAGGAGTGAATCATATTGAAAAAATTTCTGTCGTCCCTGCAATGGGCGTTATTTATTTTGATGGGAAGTATTGTAGTCCCTGTTGCCGTTGCTTCAAGCTACGGATTGAGTCCAGGTTTAACCGTGGAATTTGTGCAACGAACATTATTCGTACTTGGTATGGCTGGTATTTTACAAACATTATTTGGACATAAACTCCCCATCCAAGAAGGACCAGCTGGTCTTTGGTGGGGTGTTTTTTCATTGTATGCAGGCCTTGGTCCTGTTTTATTTGGTTCCCATTTGGAAACACTTCGGGCACTGCAGTTCGCGTTTATCTTAAGTGGAATTATTTTTATTGTATTTAGTTTATTCGGATGGGTTGAAAAAATAGCAAGCTACATCAGCCCAACCGTGGTTGGAGTGTATTTAATCCTCATGGTCGCTCAATTAAGCGGATCATTTCTACAAGGGATGTCCGGACTAAACGGGGATTCTAATGTTATTCAGCCGACAGTATTAGCACTGTCTCTTGGAATTGTTGTGCTTTCCTATATGTTTATGAGGCTTTCACGATTTGGGCATTATTCCGTATTATTTACGATCGTCTTCGGTTGGATTGTGTTCTCTCTCTTTGATTTAACAAAACCAATTATTAACGTTACGGAAACGTTTAAACTTCCGGAGATATTTGCTTTTGGTACACCATCGATTGAACCAAATATGGTCATTATGGTTGTCTTTATTACCTTTTTATTACTCGCCAATATGCTGGCTTCTGTTAAGGTTGTTCAACATGTTATGGAACGTGAAAAGGTACATTATGAAAAAAATCGTCTGAAAGAAACAGGGATTATTTCAGGTGTGAACCAATTGCTTGGAGGATGCTTTTCTGCAATTGGAGCCGTCCCGATTTCAGGGTCAGCGGGTTTTATTATGACAACCAAAATAACAAGTAAACTGCCGTTCCTGCTCGGATCGCTTGCAATTGTCGCAATAAGCTTCGTGCCATCGATTACAGCTTTTGTTGCGTCGATACCAGAAGCTGTCGGATATGCAGCGATTCTGCCCGTTTTCTCAAGTATTATCAGCTTGGCATTTCAAGAATTCGATTCGGTGGAAAACAAACAAATCTTATACCGAATTGTCAGTGTCTCCCTATTTGGAGGCATTGGAGTAATGTTTATCCCGTCCGAGGCATTCACCAACATGTCACCAACGCTAGCATCTATATTAAGTAACGGCCTCGTATTTGGAGCCATCATCGCCGTCGTGTGCGAGGCGCTGTTGACAAGGAAAATTGATAAGGAGAAACAATGGAAGAGTGCGTAAAAATGGGAGATAGACCCATGTGAACATTTCATATGGGTCTATCCCTTTTTAATGTTATTCGACAAAATACGGGAAGTGACAGGCACCCTTTAGAGGTCTGCCTCTTTCATTGCCTCTAACACAGCGAGCAAGTAATTCCAAGTATTCAGAGCGGAGGATATACTTATGTGTTCGTTTGGCGTATGGGCATCATAAATATCAGGGCCGATGGAAATGGCGTCAAGTCCTGGAATTTTATCGATGAAAATACCGCATTCAATTCCTGCATGAACCGCAATGATTTCAGCATCTGTGTTATATTTTTCTTTGTGGACTTTTTCAAATACCTTTCTGATCTTGGAGTCGGGATTATATGGCCATTCCGGGTAATCCAAGTCAGTCATAAAATGGCATCCCGCCAATTCTGCGGCAAGTTTCGATCTGGCAACAATATCTTCTTTCAAACTTTTTATGGAGCTCCTTATATCACTTTCAAACACGATCTCCTTATCAGATGTGGATACAATTCCCAGATTCGTCGAGCTTTCTACCAATCCTTTTATTTCCATACTCATGCTTTGAACGCCATTAGGAATAAGCATTAAGGAAGTAATCGTTTTATGTTTCGTATCTTGTGAAAAAACGTTGGAAGTATCCGGTATCATTCTTTCCAAGCTAATTAAAATAGTTGGATCGGAAGCATGCAGTTCATTTTTTAATAGTCTGTTCCATGCTTCTATTTTATCTTTTAAATGTTGAATGTTATTCTGATGAATTAAAATGACCGCATTCATCTCACGGGGAATAGCGTTTGGTGCAGAACCTCCGTTTATCTCTTGCATCAAGTAAGGAACATCCGTTAATTGATGTAAAAAACGCCCCATTATTTTAGCGGCATTGCCGCGTTCTTCGTGAATCGACATCCCTGAATGGCCACCTTTTAGTCCACCAACTGTAATGCGGAAACCTGTCAAGTCGTCTTCGGTCTCTTCCCAGGTGATCGGAGCGCGTTGAATTGCTTTTACTCCTCCCGCACTGCTGACTAATAATTTATGATCTTCTTCAGAATCCAAATTAATTAAAACCTTTCCTTCAAAATGATCGGGATCAACTGCAAAAGCACCGCCCATGCTTGTCTCTTCTTCGGTTGTGATGACAACTTCCAGCGCCGGATGTGGGGTGGTTTGTGCACCCAGTAATGCAAGCGCGTACGCGACAGCGATCCCATTATCAGCTCCTAATGTTGTGTTTGTTGCATAAAGCATATCTCCATCGACTCTTAATTGCAGCGGATCTTTATTAAAATCATGTTCCGTATCATTGTTCTTTTCACAAACCATATCCATATGCCCTTGAAGGATCACTGTTGGAACATGTTCGTAACCGGGGGTTGCTTGCTTTTTGATGATGACGTTTAATGCATCATCCTGAATGACTTCCAGGTCTCGTACATTTGCAAAATCGACTAGATAATCACTGATTCCCTTTTCATTGCCAGTGCATCTCGGTATTTTTGTTATTTCTTCAAAATAGGAAAAAACGATTTCTTGCCTTAGCTCTTCTAAATTTTTATACATGTTATCACCCTTTCTAGCTCCATGAAGTAAACATTGCAATAACAAGGTACTGCATCTGATTTATGTTTTATTTTATCATAAATAAGAGGATCAGACTTTATGGAAATCGCTCACATAAGGTCTGATCCACACTAAAATTATTCGACAAAATTCGGGTGGTGCCAGGCACTTCTCTAGAAAAGGGCCAGACTACATGTTAAAACTTCACATGTAATCTGGCCCATAAATTTAAATTTTCATCACATTTTCTCGCTCTTGGTTATCTAGGATTTTGTGATCGTATATACGTCCGTTATCTAAGATAATTGCAGGGCGTAATAGATCATTTTGTTTCTCCTTCCCTTTCATGATAAGGGGCAAATACTTTTTAACTTCGTTACTAATGGATTTGGAAGCTGTTTTGTAAAAGATGCTTGGCGTATGATCGACGACATAATGAAGAACACCGTCCACTATGTATGTCGGGTTTTCTATTGTTGTTGGAATGCTCGTTTCGATCCCTAATCCTTCATCACAGCTTATATCAATAATCATGGAATCTTGTTTCATCTTTTTTACATTTTCCTTATAAATAATGTGGTCTGTACGGCTGACATCCCAAGTAATCGCGTTTACAAGCACATCATACTTACCTGCTTCTTCTCGGAATAAATCTTCCGTTCTTCGATCGTACACAGTTACATCTGCACCAAGACTGATTAATATTTTATACGCACCACGTGCCACATTTCCTCTTCCTAAGAGCGCAACTTTTGTATCATACGGCATTTTTCCATGACAGGTAAACGCCTGCATGATCGCCGCTTCACCCGCAATTTCATTATTTCTCCAGAATATATGTCTTCCTTCTTCATGCATATCTTCCCAAGCAATAGCAGTCAGCCGTTTTGACAAAAATGTATCGGTAAGTTTCTTATTTTGTACGGCGTGAATCCATCCAAATACAATTTGTCCGTCGGAAAGCTTTTCAATATAATCAGCATCCCCGGCTTTTGGATCACAAATAATATCTTGCTTTAATACTTCTTCTCGACTAACGACATGGACACCTACATTTCGCAACATCTTGTCGGACACGGCAAACGATTCCCCGTATCCTCTTTCAAAAAATAACTTGTCCTTATGATCCATTTTCGCAATATCTTGAAGGATCATTGCCTGTCTATGTTCATTTTCTTTACAATTTAATGGAAATCCTACTGTTCTAATCAAATAAATCCCTCCAATTAATTTTCAAAACAAAATCCATCTAGATTTTCTAGCTTTCATAAAAAGCTAGGATGAAAATAATTGCAGTTCATACATTTAATCGAATCCTCCCATCATATCATTCCCCTTTGCTTATCGGCTTAAGCAAGGGTTTAATGTGATTTATGATTCCTCTTTTGAAGATATAGGGACAAAATCAATGTTAGATTGAAGAATAGATCGTTTGAGGAAAGAGCCGATATCATGTCTTCCTATTTAGTATAACATAATTCTGATTTTTGGGATTTTAATGCTATACGAATGAACGTGAAAAGAGAGGCAGACCTGATGCAAAGCTTGGCATCAGGCCTGCCCCTCGCCTGAAATTATTCGGCAAAATTCGGGTGGTGCCAGGCACCCGCCAGAAGGCACCCGCCGCCAGTTTCAAACTTCCTGAACGTTTCGTTGATAGGTATTCCACTGGTCTTGTATTTTGGATCTTCCTTTTTGAATTTGCGGATGGAACTGAATGTAAGCATGATCTCTGGTTGTTTTTACATGTTGGATGGCATCCATGATCTTATAGTCTAAGCTACGAATACCGTTATTTCTAGCAATGGAAAGTCCCGCTACATGTCCTTGTGCTGCGGCTACTTTCGCTCCTTCGATACCTGTTATATTTCCTGCTACATATAGTCCATCTAACGTTGTTTCCATTTCTTCACTATGCAAAGGAACATATCCACCAAGCTCTTCCACTAAATAAAAGGGGCAGCCGGCAATCGCTGCGAGTTCTGCCAGTGGATATAATCCGCCGGCGATGCAGACGAAATCAGCAGCAATGTTTTCTTCAGTGCCGGGGACAACATCACCTTTTGAATTAATCGTTGCTAGGGTTACCCCTTCTACTTGATTTTCACCGTAAATTTCGATCACAGCTTTTCGAAGTTGGATAGGAATATCCCACATTTTCACACCATTCTTTGGATAGAAGGCAGCGCCCATTTTTTTCATGAAGTCACCTTTCATGAATTTACTTCCTAATTTAACAAACGGAGAAGGGGCCATATGGGAAACATGAAGGAGCGAGTCCATCACTTCTTTTGGATGTGCTTCCACGTCAGTAACTTCCGACATTCTTGGCAATGTAAGGCTTGCTACTTCCACACCAGCAAGCTGAAGTTCCATGGCAATTGCAGCTGAAAGTACATTGATTCCAATAATAACACCGCGTTCGCCAGGCTTCACACGATGAACATTTGTCATGACCTGTGCAGCTCCAACTGACATGACGCCAGGAAGTGTCCATCCTGGTACAGGAACAGGGGACTCTGCCGCACCTGTTGCAAGTAAAAGGTTAGAAGTTTGCAGCACCTCTTTCTCCGTATAAATGACCCACATGTCATCCAAATACTCAATATTGGAGACAGCGGTACCAAAACGGAACTGCACCCCCAGATCAACAGCTTGCTGAAAGAGTCGCTCCGATTCTTTGATTCCGTTCCACCATTTGCCATCCGGCTGTTCATAAAGCTGTCCCAGTAGCCGGCCGCCGGCTCTCATGTATTCGTCAAGAACAATGACATCAAGTCCATTTTCAGCACAAGTGACTGCTGCTGTTAAGCCAGCAGGTCCGGCACCGATAATGATTCCGTTATGCATTTTCATACCTCCAATCTCGAACTGGAGTAGGGAGCGGCGCTGGACTCTCAATTACCATGCCTTCTTCAAGTGGGGTCAGGCAAGCTCGTTGGCCTTGCTTTCCATTGATGATTACTCTGCATTCAAAGCAATGTCCAATATTACAGTAAATTCCCCGTGGTGTCCCGCTTTCCTCGTGATAACGGAGCGTGCGGACACCGTTCGCTAACAAAGCTGCTGCAATTGGTTCGCCTTGTAATCCCTTATATTCTTTTTGGTTAAAGGTAAAAGAAATCTCTTTTTGACTTTTTTGTCCGCCAAGTATCGGATGATCCAGAATTCTTCGGTCTGTCATTTATGCTCCCCTCCTAAATCCGCAAAGCTAACAGGACGTACGGGCGGCTGATATTTTAAAGGAATGATGTCCTTTTCTTTTTGTTTCTCTAAACTGCTGGCAATTTTGTCAACTGCGCTCCGGCAGGTTCTCCCGCCGCAATATCCCATTCCTGCTCTTGTTCTCAGCTTCAGCTCTCTAGCTGTACAATTATATTTTTCTTTTGTTTTTTTTAAGTCAGCATACGTTACTTCTTCACACCTGCAAATTATCATGTTGTTTTTCTGCAAATGAATCACCTCATTTTTGTGTCTTGTTAGAAATACATGCAAGAATCACGCCAAAAAATGAGCATTAAGGTTTTATTCCTAATTTTTTCATTCGATTATAAAGTGTCGCCCTTGTGATTTGAAGATTTTTTGCACATGATAATTTTTCTCCATTTGTTTTTTTCAATTCCTTTAAAATAATTTCTCGTTCCAATTCTTGTAGACGCTCTGCTAATGAACGAGTTTCTTTTTCTGAAAAAATAGAAGCATTTACTCCTTTTCCATTACTTGCTTGGGCCATGTGGTCAACCTCAAATGGAAGCACTTCTTTTTTGATTTCTCCTTCTTCCGAAAATACAACTAAGCGCTCGACAACATTTTTTAGTTCCCTAATGTTTCCGGGCCAATCATAGGAAAGGAGTGCCTGCATCACTTCCTGAGAAATTCCGTGGATGGGCCGGTTATATTTAATGGATATTTCATATAGGAAGTAATGGGTTAACTCAATAATATCCTCTGGTCTTTTCCGGAGTGGAGGGATTTCCAAGCTAACAACATTTAAGCGGTAATATAAGTCTTCTCTGAACTTACCTTCTCTGATAAGTTCCTTTAAATCACGATTTGTCGCGGCTACAACGCGAAAATCGACCTCTATTTCTTTTGTTCCGCCAACAGGATAAAACTTCCTTTCTTGCAATAAGCGAAGGATTTTCACTTGCATCTCCAGAGGCATTTCACCGATTTCATCCAGAAATAATGTGCCGCCCTTTGCAAGTTCTACCTTTCCTTTTTTACCTTTTTGATGGGCTCCAGAGAAGGCACCTTTTTCATAACCAAAGATTTCACTTTCAAATAATTCGAAAGGAATCGCTCCGCAATTAATAGCAACAAATGGTGCATTTTCACCTTCACGAATGTTGTGAACTGCTTTTGCGAAAAGTTCCTTGCCGACCCCACTTTCCCCGTAAATTAAAATATTGGTCTCCGTTGTGGCTGCTTTTTTTGTCATGTCCAGCGTCTGTTTTAGAGCGGAACTATTTCCTCGTATCCGTTTAAATGGATCATCTGCGAGTTTTAGTTTACTGACTTCTTTCTCCAAGTGAAATACTTTTTCAGTTGCTTGGTGTAATTCATTATTCAGCTTGATTTGACTAGTAATATCTGTTTCGGAAACGACTGCTCCGATAATTTTATCGTGCAGATAGACCGGTTTTGAATTAATTAAAACAACAAGATCCTCACGCGCTTGATGCTGGCTATGCTTTAAGGAGGTACCATCTTTCAGTGTTTGCAGTAATGCCAGTCTGTTCGTTTGGAAAAAATCCCTTATCGGTTGCCCGAGGATGTCCGGTTGTTTTACAGAAAATATCTTTTCAGCACCTTCTGTCCAGATTAAAACGTTTTCATTAGCGTCAATAACGGTACAGGATGTATCAATCGTGTCCAGGACAGTTTGGAAGTAGGCTTGAACTTCCAAATGAGCTTTTGCCAGTTGTTTAAAAAAAGTAGTGTCATGCAGATAGCCAATGTATCTTCCTTGATCATGAACTAAAAGCGTGTCAAAATCTGCAAAATAATCAATGATTGTCGCTAAATCTGTATGGATGGATATCTCCCGACACGCTGAAAATATAAGGTGGTTTACATCATCTTGTTCGTTTACACGGTATATGTGCTCATTCTGCTGGATAAAAACACTTTTAGGGGAGGCTGCTTTTACTTTTTCTTTTAAATGTGCTTCATTTTTTTCAGAGAGTAATCGAAAATCCTTACATATAAACTTCTTTAAGTTCGTTTGTAAAAATTCCATCCTATATAAACCTCCATAAGAGTTTTGTGTATAAATATTTTTACACTTTCAAATTATTTTTACATAAAACGACAAGAAATGCAAGATACTTTGGATTATTCTCGCAATTTATGTTTTGGCATGGAAGTTGCATTTATAAAAAGGGAAAGGAGGATTTTTTATGAAAAATGCACTCCATCGCGATGTAGTCGTCATCGGAGGAGGAATTATCGGAGCAGCCATTGCTTACTACAGTTCAAAAGCAGGCCTTGATATCACTGTTCTTGAAAAAAATGAGCTCGCTAGTGGCACATCCTCAAGATGCGATGGAAATATTTTAGCGATCGATAAAGATCCTGGCTTTGATAGTCAAATGTCACTAAAAAGCCAGCAGCTGGTACATGAACTTAGCAAGGAATTAGAAATTCCATTTGAATACCGGAACCCAGGAAGCATTCTTGTCTGTGAAAATGATGCGGAAATGGATGCAGCACAAAAGTGGGTGAACCAGCAGCAGGAAGCAGGGCTGGATTTTAACATGCTGGATCGTCAGGATTTACGGAACGAATCAAACTATTTTGCGGATGATTTATACGGAGGACTAGAGTGTCAAACCGATGCAACAGTCAATCCTTATATGTTGACGTATTCTCTGTTTCACAATGCGAAAAAGCAGGGTGCGAAAATTCATACGAAAACAGAAGTGAAAAATCTTTATAAGCATCCTGAAAATCAATTTGTGATTGAAACAAGTAAAGAAACTTTTACAGCAAATAAAGTGATCAATGCTTGTGGTGTATGGGCGCCGGTGATTGGAAAAATGGTAGATGTTTCGATTCCAATCCAGCCCAGAAAAGGACAGCTGATTGTTGCTTCTAGACAGCACCCAGTCGGCTTAAGAAAAGTAATGGAATTTGGTTATCTGATTTCCAAATTTGGTGGAGAGAGGCAAGTGGATGCTGAAACAGAAAAATACGGTGTTGCGCTTGTGTTTGAGCCAACCGAAAGTCAAAACTTCTTAATTGGAAGTAGTAGGGAATTTGCAGGATTTGATACGAAAGTAAATCATGATGTAACGAAATACATTGCCAAACGAGCGGTTCGATTTTATCCGAAGATTGCGGATATGACAGTCATTCGAACTTATGCAGGGCTGAGGCCTTGGACAGAAGACCATCTGCCGATCATTTCCCATGTTGATGAGGTTCCTGGATTTTATGTTGCTGCTGGACATGAAGGGGACGGCATTAGTCTTGCGGCTGTAACAGGAAAAGTGATACAGGAAATGCTCCAGGAAAAGGAGACATGTATCCCGACAGAACCACTTCGCTATGATCGCTTTAAAGAAAGGGTGTTCAACTAGCATGAATTTTCAACGACTATTTTCAACCATTGATACACATACAGGAGGAAATCCAACGCGAACAGTGATCAGTGGACTGCCTCCACTGAAAGGGAAAACGATGTCTGAGAAAATGCTGTATATGCAGGAGCATTATGATTGGATCCGAAAATTTTTAATGAATGAACCAAGAGGGCATGATGTGATGTCGGGTGCACTGCTTACCGACCCATGTCATCCGGACGCAGATGTAGGTGTGATTTATATCGAGACAGGCGGCTACCTTCCGATGTGCGGCCATGACACGATTGGCTTTTGCACCGCACTGATCGAGGCAGGCCTGATCGAAGTGATGGAACCATATACACAGATCAATTTGGATACTCCTGCAGGGCTCGTGAAAACGAAGGTGAAAGTAACAAACGGAAAAGCAGAAGAAGTGAGTTTTGCGAATGTACCTGCATTCCTATTGAAATCGATTGTGATCGATGTAGAAGGAATTGGTGAAGTAGCATGTGATATTGCTTATGGTGGAAACTTTTATGGAATTATCGATGCACGCAAACTTGGACTGGACTTGGTAAAAGAAAATGCTTCAACCATTATTGATCAAGCAATTACCATTCGAAACGCGATCAATGAAAGGGAAGATGTTATCCATCCGGAACATCCATTTATCAATGGATTGACACATATTGAATTTTACACCGATCCTGTACACCCCGATGCAGATGTGAAAAATACAGTTGTTGTTCCTCCGGGAGGCATTGATCGTTCACCATGTGGTACAGGGACGTCGGCGAAAATCGCTACGATGTTCCATCAGCATGAAATTGGCATAAATGAAACATTTGTCCATGAAAGTATTGTCGGATCACTATTTAAAGCACGCATCCTTGAGACAACAAATGTAAACGATTACCCAGCCGTTCTTTCAGAAGTGACTGGATCTGCGTGGCTCATGGGGATGCACCGGTTTTTCTACAACGAACGTGACCCCTTGAAAGAAGGATTTTTACTCATTCCTCCAATGGACAACAAACGAAAAGAGGAGGGTGTATAAATGAATATCGAAAAAATGTTTACGACCATTGATACACATGTAGCTGGGGAAGCATTTCGAATTGTGATCCATTCGCCGATTGATTTAAAGGAATCAGATATTAAGCTTAATGATGCCATTTTACATGACCATTTTCAAAGGGAACGGGATTTTTTATTGAACGAACCTAGAGGGCATCGTGGAATGAATGGCTGTATCGTTCTCCCGTCGAAAGTTGCAGATTATGGGCTCCTATTTTTCAATCACACTAGTAGCGGAACTTTCAATTACGGGGCACTGGTAGCATCCGTCACGGCACTGCTTGAAACAGGAAATATAGCAAAAAAAGAAAATGAAGCATATACCATCGAAACCGTTCATGGGATTTATCGCGTGAAAGTGAAACAGGAGAATCAGGAAGTAACATCTGTTTCTTTTGAGGCAGAAGCATGCCAAGTAATTGAGAAAACACCGGAATTCACACTTATGCAAGTCGATGCATCACGAAATTATGCGATCTTTTCACTTCCTGAAATCGTAGAGAAAATCAGTCTAGATTATCTTTCCGATATCCAAAAATGGGGAAAAGAAGTGTCTGAAAAATTAAAAGGGGAGGCCATTCCATTTGAAGGAATTGTCATGGTAGATGCTAGCGGATTATCAGCGAATACGGTTCGTTCGGTTACTTTTGAAAAAGATGGAACGATCCTGCGTTCACCAGGGGCGGATAGCACACTTGCCATTTTCGGTGCATTTTTAAGCATAGATCATGTGCTTGAGCAACTTACGAATTACAGTATTTTTGACAGTGAGCTAACTGCTCAATTCGTACCTCGTTCAAAGCATCTCATGTCGATGGAAACGGAAGGATTTGTTACAGGAATGCATCAATTCATCTATGATCACACAGACCCGCTTCAAGAAGGATTTTTATTGAAATAATGGCAGGGAGTGTTTTTCATAGACGTTTATGAAAAATATTGCCGCTTTCATAACAAAAAAACGAGTAAAAAGGAGCGTGCAAAATGAGTACGGATAAAAGATTACCGACCCTGGGAGAAGTGCTATTTGTATTGATTGCCTTTGTTTCTATTATGTTCTTATTCGTAGTTCAATTTGAGATTCCCATTCAACTGGCTCTTTTGACGACATGGTTTGTCATTATGATTGTTGGACTCCGAATTGGATATTCGTATGCAGAAATGCAACAAGGAATATTAAAAGGTATCACAGATGGTCTGGAAGCCGTACTAATCTTAATTTGCGTTGGAGCTTTGATTGGCACATGGATAGCCGGCGGGATTGTACCCAGTATTATTTATTACGGATTATCTATTATCCACCCAAGTATTTTTCTACTGGCTGCATTTATCATTTGTGCAATCACTTCACTGGCGACTGGAACATCGTTTGGTTCTGCCGGAACTGCCGGTATAGCGATGATGGGAATTGGAATCAGCTTTGGTTTCCCGGTTGCGCTTGTGGCTGGTGCAGTGATTTCCGGCTGTTATGTCGGTGATAAGCTTTCTCCATTATCCGATACGACGGTAATGACAGCATCGCTATCAAAAGTAAACGTCATTGAACATATTAAATCGATGCTATTTGTCAGCGGACCAGCGTTTGTTATTGCCGGGATCTTATTTTTAATCACAGGATTTTTCTTTATTGACAGCAGTGGAACAATCGAGCAAGCGGAAGCAACAATGGCTTCCTTAAACGATTTTTTTCAGATTAACTGGTATATGTTAATTCCGGCTGCCATCGTTATTGCGTTACTGATATTAAAAAAACCGTCTATTCCAGTTATTTTATTTGGTGCACTACTCGGATCGATATGGGCATATCTTTTTCAAGATGTTGCCTTGCTTGATGCGATCAAGGGTCTATATTCCGGAAATTCGATTGATTCGGGTGTAGATTTTATCGATAATCTCTTAAACCGTGGCGGCATTGTCTTCATGCTGGACGTCATCGCCTTGATTCTCTTTGCACTGGGCGTAGGTGGATTAATGGAGCAGACCGGTATCCTGAAAGTGATCTGTATTAAGCTGCTTTCTTGGGCAGACAATGCAGGGAAAACAACGATATCTACCATTCTAGCAGGATTTTTCGGTAATTTCTTTGGTGGAGCTGCCTATGTATCGGTTATTACCGCAAGTAAAATCACAGAGGAAAATTACGATCGCCTGAACATCGACCGCCGGATACTTTCCAGAAATACCGAAGCAGGCGGAACAGTAACTACACCAATGGTCCCGTGGTCAGATGGCGGTGTGTTTATGGCGACTACACTTGGCGTTTCTACCATAGCATACCTTCCGTTTCTATGGTTCAACTTTTTAGTAATAGCCATCTCCATTTTATATGGCTTTACAAATAAATTTATCTGGTACACAAAGCCAGAAGAAAAGACAGAAGAACAAGATTCAGAAAGAGCATTACCTTAGATGGTGCCTTTTAGATGGTGCCTGGCACCA
This sequence comes from Virgibacillus alimentarius, assembly GCF_017874635.1. Taxonomy (NCBI): domain Bacteria; kingdom Bacillati; phylum Bacillota; class Bacilli; order Caryophanales; family Bacillaceae; genus Virgibacillus; species Virgibacillus alimentarius. The sequence continues at coordinate 14,356 of NZ_JAGIKX010000019.1, forward strand.
CTCGAATTTTGTCGAATATAAATTTCAAAAATACATCCAAGGAGGAATTTTAAAATGAAACAATTAGAAGGAGCATTTCCAGTATTAATTACACCGATGACACAGGATTTTGAAGTGGACTATGAGGGACTGAAGAAAAATATTGAATACTTTATCGATGTAGGTGTAGCAGGTATTGCAGTGAATGGCAGTACGGGAGAATTTGTCAGTTTAACAAAGGAAGAGCGCTATAAAGTAGCTGAAGTAGCGGTTGAACAAGTAAATGGGAGAATACCGGTTGTAGTAGGAACTGCTGCTGAAACAACACAAGATGCCATTGAATATACGAAACAAGCAGAAGCTGTTGGTGCGGATGCTGCCCTAATCATCAATTCGTATTACGCACATCCAAAAGATGAAGAGATATATGAACATTTTAAAGCAGTTGCTAATGCTGTAACGTTTCCGATCATGCTGTACAATAACCCATTTACGTCAGGGATTAATATTGGAACAGAAACGATCTTAGATGTTGCCCGCGAGGTTGAAAACATCACGCATATTAAAGAATCGAGCGGTGATATTAGTAAAGTTCGCGATATTACTAGACAAGGAAAAGGATTTCTTAAAACATTTTGCGGTGCAGATGATTTAGCTTTAGAGTCGTTTTTAGTTGGGGCAACTGGCTGGATTTCTGTCGCAGCAAATATAGCACCACGTTTAGCAACAGATCTGTATAACAGTGTAAAGGAAAATAAGATCGATAAGGCATGGGAGTTATATGATAAAATCCTTCCATTATGCAACTTGCTTGAGGGGGAAGGAAAGCCTGTTCAAATTGTAAAAAGAGCAATGGAACTGCAAGGTCTTGCAGGTGGTCCATCACGTAAACCGAGACTTCCATTAACGGAAGCAGAAGAGGCGAAACTTCAGGGGATTTTAAGCAGTTTAGAAACCATTCAACAATAGCACCTTCAGTTTCTACGACTGCATGAAAGAAGTTCAATAGGAAAAGAGCCTTCTTAGCGTAGTCTATTTAATCGGTTAAGAAGGTTACTGTTCATAGATTGACAGAGGATGAAATTAAATTAAGGAGGTTTTTTCATTGGCAACAAAAGAAATTGTTTTAAAGCCAAAAGTAAAGGAATTTTTGCAAGATGTGAAAGGTCTTTATATTAACGGAGAATATGTACAGTCTATCAGTGGGAAAACATTCGATGTTCTTGACCCGGCAACGGAGGGAGTCATTGCAAGGGTGAGCGAAGCACAAGAGGAAGATATAGATGTCGCGGTTGCTGCTGCAAAAGATGCATTTGAGCATGGAGAATGGACAAAAATGGAAGCAGCTGAACGCTCACACCTCATCTATAAGTTTGCTGATTTGCTCGATGAAAACAGAGAAGAGCTTGCCCAGCTTGAGGCGATGGATAACGGCAAGCCGTACGAGGTAGCACTTGCAGATGATGTGGACGGAACCGTTCAGCATTTCCGGTACTATGCTGGATGGGCAACAAAAATCACAGGAAAAACGGTAAATGTATCTCCTGATTATTTTAATTATATTGTGCATGAGCCTGTTGGTGTGGTTGGTCAGGTCATTCCATGGAACTTCCCGCTTGCAATGGCCAGTTGGAAACTTGGTTCTGCTTTAGCGGTAGGTTGTACGGTTGTCATTAAACCAGCTAGTGAGACGCCATTGTCTTTACTTTATGCAGCAAAATTATTTAAGGAAGCTGGCTTCCCGGACGGGGTTGTTAATATTGTTCCTGGTTCAGGCAGTGTGGCAGGAGAGTCGATTATCACACATAAAGATATCGCAAAAGTTGCTTTTACGGGATCAACGGCTGTTGGAAAAGGTGTGATGAAGAAAGCAGCGGATGATATTAAAGATGTGACACTAGAGCTCGGAGGAAAATCCCCAAGCATTATTTTAGAAGATGCAAATCTCGAAGAAGCCATTGAAGGTTCTTTTAACGGGACAATGTATAACCATGGTCAAAACTGTAGTGCATGTACGCGTGTATTTGTTCATCGCAAGCATTACGACCGTGTTGTTGAAGAACTTGCAGAACGTGCAAAAGCAATGAAACTAGGACCAGGAATGAATCCTGAGACAGAAATGGGACCACTTGTTTCAGCGAAACAACAGCAAACGGTGCTTGATTATATTGACAAAGGAAAGGAAGAAGGCGCACGTTTGGTCGCTGGCGGAAAAAAAGCATTTGACAAAGGTTACTTCGTAGAGCCAACAATCTTTGCTGATGTCGAGGATGACATGACCATTGCAAGAGAAGAAATTTTTGGCCCAGTTATGTCGGTATTCGTTTTTGATGATGTAGAAGAGGTAATTGAGCGGGCAAACGATAGTGAATATGGTTTAGCAGCCAGTGTATGGACAGAAAACATTCGAACAGGCCATTATATTGCAGGTAAATTGCAAGCGGGTACTGTATGGGTGAACGACTTCGGCTTGGAGCTTGAAACAATGCCATTTGGCGGATATAAAAAGTCCGGTGTCGGAAGAGAAATGGGCGGAGAATACGGCCTAGCTAACTATACCGAGGTTAAAAGTGTATTAGTAAAAGTAAAGTAAACGAGAAGGGAGGCAGCCCCCATGTGAACGATTCGCATGGGGGCTGCCTCCTTTTTTTAGTTGAACTAATTATTTACGTCTTAAAGGTAGAAAAATGGTTGCCAGTGTAAAAGAAGCCAAAACACCATATTTTGCACGCTTTATCAAATCGTAAAAACTTTTTTATTCAAATTTGTAATGGGATTCATTATAAAATATAATAGATTTAACTTTAATACATATGGTATTTGTCGTATATGTTTGGTTTAATAGAGGGGAGATGGGTTTTGAAAGCGTTATCATATTGATTTTACAGGGGGGAAGCTGACATATATACACTTCCACGGAATAAACATCAGACAAGAATTTAATTTGAAGGAGGAAAAGCATGGAAGAGCGACAGACGCTAAAAAAGACACTTAAGCCGCATTGGGTCTGGGCGATTGCTTTAGGTTCTGCGATTGGATGGGGAGCATTTGTCCAGCCGACAACGTGGATGGCTGATGCAGGTCCCTTAGGAGTGATTATTGGTTTTAGTATTGGTGCATTATTAATGATGCTGATTGCTGTAAGTTATGGTTTTCTCATTAAAAGTTTTCCGGTTTCGGGAGGGGAGTTTGCCTATGCGTATATTAGTTTGGGCAGGACACACGCCTTCATTAGTGGATGGTTTTTAGCCCTGGGATATATCTGTATTGTGGCACTCAATGCCTCTGCATTTGCGCTCATGATTAAATTTGTTTTCCCCGCTGTGATTGAAAATCTCCATCTTTATACCATTGCAGGTTGGGATGTTTACGGAATGGAAATCATTATTGCATCTGCTGCACTGGGGATCTTCGGTTATTTCAACACAAAAGGAACAGGGCTGTCTGGTCAAATCCAGTTCATTTTCGCCTGCGTGATGGTTGTGGGTGTTATTGCATTAACCTTTATGGTAGGAGGACAACCGGGAGCAGGTTTATCCAATATCCATCCTTCTTTTCCTACTAATACAACAGCATTTGCTGCAATTATTTCTATTGTTGCTATTGCACCGTGGGCCTATGTTGGCTTTGATGCCGTCCCGCAGGCCGCTGAGGAGTTTGATTTTCCAGCTAAAAAGGCATTTACTTTGATTATTTTAGCTTTACTATTTGCTGCTATTTTATACAGTTTGATGATTATTGCAACGTCTATGACAGGACCGTGGCAAGATCTAGTAGCTGAAAATCATATCTGGGGGACAGGATTTGCAATCCAGGATGTAGTGGGAACGATGGGACTAATTATTTTGGTAACAGCACTTACGATGGGAGTCTTCACTGGTTTAAACGGATTTATCCTTGCGACAAGCCGTCTATTGTTTGCGATGTCACGCGCTAAAATTTTACCGTCTGCTTTTTCTAGATTGCATCCGAAGCATGAGACACCTTACATTGCTGTTATTTTTACAGTAGTTGTATCGATGCTAGCTCCATGGTTCGGGCGTGAGGCGTTAACGTGGGTTGTTGATATGTCGTCGATCGGAGTATCCATTGCCTATTTATATACATGTTTTACAGCTTTCAAATTATTCAAATGGTCAAAGGATAAAGATCTCATTCCTTCTAAACATGAGGTTTCGCCATTTAAAAAGACATATTCCGGGATTGGCGTTATCGCAAGTTTGATCTTTATTTGTCTCTTACTAATACCTGGATCGCCTGCATTTCTTGGCATCGAATCTAGAATCGCATTAGGTCTGTGGATATTGCTTGGAATTATTTTTTACTTTGCAAAAAGAAAAGAATTCAACCGCATACCAAAGGAAGAATTGAATTATCTTATTCTAGGAGATAAAGAGATCAAGCCGAAAAGAGATGAATAGAATCATAGAAAAAATAACAAACAGCTGCATGCACTTTCAGAAGCAGCTGTTTGTTGCTTATTCTTTGTCTCCGCCTAAACCTTCGGCGATCACATCAATGTTATATTCTAAGTAGCTAAGATACGTATCAGCACCTTCTCCGCCAATTTCATCAGAATAAATCGGATCTTCAAAGTTTGGAACCCCTGATTCATTAGAAACTGTTTCCATAGGGCGAGGGTCAACGTTAGATTCTGTGAAAACAACAGGTGCTTCATTTTCTTCTAAAAATTCAACGAGGCTTGTAATTTGTTCTGTGGATCCATTTTCGTCTGTATCAATTTCCCAAATCCAGCCTTCTTTTAAACCATAGTGTGATGTCATGTATTGGAATGCGCGTTCACTTGTTACAAAAACACGGTTTTCTTCCGGAATTTCATTGATTCTTTCCTCGTATTCCTTATCAATTTCTTTTAATTGTTTAAGATATTCTTCCGCACTCTTTTCATATTCCTCTTTGTTGTCAGGATCTACCTCCACAAAAGCATCACGTAAAGCTTCCGTCATTTTGATCCCTACACCAGGGTCAATAAATGCGTGTGGGTTAATTTCTTCTTCATGTTCGCTATCTCCCCCACCAATATACATAGGCTCCACATCTTCTGTTAAAAGATAAGCATTTTCTTCATCCTGTCCGGTAGAATCAAGCATTTTGAAGAACCAACCCTTTTCTCCACCTTCTAGATTCAAACCGTTATAAAATAATACATCTGCATCTGTTGCTGCTTTAATATCATCTGGCGTTGGCTCATATTCATGTGGATCTGTTCCAGTTGGCACAAGGTTCGTAACTTCAACGTTATCTCCGCCTACTTCCTTTGCCATGTCTTCAATAATTGTAAACGATGTAACAACTTTAAGCTTACCATCGCCACCTTCTCCTGATGCCTTGTCGTCACTTCCGCATGCTGCAAGGAAAAATGCTGCCATACTTAGCATGGCAATACCAACAATAAACTTTCTCATTTTTTCTATTCCTCCTATTCATCTTATATCTATTTCTATTATCCACTAATGGTCTGGCGCTGCTTAATTTTTCGAAGCGCCCGCCAAAGCACACCTTGTTTTGGTGAAAGTAATAATGTTGCCACAAAAATTGCTGTTGTCGCTAGAGCAATGACAGGACCGGTTGGCATATTGTAAATAAAACTAATGTATATACCACTGACTGCCGATATTGCCCCAAAAAATGCTGCAAGGGCAATCATCGTTGATAACCGGTTTGTTAATAAGTAGGCAGTCGCTGCCGGTGTAATCAGCATGGAAACAACCAGGATAACACCAACAGTCTGCAAGGATGCTACCGTAACGAGGGTCAAAAGCACCATGATAGCATAATGAATCACTTTTGTTTTCAGACCGTAAGCAGCAGCCATCGTTTCGTCAAAACTGGAAACTAGTAATTCTTTATAAAATAGTAAAATAGCCAGAAGCACGATCGCCCCTATGATAATGGTTAGCCACATATCAGATGATCGAACAGATAACACATTACCAAATAAAATCTGTTGTAAGTCTGTTGCACTTTGTGCTTTGGTAATCAAAATGACACCCAGAGCAAAAGCGGCTGAAAAAACAATTCCAATCGAGGAATCATTTTTAACACGGCTGTTTTCACTAATATAACCAATGCCAAGAGCTGTTAATATACCTGTGAGCACAGCTCCATAAAAGTAATTGATTCCCACCATGTAGGAAATGGCGACACCTGGTAAGACAGCGTGTGAAAGAGCGTCTCCCATCAAGGCCATACCACGCAAGACTATGAAAGAACCGATTACACCACAAATAATTCCTACGACGGTTGAGGTGATAAGCGCTTTTTGTAAAAACTCATAATTTATCATATCTTGGAAGAAATCCATTTAAACACCTACCCCCATACCAGACATTACAGAAAATGGAGTTTGATAGGCTTGTTGCAGTATATCTGCTTTAAATACCTCATTTACTGGTCCGGCGCCAATTAAGTTTTTATTAATTAAAATCAATTCATCAAAATAATCCTCGACTTTTCCTAAATCATGATGGACGACAAAGATTGTTTTGCCTTCCTCTTTTAAGTCTTTCAAGATATTAATGATGACATTTTCACTTGATACATCAATCCCTACAAATGGTTCATCCAGAAAAAAATAATCCGCTTGTTGCGCCAGCGCCCGGGCTAAAAAAACACGTTGTTGCTGACCACCGGATAGCTCACCGATCTGGTTATGAGCAAAATCTTCCATCCCTACTTTTTCCAGGCATTGTAATGCCCATGCTTTATCTGCCTTTTTAGGGCGACGGAATAACCCGAGTTTTGGATAGGTGCCAAGCAATACCGTATCCTTCACAATGATAGGGAAATCCCAATCGATGTTGGACCGTTGCGGCACGTAAGCAATTTTTTTTCGAACAGCTTCAACTGATTGACCAATAAAGGATACATTCCCCGCATCTCGAGGAGTCAGTCCGAGCACAGCCTTCATCATCGTTGATTTGCCAGCACCGTTTGGACCGATAATCCCGACCAAATTTCCCGGTTCAAATGAAAAGTTAACATCATGAATGACGGACTTTCCATAATAAGACACATGGAGATTTTCCACGTCTATAGTTTGGTTCATCTTTTACCCTCCTAAAAAGTTTGACTTGTACTTTCTTACTTGTATTAGTATATATATGTTTGCCGTATGCAACTTTTGTTATTATATAATACTTTATTGATTAAGTAAACATTTAAACGATATTTTATTTAAACTTTTTTTATATTATGTTTACTTGGCTGTATATGTGCGGGTGCCTGGCACTCCCCGAATTTTGTCGAACAAATGTCAAGCTATTCATTAGATGATAATCCTGTTGTATGCTGCTATTTAATGTAATACTTAAACATTCTAAAATCAGTCATATTTTAGTCACAATTATTAATAGAATCATAGTGAGTGAAAGCGGCATGTAAGAAGAACAGAAAATAGACGGAAGGGTGGATGGAGAATGCAAGGTAATAAAAAGGGCTATGTCTTTATGCTATTCATTATGATTGTATTGGTTTCAGCTTGTTCACAAGAAACGAGTAAGCAAGAAACAAAGGAGATACCAGAAGACCTACCCTCTCTAGAAGATTTGGACCCAAATGATCCGATGACACCTTACGCGAAATATGGGGAAGAGATTTTTAATAAGACAAGTACAGTACTACCTGAAAAAACCGGAAATGAATTGTCTTGTGCAAGCTGTCATGCAGATGGCGGGGCTTCAAGTACGATTTCAATGATTGGGGTAACGACGGAATATCCTGCTTTTCGCCCCCGTGAAGATACCATTTTTACCATTGAAGACCGTATTAATGGATGTATGCTCCGTAGTATGAACGGGGAGGAGCTGGAATTTGAAAGTGAAGAAATGCGCGCTATTTCAGCGTACTTAACCCACCTATCTGAAGGTATACAGCAAGGAGAAGCAGCATGGCTGGGACTTGATAAAATGGAAGAAATTCCAGAACCAGATATTGAAAGAGGCAGTGAATTGTTTGTAGAAAAGAGTTGTATGTCTTGTCATGCAACAGACGGTTCTGGCAAAGGAATGACATCCGGACCACCTTTATGGGGGGATGGTTCCTTTAATGATGGGGCTGGAATGAACCGTTTATCTGATATATCCGGATTTATTAAAGAATATATGCCTAAACATAACCCTGGTTCCTTAACAGATCAAGAGGCTGCTGATTTGGGTGCCTTTATTCTATCGCGTGAACGCCCAGTCTGGGGAGGCCATGATAAAGACTGGTCAGATGGAGGACGTCCTACCGATATCATTACACAGGAACGCCGAGAAAAGATACGTAACGGAACGTTTGATTGGACAGAAATCGATCATATTGTACCTAAGAAAGCGTATGATTATGAAAAATAAGGAGCTTATCAATTTAAATAGAAGGGGATGGGGGAAGGAAATGCTGAAAAAAAAGAGCCTGTGGTTCTATATGTTTGCCTTCATAGTGGTCATTGCAGCTTGTTCTGAAACGACAACAAAAAATGTTGAAGATACGAAATCCGCATCTAATTCTGATCCTTCTTCTGTAAGTGATTTAGATCCAAGTGATCCGATGACACCGTATATTAAGGATGGAGAAAAAATTTTTAATGAAACGGATACGATGTTGCCTGAAAAAGTTGGAAATGAAATGGCTTGTATGAGTTGTCACGCGGATGGCGGCACATCTCAAGGTTCAACGCTTGTCGGTGTGACGGGACAGTATCCGAAATACCAGCCACGTGCAGGTACGGTACAAACCATTGAAGAGCGTATTAACAGTTGCATAGTTCGCAGTATGAACGGGGAAAAACTAGAGTATGACGGGGAGGAAATGCGCTCCATTGTGGCTTATTTGACACATATATCGGATGGTATTGCGGTAGGCTGGGATGTAGAATCCGAGCAGGAAATACAAATAATAGAAGAGATTCCTGAGCCAAGTGTAGAAAATGGGGAAGAACTTTATGAAGAAAAGAATTGTATGTCTTGTCATGCTACTGATGGATCTGGAAAAGGGGTGACGTCCGGACCTGCTTTATGGGGGGCGAAATCTTTTAGCGATGGGGCCAGTTTGAGCCGAATGAAAGTCATGACCAATTATATTAAAAATAATATGCCAGAAGATGATGCCGGATCGCTAACCGATCAGGAGGCAACTGACCTTGCAGCCTTTTTACTGTCCAAAGAGCGACCGGAGTGGGAAGGTCATGAGAACGACTGGCCTGAAGAAGAACGTCCAAACGATGTGATTACAAAAGAAGAACGCAAGAAAATTCAGGAAGGTACATTTGACTGGTCGAAGATGAACCATTGACAGGAAGTGGAACAAAAGCTCCCATGCCAAGGGAGCTTTTGTTATTATCATTACAAATTTTTAACGTCCATTGTACGGATAAAATCAACGAATGCACGCACAATATTTAATTGTAAGGATTCGGTATGGTAGTACATCCATGTTTTGCGAGTAATGGGTTCGCCGGAAGGACTGTGAACGGGTTTGACGTTAAGTTCCGGATATGGATGGACAACCAAATTGGCTAAAATAGCATAACCAAGTTTATTAATTACCATTTCTTTACATGTTTCTACATCATTGACATGAATATTAATGTAAGGATTTTCTTTATAATTGGTAAACCACCAATGATCAATGGTATCCCTCATTCCCGCATCTGTATAATAATCGATTCGGGGCAGGGAGGGGAGATCCTCCCACGCAAATGGCCATGGTGCAGCAATACATATATTTTCTTCATAAAGCAGTTCTTTATGTTCCTGCCATGGATAATTTCCTTTGATGAAACTTAGGTGTACTTCATGATTTAAAAGCTTTCGGTGCATTTCACTGCTCCATCCGGTTACAACCTGACATTCTACATCAGGATGTTTTTGATTAAAAAGATGTAATAGTTTTGGCATTTTATTTAAGGCAAAGAAATTCGAAACACCTACCCGGAGTGTACCAGCGACATGGTCTTTCATATTCATTAACGTTTCTTCTATATTTCTTTGTTCCTTGAGCATATGTTTCGCATGCTGTGCCAGTTTTTGTCCTTCTGGGGTAAAGGTGATCCCTCTTCTTTTCCGGATAATAAGCGAAACACCATAATAATCTTCCATTTTTTTTAAACGGGAAGTTAGTGTTGGCTGTGATAAAAACAGGCTTTGTGCTGCATGTGTGATGTTTTTAGTGGCATATAAAGTAGAGAGCATTTCCCAGTCCTGCAAATTCATTATCATTCCTCCATGCATTCAGCCATAGAAAAAACTGATGGCTAGTTATAAATATTATATACTTTTAAAATCGCTGCGACAAATTTATAATAGAGTTATAGGAAAATAAAGAAATGATAGAAAAATGTGGTCTTTGGCTAGATTTTGAAAAATACCGAGCAGTTTGTTGTCGAATGTTGAAAGGGATTTCAAAGATAACAAGAATGGTATTTTAGACAAAGGAGGAGCAAAATGGAAGCGAAATCTAATTTTGTACCGGGACTTGAAGGAGTTATCGCATCAGAAACTGCAATTTCATTACTAGATACAGAGAAAGAGAAAATTGTGATCAAAGGGTATGATCTGATTGAACTGTCAAAGGAACAGGATTATTTAGATATAGCACATCTTTTACTCGAAGATAAACTTCCTGATCAAAATGAAAAAACGAAACTGGAGGAAAAGCTAAAAGAAAGATATGCGATTCCTACAGAAATTCTGGATATTTTTTCACTTCTTAGGAAACAAATTCACCCGATGGATGGACTTAGAACTGGTTTATCCGCGTTAGCAGGATATGACAATCAGATAGACGACCGCTCGTATGAAGCAGATACGGAACGGGCGTATGACCTTTTGGCAAAAATGCCTGCAATTACAGTGAATAGTTACCGTGCACTCAACGGGAAAGAGATTGTACATCCTCACAAGGACCTCTCGTATAGCGCTAACTTTCTCTATATGATTACAGGAGAGGTACCATCTGAGGAGGACGCTGAGATTTTCGATCGTTCCCTTCTGTTGTATAGTGAACATGAAATGCCAAATTCAACTTTTACATCCAGAGTTATTGCCTCTACTAACGCAGATATGTATGGTGCACTAACAGGCGCAGTTTCTTCCTTAAAAGGTAATTTACATGGCGGTGCAAATGAAGCTGTGATGTATCTATTACAGGAAGCGGAATCTGCAGCTGATTTTGAAGAGATACTGACGAAAAAACTGTATAAAAAAGAAAAAATCATGGGCTTTGGTCACCGTGTTTATATGAAGAAAATGGATCCAAGAGCTGCTGTGATGAAAGAATCATTGAAGGAGCTTTGTGAAAAAGCAGGAGATTACTCACTGCTTGAAAAATGTGAAGCTGGAGAAGAATTGATGAAACAGGAGAAAGGACTTTATCCAAACCTGGATTATTATGCAGCTCCTGTTTACTGGATGCTCGGAATCCCAATCGATCTGTATACACCGATTTTCTTTAGTGCTCGAACTGTAGGTCTGTGTGCACACGTTACAGAACAGCATCAGAATAACCGACTGTTCAGACCTCGTGTTAACTATATAGGGAAACCTTATGCATAAAAACAGTGGGGCGGTGTACGCTCTGTTGAATAAGAAAGGAAGAGATGTATGCTAAAAGTAAATGAAGAAAATAAAGTAGATGCATTGCTAGAAGAAATAACGGACTATGTTTTAAATAAAGAAATTACCAGTGAAGAGGCGTTTACAACAGCCCGCTATGTTTTAATGGATACGTTAGGATGCGGCATTCTGGCTTTGAATTATCCAGAATGCACAAAGCTGCTTGGGCCTGTTGTTCCTGGAACCGTTGTGCCAAATGGAACACGCGTACCTGGAACTTCCCATGTACTTGATCCGGTAAGAGGTGCATTTAATATCGGTACCATGATTCGTTGGCTTGACTATAATGATACATGGCTAGCAGCAGAATGGGGGCATCCATCCGATAACTTAGGTGGTATCCTTGCTGTGAGTGATTATATTAGCCAGGCGCGTGTTGCAAAGGGAGAGTCCCCGCTTGTCGTCCGCGATGTACTGGAAATGATGATTAAGGCTCATGAGATTCAAGGTGTGCTTGCGCTAGAAAATAGTTTGAATCGAGTTGGATTGGATCACGTATTATTTGTAAAAATTGCTACAACTGCTGTCGTTACAAAAATGCTTGGCGGAGGACGCGAGGAAATTAATAATGCGCTATCGAATGCATGGATCGATAATTCCAGTTTGCGCACGTATCGCCACTTCCCAAATACAGGATCCAGAAAATCTTGGGCAGCTGGTGACGCTACAAGCAGAGCAGTATTCCTTGCTCAGCTTGCGGTAAAAGGTGAAATGGGTTATCCGAGTGCATTAACTGCACCAGGATGGGGCTTTCAGGACGTTTTATTTAACAAGCAAACATTAACATTAGGCCGTCCGCTTGATGCTTATGTGATGGAAAATGTTTTATTTAAAGTTGCTTATCCTGCTGAATTCCATGCGCAAACAGCAGCAGAAGCAGCAGTAGATCTGCATGCAGAGGTTAAGGATCGCATCGATGAAATTGATAAAGTAGAGATTACGACACATGAATCAGCGATCCGCATTATTGATAAAAAAGGACCGCTTCATAATCCGGCTGACCGCGATCATTGCTTACAGTATATTACAGCGATTGGCCTGCTGAAAGGAAATGTTACAGCAGAAGATTACGAAGATGAAGCAGCAAGTGATCCAAGAATTGATCACTTACGCGACAAAATGATTGTTACGGAAGACAAAGAATATACAGCAGATTATTTGGATCCTGATAAACGTTCCATTGCCAATGCTGTTCAAGTTTACTTTAAGGATGGAACGACAACTGATAGAATCGTATGTGAATATCCACTTGGACACCGTTTCAGAAGAAAAGAGGCATACCCAAGAATTGTGGAAAAGTTTTCAGCAAATCTTGCTACCAAGTATACAGCCAAACAGAGAAAGAAAATCGAAGAAGCGTGTGCGGAAGAAAAAATCAACACATTGGGTGTTCATGAATTTATGGATTTATTTGTGAATGAATAAAGGAGTGCATCAAGTATGGCGTGGATCGTGGATCAACCATCATCGCAAGAAAAATTAGCAAAGCAATTTCAAGCCTTAATTAATGAGAAATCTATCCTGCAAATCCCTGGAGCGCATGATGCAATGGCTGCGCTTGTCGCAAAAAATACAGGATTCAAAGCACTTTATCTATCCGGAGGAGCTTATACAGCAAGCAAGGGTATCCCTGATCTTGGCATGGTAACTTCAACGGAAATAGCTGAGCGAGCTCGGGATCTCGTACGGGCAACCAATTTACCAGTTCTTGTTGATATTGATACAGGTTTTGGCGGAGTATTAAACGTGGCACGGACTGCCCGTGAAATGGTAGAAGCAAATGTAGCAGCCGTACAAATAGAAGATCAGCAACTTCCAAAAAAATGTGGTCATTTAAATGGCAAACAACTTGTCACAAAAGAGGAAATGGCCCAAAAAATTAAAGCAATTAAAGAAGTAGCACCGTCTCTCGTCGTAATCGCACGTACGGATGCAAGAGCAGTAGAAGGACTGGATGCAGCGATTGAGCGCTCTGCAGCTTATATGGAAGCAGGTGCAGACGGCATTTTCCCTGAAGCACTACAAACAGATGAAGAATTTAGTGTATTCGCCGAAAAAGTAACAGTTCCGCTACTTGCCAATATGACTGAGTTCGGGAAAACACCCTATATTACCGCTGAAGAATTTGAAAGCATGGGATTCGCTATGGTTATCTACCCGGTGACCTCCATGCGTGTAGCAGCTAAAGCGTATGAACGCGTGTTTGACCTAATCAAAACAAAAGGTACACAAAAAGAAGCTGTAGCCGACATGCAAACAAGAAAAGAATTATATGAAACGATCTCTTTAGAAGACTTTGAATCCCTGGATCAAGACATTGCAAAAACAATTCTGCCAAGTGATTCGTAGAATAGAAGGCAGCCCATTAGAATAGAAAGAACCTCCTCACACCTTAGCCGGCGTGAGGAGGATTTTTTTTGGTATAGAAGCTATTTGGTTGAAGAATATCATTTATGCATTATTGAATAGAAATATGCAATACTTCATAAAAGTTAATGAAATATTACGCAATATTAAAATATTAAATAAATGAGCAGGCCTGTTATATCGGTTTATAGAGAAAACTTTATTGATTCTTGGTCAGGTGGCATGCAAATTGCATCTTAAATGTAAGCGCTTTAATTACTGAATAATAGGAGGAAAATTAACATGGTGCTAGCAGATAAAATATTTTTCAGTCAATCCGTATTTACCGGAGTAGAGGAGCATACCAAGGCTGGTGCAGTTGCAATTAAAGAAAATAAAATAATAGCTGTAGGATCTATAGAGGAAATAAAGTCATTCATTGGACCAAATACAAAAGAATATGATTTTGGAAATCGAACGATTATGCCTGGTTTTCATGATGCTCATTTACATTTAATGCTCGGTGCATTATTAACACATGGCAGTGTTGATTTGTCAGGTTCCACTTCATCAGCAGATGCGATTAAAAAAGTAAAAGAATTTGCTGATCAAAGACCAAATAATGATTGGATTATTGGTTATGGCTGGGATCATCTAGGGTGGGGAGAAGACTTCCCAGATCGGTTTGAAATCGACCGGATGGTTGATGACCGGCCAGTGCTCTTGTTCCATGCGGAATTTCATTATTCATGGGTGAATAGTAAGGCACTCGAAGTGGTTGGGGTTACGAATCAGACCAATAATCCGTCTAATGGAGTAATTCAAAAAGATGAACACGGAGAATTGACCGGAATATTGATTGAAACTGCAACAGGCCTGGTAGCTGATAAGGCGTTAACAATGACTAATCAAGATAAGACGGAGCTACTTGAGTCTTTTTTGGAAGAGGCTGCGAGATTAGGTATTACTTCAGTAAATGATCTATATGTTAATAGCGTGGAGCAATTGCATGGGCCTGACCTATTCCGTTTGTTTAAACAATTTGATGAGACAGGACGGCTATCTGCCCGCATTCATCTTTATCCAATTTTAGATGACAACATTGAAAACGCTAAAGAAATGAAAAATACGTTTGATTCAGAAAAGCTAAAGTTTGTGGGATTAAAACAATTTATTGATGGAGTTGTAACTAGTCATACTGCTTATATGTTAGATCCTTACGTAGATAAGTCAAAAACAAGAGGAAGCACTGCTTTACCAAAAGAAGTGATAAAAAGGCGAGCACTACAGGCGGATAAGGAAGGATTTCAAATACGGTTTCATGCCATAGGAGACGGGGCTGTTAACTTTGGATTAAATATTTTTGAGGAGGCACAAAAGGTAAACGGGGTTAGAGATTCGCGACATGCCTTAGAGCATATTGAAGTGATTGATCCAAACGACATCTCTAAACTAAAAGAGTTAGGAGTCATCCCTTCCATTCAACCTTCCCACTTAGCTCTGATGCCGAAAGAAAGTCATACGACACGGGTGAAAAAAGAAAAACATCCTTACTTATATCCGTGTAAATCATTGCAGGGGGAAGACATAAAGGTATCATTTGGCACCGACTTCCCGGTAACTGTCCTAAATCCAATGCTGGAAATTTATTATGCTGTAAATCGATTTGATTATACTGGAGAAAACGTTTGGAATGGACAAGAGAAAATTTCCATTGCAGAAGCTCTAAAGGCATATACCATTGGTTCAGCATACAGTGTTTTCAGAGAAAATGAACTAGGAACGCTAGAAAGAGGGAAACTTGCGGACATCATCGTACTGGATAAAAATATTTTCGAGGTACCTGCGAAAAATATAGATGATATGAAAGTAATTTTAACAATGGTTGATGGAGAGATAATTTTTAGTGAAAATGAATTACGTGTTGCAGAGAATTCAATGCTTTTAAAAGGTTTTTAATAGATTTTAGCAGGAGATTTAAACACAGGACAAGGGGGAGATAAAGTGAACGAAAATATTAAATTATCAAGATCACTCTCTTTACTTTCTGTTATAGCTTATGGTTTTGCATTCATGGCTCTAACAACAGTATTTAGTACCTATGGTGTTGCTTCTCAAATTTCACATGGAATGGTTGCAGGTTCTTATATTTTAGCTTTAGTTGTAATGATGTTTACTGCTTATAGCTATGGCCAAATGGCCAAAGAGTTTCCAATTTCAGGTTCTGCCTATACGTATACGCAAAAAGTTATTGGACCCCAGGTTGGATTTTTAATCGGATGGGCTATATTAATGGATTATCTCTTTATACCAATGGTTAACTTTTTATTATTCGGTGTATTTTTTTCAGCAGCATTTCCGGAAGTGCCTATGCAAGTGTGGATATTCGCCTTAATCGTGATCGTTACGTATGTTAATGTTCGAGGGATTAAAGTGGGTGCTAGTGCTAATTTACTTGTCGTTGGTGTATCCTTATTGTTTCTGACTGTATTTTGTATGTTATCTATACGATCCATTGTTCAAGGTACAGGTACGGGAATGCTTCTAAATATAGAACCTTTTTTCAATCCAAATGAATCGTTTGAATATGTAGTTGCTGGAGCAGCATTACTCTGTTTTTCTTTTCTTGGGTTTGACGCTGTTTCGACCTTTTCAGAAGAAGTAAAGAATCCTAAAAAAAATATACCGCGAGCTATTATTTTAGTGACCGTCATTGGCGGTATCATTTTTACAATCGTATCCTATCTAGCGCATAATGTTTGGCCAAACTATATGCAATTTAAGGATCCGGATTCTGCATCTTATGAAATAATGGCACTAGTTGGTGGCAATGCATTAGAAGCAGGCTTTTTAGCTGTAACGGCATTTGTTGTTTTTGGCTCTGCCTCCGCTGCGCAGGCAAGTGCTTCGCGTGTATTATATGCAATGGGGAGAGACGGACAGCTACCAAGAACGTTTTTTGGGAAGTTGAGTAAAAAAACAAAAGCACCAGTGAATAATATTTTACTAATTGGCTTTCTATCATTATCAGCATTGTTTTTAAGTTTAACTTTGGTAGCATCTTTTATTAATTTTGGAGCATTGATCGCGTTTACTTTTGTCAATATCTCCGTTATTGTTTTATATTTTGGCAAAAAGAAACAGCGTTCGTTTAAAGGAATTATCCTTTATTTTTTGATTCCTTTAATTGGAAGTGCATTAACGATGTGGTTACTTTTTAACCTTGATACTCCATCAAAGGTTCTGGGTAGCATTTGGTTCGGACTTGGTGTTTTATATCTACTATTCTTAACAAAAGGATTAAAACAGCAACTACCAGGAATGGATAAAGACGAGGCTATGTAGGAAGCGATATGTAGGGGACAGTCCCACCACGTCAATGTGCTAAAGTGGTCGGGACTGTATCATCCAACGTGAGGATCAGTCCTCAAAAATGTCCCCTTCAATAAACCGCTCCAAAATAATTCCGTATCAATGCAATAAAGTGCTTTACCAGTGGTGGCAGGTAGCGATCTTTCATTACTGCTACATATACGGTTCGCCGAAGATCGGCATCGTAAATTTCTTTGATGTGATACGTGGCATTTTTATATTGCTTCACATAATTTTCCGGAAGAATGGTAATTCCCAAATTTTCTTCTACCATATTACAAGCAGTTTCAAATCGCTCTACTTCATATTGTATATTCGGTTTAATACCAGCTTTACAGTAGGCGGTAAGGATATCCGTTCGAGACTGCAACCCTTCTTTACAAATGATTAGTTCCTCATCTTTTAATGCATCCATCTGAAGTGTTTCCTCATATTGCAAAGGATGATCTGGCGGCAAAAGAACAACTAATTGCTCTTCGTAGATGGGAAAGGCATTCATTTCATTGCTATTCATGTATTGATTAGTAATCGCTAGGTGAATGTTATAATTTTTAAGGGCGGCTACGACATCCTGTAAACTTAAAATTTCTGTTAATTGAATACGAACATTTTTATATTCTTCTTTAAATTGCTTTAAAATCGTTGGCGTCCAGAACATGGACGACTCAATGATACCTATTGTCAGTTCCGATGGTCCTTCTTTTTTGAGACGAATCATTTCTTGTTTTACATGGTCAAAGTGATGGACGAGTCTTGTAGCCTCTTGATATAAAATATCCCCTTCTTTCGTTAAACGCAAATGCCTTGTTGTTCTGTTTAGTAATGAAAACCCAACTGCATTTTCCAGTTTTTTCACAGCGGCACTTAACGAAGGCTGTGCTATATGCAATCTTTTGGCTGCCTTTGTGTATGCTCCTTCTTCGACAAGTGTTGTGAAATACCTAAGCTGGTTAAATTCCATATCTTAAGCTCCTCGTATAGTATATTTAGGCTTTTCTTTTCAGCCTATTAACTCATACAAATTCACAAAAATCTCATTGTTGATAACTACGTTACCTTCACTACTGGCGGACGCTTTCCGCGGGCATGGCTTGAGCCTCCTCGGAAGAAACCCACTTCCTGCGGGGTCTCAAGACTCACGCTATTTCCGCAGGAGTCGCCGCCATCTGTTCCAGGTAAATCAGTTTGTGCATGAATAGTCTGCTGAGTGCTATGCCAAAAACTTGGACGCTGCGTGATGTTCCTAGATAATGGTCTTAGGATCATTTGGGATAATTCTGTCACTCCTTGCGGTCATAACCGCATTAGATAAGACTGTTTCCCAGTGTACGTGCTGATCTTCCTACACGCAGGCTGTGCACCTTGTGCATCAAACCTGGATGTTAGTAGCTCCAGGGCGGCTTTTGAACCAAGGATAGTACTTATAGACGAGGCTGCCGATCGACGTTCACACTAGGGATATCCCGGAGCGTCCAAGATTCGAGTTCCAATGATTCTAAGCCGCCAACTCGGTAAGAAGGCATATACCCGAATACAAAGATTATTACGCGAAAAAGTATCAGGAAGTACCGAAACATCAGCATAAAAGAGCCCTCGCCCTAACCGCAAGAAAATTTGTGCGTTTGGTTGATGCGCTACTACGCAACAACCAAATTTACACGCCGAAAGGAGCGTAAATAGATGAAGCATCATTAGCTTCCAAATCCCTTTATTTAATTTCCAGTAAATTACAATTAATTACTGGTTCTAGTTTGTGTTGCTTTTTTTAAACAAATTGAACCTTGATAATCAAATATTTAATTAATATTTTTTTGACATATCACCGCAGGTCTTTATAGGGGATAGGTCCTATTTATAGTTTCAAACTATAAAAATATAAAAAACGGATATTAGTAATTATATATAATATTAAGTAAAATAGAAAGATAGAGATGAGTTCCTAAAATGTGAAATGTGCTTTGGAGTGAGATGGATGTATAAATTACCAATCAAAGATATTTGGAGCGGAAGAATTGATAGTACAGAAGAGAAAAATAGCTTTCGGTTCCATCAGACAGTTGCAGTAAAAAGTTTAAAAGAGCTGGCTGAAAATGAAAACGCTTTTTACTTCATTGGATTTGAATGTGATGAAGGGGTAAGACGAAATAAAGGTAGGATCGGCGCAGCAAAAGGTCCAAACGAAATTAAAAAAGCACTGGCAAAACTGCCGTACCATATTGGTGAAGTAAATACGGTTGATGTAGGAAATATTGCGTGCGAAGGTTCCGAAATGGAAAAAGCCCAGGAAGAGCTGGGGGGTGCGGTTACTGCATTACTTCAAAATTCCGGCACACCGATCATTCTCGGCGGTGGCCATGAAACATTATACGGTCATTATTTGGGTGTCAGGGAATACCTTGGAGGTGACGCAACGCTTGGCATTATTAACATCGATGCGCACTTCGATATGCGCCATGATCAAACACCCTCATCCGGAACCATGTTCAGACAAATTTTAGAACAAGATGAAAATGCTGGTTATTTATGCCTTGGAATCCAGGATTTCGGTAACACAAAATCATTATTTGAGACTGCAGATGCATACGGGTGCATCTATATCCGCGAAGAATCGATCGAGGAAAATCAGTTCAGGGATACATTTAAAGCCATTGATGCTTTTGCCGAAAAATATGATTTTATCATGTTGACCTTATGTACAGATTCGATTGTTTCTTCTGAAGCACCAGGTGTTAGCGCACCATCGCCTTTTGGATTAGAGCCTAAAACAGTGAGAAAACTGCTTCGGTACATTGTTTCTAAAGAGAATATTACCAGTTTTGATATTGCTGAGGTGAATCCGGCTGTTGATGAAAATAATAAAACAGCTACATTAGCAGCATTACTCGTTGCAGAAGTGATGAAAAAATTTAACAGAAAATGATTGTAATAGGGACAGCCCCCGCTGATTTAAAGAATCAGTGCGGTGGGGTGTCCCTCTTTTATATCGTCTTTCGTTTCTTCAGGTGTTGTGTTCTATTTATTTTGGTTCTTTTTTGTGACATGCCTTGTACCATATTGACCATGATGACACTGGAGATGGCAATGATTCCGCCTATAACGGAAAGAAGGCTTGGCAGTTCTTGCAGCCAAACAAAGGCAATAATGATCGCAAATACCGGTTCTGTGTACATCATGCTTGTAACAGCACTCGCGTTTGCCATCGACAGTGCAGTTGCCCATGTTGCATAGGCGATTGCTGCAGGAAAAACACCTACATAAATGGCTGAAAGATTTGCTTCCAGTGTAGCTCCCTGAATTTCCTCGAGAAGTCCCGGGAAGAATATGAAAAATGGGATTGTTCCAGCCCACGTGAAATATGCTGTAAGCTCAATTGGTTTATATCGCTTAAAGAGTGGTTTTTGAAAAACGAAAAACACAGATGTAGCAAATGCAGCAATAAGGAGTAAAATAGCCCCTTTTGAAATCGTAAAGGTCGATCCAGCAGTTCCCAGCGTAATAAGAAAAATACCGATAAATCCCATTCCGAGTCCAATCCATCCGATTGCCTTCAAACGCTCTTTTAAGGCAATCACAGCAATGATCGCCGTAAAGATCGGAGCCGAAGCAATGAACATACTTGCTGTACCTGCTGAAACAGTAACTTCCCCAAAAGTAACCCCTAATTGATATACACTAATTCCTATCCAGCCTAGTAATGCGATCTTCCATATATCCTCTTTTCTAGGCAATTGGAATTTCGTCCCCGGCCATAACGCATATAGAATAAAAACAAGCGAAGCTATAAGAAAACGGGTTAAGACGAGATGCCCCGCTGAATAGCCCCCTAGTAAACTTGCTCGGATGGACGCAAACGAAGAACCCCAAACAATGATAGTAAAAGACGCCAGTAAAAGAGCTTTTTTATTCATATTCAATCCCTCCTCATGCATGATTGGTAACCCTTTAAAAAGCGGAAGAATCAAAACAAAAAAGTAACAATATAACAATAATAGCTTATTTCCGAGGCGCGTGTCTACAGTGTGGGTGCCTGTCACTCCCCGAATTTTGTCGAATTGGGATATGGTTTATTTCCTTTTGAAAGGAGGGGGGATAAAATTCTTAAACTGGAATGACTGATAAACTTTAACATAAGATAACAGGAGAATCAATAACGAAATTGACTAAGTACACAGGAGTTTAATAGCTTATTTCGTTTCTTTTCTATAAATCACAGGAAAGGTTCACATAATTTTCATAGATAAATCATTCATTATAACGTATATTGATGTTATAGAATGTTTGTAAATGTTATAAAAAAACATCCAATTGGCATTGTTTACAAAGGAGGTTTTTGCAAAAACTGAAAAGTCGGTAGAATGGAAGCTTTCATTACATATGGAGAAGAAAACTTACAGACATGGATGAAATTGGAGACTAATAGCCCGTTTTAGCGAGATACATTGCTATCCAGTCAGTTTTATTAACGTTGAGAAAGGAGAGATTTTCCATACAGATAAAAATAATGAATCACCGTAAAAGGAATTTTTTTCTTATTTCCCTGTTAGTGGTTTTTTTCGGGCTTTTATTCATGATCATGCAGACGCAAAACGTGGATGCTCATGCATCTTTACTCGAAACAGATCCAGCTGAAAAGGTAGTTTCAGAAGAGATTCCTTCTAAACTGAAACTACGCTTTAATGAACCGATTGAGAAGGATTTGGCAACTGTTACCATTTATGATTGGAATGCTAAGCCGGTCTTTACAGGTAATCCGGATGAAGGTGGATCGGACAGAACCCCGCTTCTTGAATTTTCGCTTCCTGAATTAAAGGAGGGAACGTACACGGTTCAGTGGAATGTTGTTTCATTAGATGGGCATCCGATACAAGGCTCTTATTCTTTTGCTGCAGGCGAGGTAACGGAGGGCGGAGCGAAATCAATCAACAGTGGTGATGATCACCATACTGGTCCGCTGATTGTTGCCCGTACTGTTGCAGAAGGCTTATTACTCCTAGGTGCCGGCCTTTTTTGGTTCGCTTGGTTAGCTGAGCGAAAAAAATTCCCAAGTATAGATATCATTTTTGGAAGTGGCAGACGCTTCGGAGGTGCGCTTATAATCCTTGGAACATTGGCTGAAATAATAACGTATACCATTTCACTTCCATCAGGATTAATGCAAACGGTCTTTCATGGAAGATGGGACATCTTGCTTCAGTTTCCATTTATGTTGATGGTTGCTGCGCAGCTTGTTTTCCTCATTTTTCTATTTATCCCTGGTATGGTGCGTGGGTGGTATCTGTTTATGTGGTTTGCACTTGCAGCTGTCCCAGCTTTTGGGGGTCATGTGTGGGGGATGGAAAACACAACACTTGCCCTGGTTTTAAGAGTCATTCACCAACTGTCGATTGCTCTATGGCTAGGTGCACTATGCTACGTTATTTTTCTTCTAATTTGGCAGAGAAAGCAAAACACCAAGGTAGATTGGAAGGAATTCAGACCATTTTTTGTATATAAAATGATGGCTGCAACTGGATTGGTCGTTGTGTCTGGAGTTTTGATGGTATTTTTGCAGACAGAATGGCTTACGGTAATCACCGATTGGATGACCTGGAGCGCATTATTGCTCAGCAAGATTGTTTTAACGATTCTTATGCTTAGTCTGGCACTCTATCAGACACGAAAATGGAAAAAACGTGGTACATTCACGACATTCCGGTTTATTCGCGCGGAATGGATCACAGGCCTCATTATTATTTTAATAGGGGTGTGGATGAGTCAGACGGCTTACCCTATTTCGGCTAAAAGCTACAATGATACACTTGTGTCTGGTCAAGCAAAAGTGGAAGTATATATTAATCAATTGAAAGTGGGAGATCAGCAAATGAATCTGAACGTTCCTGACATAAATGGAGAAAGTCCAGAGGAAGTGAAAGTAACTATTTCTACGTCAGATCAGGGGATGCAGTCCGGTCCGATAACTACTGAGGAAGGGGATTCCGGTAATTATCAGGCAGAACTTTCGTTTTCGATGTCCGGAACCTGGTGTCTCGTTATCCATGTTGCATATCCTGGAGGTGAGAAAAAAGAATGGACTGCCGAAGTATTTGTTGTCGGTGAAGGAACTGGGTCGTGAGCATTTGAAAAAAATGATGAAGATTACTGGAGGTTTTTTAAAATGAAAAAATGGATTGTTTTAATGGTAGCGGTCGTTTTGTTGTTTGTAGCAGCACCAATAGCAGAAGCGCATGTAACAGTACATCCAAGCGAAAGTTCAACAAATGCATATGAAAAATATTCGGTGCGTATTCCTGTAGAAAAAGACGCGAATACGACCAAGGTGGAATTGGAAGTTCCTGAAGGCATTCATGTAGTTTCTGTATTGCCTAATCCGGACTGGAAGTATAAATTTTTAAAAAATGATAATGATACGATCACTTCTGTTACATGGACTGCGAAAGATGGTGGAATTGGTCCAAATGAATTTGCGGAATTTTCCTTTATAGGAGCAAATCCGGGAAAACCTGGCGAATTTAGTTGGAAGGCATTCCAAACATATGATGACGATTCTGTAGTAGAATGGACCGGAGAGCCTGAATCTGAAGAACCGGCTTCCGTCACAGAAGTGGTAGAAGGGGATGAAACAGCACATCACGATGATAATCCAATAGCCGAATCAGGTCATGCAGCACAAAACGAGTCAGACAACAGCGGTGAGAATGGAAATACTGACTGGCTTCCTCTTGTACTAGCTGGAGCAGCATTATTGCTATCCATCATCAGCCTGTTCCGCAAACGCGCATAAAGGGATGGGTGCCTGTCACTCCCCGAATTTTGTCGAATGAAAATGAAACAGTTGTCCCTTCATTTTAATATGTAATAGACTGTTCATCTTCTGTTCATGTTCAACTCCTATACTATCTTCAGATTGATAGTTAGGAGTTGATTTTATTGCTTAAACTGTTTCGAAAACTTGTAAAATATACGAGCAGTTCAAAAGGAGCAAAGGTTACAGTTGTAGCCTGGCTTGCGGTTGTTTTAATTTTAAGTATTTTTCTCCCTTCTTCTAAAGATTATGAACAAAACAGTTCGGAAGGAAGTACAGCGGGAGATAGACCTTCAGAAACAGCCCAAGAAATAATGGATAAGGAATTCCCAACAGATGATGGCCTAACGGCACTGCTCGTATTTAATCGAGAAAATAAAATAACTGATCAGGACCGAGAAAAAATTACAGCATTTAGTAAATGGCTATCTTCCGATGAAAAACCGGAACATGTAGCAAGCGCGCTTCCTTATCATGAGTTTCCAAAAGAAGTTCAAGACCAGATGTTTTCGGAAGATGGAACAACATTGTTATTTAATGTAGCAATGGAAGATGGGATTGATTCAGATCAATCGAATGAAGCACTCACGCTGCTGAGGGATAAAGTGGATGAACTCGGTATGGAAGAAGGCATGCAGCTGGAAATCACCGGGCCAGCCGGAATAACTGCTGATACAATTGCGTTATTTCAGGATGCAGACGTCGTATTAATTTTATCAACGGTTGCCTTAATTTTTATTTTACTTCTTCTTATTTACCGCTCTCCGTTACTTGCCATCACCCCCTTAATCATAGCAGGGATGGTTTATGGAGTGGTTGATCGAGTATTAGGTCTAGCAGGTGAAAATAACTGGTTTGCTGTTGATAGTTCGGCAGTGTCAATTATGCTTGTCCTATTATTTGCAGTTTTGACAGATTATAGCTTATTTGTGTTCTCCAGGTATAAAGAGGAACTAAGAAACGATGAATCGAAATACAGTGCAATGGGGGAAGCAATACACCATGTTGCGGAACCAATTGTGTTTAGTGGCGGTACCATCTTTTTAGCGATGTTGACATTATTTGTTACCGTATTTGAACCTTATCATCACTTTGCGCCTGTATTTTCCATTGCAGTAATTTTTATCTTTATCGCTGGATTAACACTGATTCCGGCACTATTCGCGCTCATGGGACGCAAAGCTTTTTGGCCTTTTATTCCTAAGGTGGATAAGGAACACAAGCCGAAAAAAAGATTCTGGACCAGTGTAGGTAAACTTGTGAAAAAGCATCCAGCAATCATCGCAGGTACACTCCTCATTGTGATGCTTATCGGCGTTTTTAATGTCATGTCAATGAAATTTTCTTTTAATCTATTAAAGTCATTTCCTGAAGACATTTCTTCACGCCAAGGTTTTGAGATACTGGAAGAAAATTATCCGGCAGGGCAATTAGCACCTGTCACAGTCATATTACATTCAGATCAAAAAATGGAAACAGATCAAGCCTTTTTAGAAAGTATTAAGAATTTAGAGGACAAAATAAACAGTCAAGATGGAGTCAATTCAATATCTCCGGAAATTACGGAAGATGTGGTGGAAGGAAACGCGGATCTGCCAAGAGACTTTTTAGCGGAAAGTGAAAAGTCGATTAAATTACAAATCACATTAGAAGGAAATCCATATGAAACAGATGCACTCAACACGGTGGAAAATCTCCGAGATGAGGCAGGAGCGTTTATCAATAACAGCGGACTGTCAGCGGAGGACTATGATCTGCATTTTGCAGGACAGACAGCGGAACAATTAGATGTGAAACAAATGAATCAGCGAGATATGATTTTCCTATTCTCATTTGTTGTTGTTTTATTGACAATTGTACTTGGCTTCCAGACGAAATCTATTTTAATGCCTGTGCTCATGATGGGTACCATTTTATTATCTTACGTAGCAACCTTAGGGTTTGGCTGGTGGATCTTTGAACATCTCTTTGGTTATGACGCGATCAGTTATCGGCTGCCAGTATATACATTCGTATTCATGGTAGCGCTAGGGATTGATTATAATATTATGCTTGTCTCTAGGATCAAGGAAAAAGCGCGCCACATGCCATGGAAAGAGGCTGTGAGTGAGGGAGTAGCCTTAACAGGCGGTGTTATTTCCTCAGCTGGTTTAATTCTTGCAGCGACCTTTTCTGTCTTGATGACACAGCCCTTGCAAGAACTATTTCTATTCGGATTCATCATGGCAATGGGAATTATCCTAGATACCTTCTTAATTAGAGGATTCTTCCTCCCATCCATTTTAACTCTGACAAACTTTCAGGTGCCTGGCACTTCCCGAAATTTGTCGAATAAAATATCATGATTTGATAAAAAAGCTGCTTGTCTCCCAATAAGGAACGAGCAGTTTTTGTTAAAATTACCAATGATTCTTGTTTAGCATCTGTGCTAGAAACACGTCTTATTTTCTTTGGTTACAATTTTTTTGTCAAAAGTATTTTGTTTATTCGTATTATTATACTTTTGTTTTCGGTTTTTGGAATTTTGCATAAAGGGAAAAATGTTAAGATGTTATATTAAAATGATGTATGATTAAGTTAAGTTAATTTTTATCTATTGAAGAAAAGGAGACTACAAGTGGACATGGACATATATTTAAAGGATGCCTTGCTTCACATTATTAAAATAATAGGCAAGGAAAATAATGCTTATATAGATATGGGTGATTTAGACAAAAGTGGACCAGCTGTTCTCTCATATAATGGCACAAATATTAGAGTTGAAAAAGAGCAGTTGCACGAACTATTAAATGAGTTATTTAATAAAAAGGTGTTTAAATTAGATGAACACAAGTCTCAAGAAGTTAAAAATCTACTTCAATCTAAAATTTTCTCTATCATAATAAATTCAATTTATGATGGTGTATATATAACAGATGGTGATGGACAAACAATAAAAGTTAATTCAGCATATGAGAGGATCACTGGTTTAAGTGGCGATGTAGTGATTGGCAGATATATGGGAGATTTAATAGATGAAGGTGTAATAGATGAATCTGCTTCGTTACATGTACTAAAAAGAAATGAACAAGTAACACTTATGCAAACCATAAAAAACGGAAAAAATATCATCGTTTCTGGCGTACCCATTTTTGATAAAACTGGAAAAATACAATATGTTATAAATAGTGTACGAGACATAACTGAGTTATTAAAATTTAAAAATGATAATAATCAATTATTGGATAATAACTTAAATATTGATAGAAACAAAGGGGAATATACTTTTAATAATCAAATTAGCAAGAATAAAGATATGCAAAAAATATTAAAGCTTCTTAAAAAAGTCGCAACGACAAATGCCAAAATTCTTTTTAACGGGAGAACCGGGGTGGGAAAAACATATTTAGCAAAATATGTGCACTTACAATCAAAAAGGGCAACAGAAAACTTCCTTGAAATTAATTGTGCATCCTTACCACCAAATTTAATTGAGTCAGAATTATTTGGATATGTTCCAGGTGCTTTTACAGGTGCTCAGTCCAAAGGGAAAAAGGGTTTACTTGAATTAGCACATAAAGGAACCTTGTTTTTAGATGAGGTTTCTGATTTATCGCTTGAGTTACAGGCTAAACTTTTAACAGTAATAGAAAATCAAACTTTTTTTCCGATAGGTTCTACAACATTTAAAAAAATAGATGTTAGGATTATAGCTGCTTCAAATAAAAATCTTAAAAAGTTGGTTGATTTTGGGGAATTTAGAGAAGATCTATATTTTCGTTTAAATATTGTAGAAGTAGATGTTCCAGACTTAAAACATAGAAAAGAAGATATTATTTCACTATGTAAAGCTTTTCTTAAGGAATATAATCATTTATATGAAGAAAACAAACATTTTTCATTAGAAGTACTTGATGCTTTGTTTGAATACGAATGGCCTGGAAACATACGAGAGCTTCGAAATGTAATTGAGAATTTAGTCGTAACAACAGATGGAAATGAAATTAATTTATGTGATTTACCGTCAAGAATAAATGCAAATATTATTAAAACCAATTCTAATAAACCGAAAACTTTAAAAGAAAGATTAGAAATTGTTGAAAAGCAAATTATTAAAGAAACGTTAAGA
Source organism: Virgibacillus alimentarius (assembly GCF_017874635.1). NCBI lineage: Bacteria > Bacillati > Bacillota > Bacilli > Caryophanales > Bacillaceae > Virgibacillus > Virgibacillus alimentarius. The sequence goes on from NZ_JAGIKX010000019.1 coordinate 42,578, forward strand.
AAACATAAGACTACAAGAAAAGTTGCAGAAGTGCTCGGAGTAAGCCAATCAACAGTTGTACAAAAAATGAAGAAATGGAACACGACTGATTAATAATATAATCAGTCGTGTTTTTTCTGATTGATAATATAATCGATTTTTTTATTTAGGTTATTTTTAGCTCCCAAATAACTGATAGTAACGAGTTTTTTGGGAATTTATTTTTGGCACGTAAATTGCATAGCTGAGAATAACAAAAAAGGAGGAAAATTGATATGAATTATTCTACATTTAAAATTGCCAATAAACTAATTACGGGAAAGGGGGCAATTTTAGCACTATCCAAAGAATTGGAAACTTTAAAGCTTGCAAATCCATTAATTATTACAGATGAAATTTTAATAGAGGTTGGTACGGTTAAGAAAGTAACTGAAACTTTAAACGAACTTAATTATGGTGTTTTCAATGGTGTTAAACCTGAGCCAGAATTTGAAGTTGTGGAAGCGTGTATGAAGCAGTTTGAACAAGGAAAGCATGATGGTTTAATTGCGATTGGGGGAGGAAGCGCAATCGATATTGCAAAAGCAGTATCGGGATACAGTATAATGAAGCAACCATTAAAATCACTTGTTGGTACCGATATTGTAAATAAGAAAGGTCCAAGGATTATCGCTATTCCGACAACTGCCGGAACAGGTTCTGAAGTTACTAATATCTCAATATTATCAGACCAGGAAAACCAAATAAAAAAAGGTGTTGTCAGTGACTATATATTACCAGATGTTGCTATTGTAGCACCTGAGATGTCCGTAACTATGCCTCCGTCTGTAACAGCGGCAAGTGGTATAGATGCTTTAGTGCATGCGATTGAGGCATATATTTCTGTAAATGCCTTTCCTATTACTGATGGTTTAGCATTACAAGCGATTAGAATGATCAGTAAAAATTTACCAAAAGCTTATGCTAATCCGAATAATCTAGATGCTAGAGAACAAATGGCTACTGCGAGCCTGATCGCAGGAATGGCTTTTGGGAATGCAGGCGTAGGTGCGGTTCATGCGATGGCTTATCCGTTAGGTGGAAGATATCATATCGCACATGGTATAAGTAATGCATTATTGCTTCCATTTGTTATGAAGTGGAATAAAATAAGTAGTCTGGAAAAATTTAGGGATATTGCTATAGCTATGGGAGAAAACGTAGAGGGATTATCTGATTATGCAGCTGCGGATAAGGCAGTACATGCAATGGAAAATATATGTAATATGGTTAATATTCCATCTGGATTAAAATATTTTGATATACCTAAATCAGATATTGATGATTTAGCTAAGGATGCTTTTCAAGTTAAAAGATTATTAAAAAATAATCCTCGTAAATTTACAGAAGAGGAAATAAAGAAGATTTATCAATTAGCTTATTAAAAATCAAAGGGGTAAAAAAGATGTGGAAAGATAGAAAACATGGGGAAGAATCCCCATATATACCAATGGGGCCTTTTAAATTAAGACTTCCATTTGTTCATTATAAGTTTGAATGGGCAGATTATACACAAGGGTTATTAATGTGTGCGGTAGATTTATCAGCCATACCGTTAATGATAGAGATACTAGGGATGCCTTTTGAAGTTGCTTTGGCAGTGGTTCTTCTAAATGGTATTTTATATTTAACACACCATTTGTTAGGGGACCCAGTAGTTCCGGGATGGATTACTCCGGCTATTCCATTAATTATGCTTTATGCTTCACAATTCCCTGAAGGAGTGGAAAGAGTCCATGCGCTTATATCTTTCCAGCTGACACTGGGTGTTTTGTCAATATTATTAGGGGTAACCGGTTTAGCTGGAAAGGTAGTTTCTCTAGTGCCTTCAGCAATTAAATCGGGTGTTATTCTCGGTGCGGGGTTAGCAGCAGTAATATCTATTTTTGAGGTTGGGGGAAGATTTGAATCCTTTCCGTGGACAATTACAATTGCAATGGCAGTAGCATTTTATTTTATTTATTCCAAACATTTTAATAGGATAAAGCGGAAGAATCCTTTCTTAGGGATAATAGGGAAATTAGGTATTCTTCCGGTTTTTGTTATAGCTATTATTATTGCCCCGATTGTAGGAGAGGCACCTTGGCCTAATATAGAATGGGGATTCAGTAAGCCAGATTTTATAACACTTTGGAATGAATACACGATATTTGGATTGGGCTTTCCTCCTTTTATGATGATCTTAACAGGTCTCCCTACTGTACTTGCTACCTATATTGTTTTATTTGGTGACATATTGCAAAGTAAAGCATTATTAGATGAAGCAGATGAGGCCAGACCAGATGAAAAAATTGATTATAATCCTAATCGTGCACATATGATTTTTGGTGGCAGAAATACAGTAATGAGTATTATAGGTCCAGATGTTACGATGGCAGGTCCATTATGGGCAGCAATGCAAGTAATTATTATTGAAAGATTTAAAGAAGGCAAGAAGGCAATGCATTCTATATTTAGCGGATCCGGCTCTTTCAGATGGGGGACGAATACAGATTTATTGTTATTACCAATTGTTAGTTTAGTAGAACCAATTCTCGGAATAGCTCTTGCATCTACTTTATTAATTCAAGGGTTTGTAAGCGTGAGAATCGGTGTGCTTGAGTCAAAAAGTTATAGAGATTTAGGTATCGCGGGAATAATAGGGGCTATTCTAGCAACCAAAGGTGCAACATGGGCTTTTGCAGCAGGAATAATTTTATGCCTAGTGATTTATGGTAAAGATTTCTTTAAGGGAGAGGATGAAGAAATCTTTTTGAAGGATTAAATGAAAAAGGGTCAATCCGCTCTCAGCTTTGTCGGATATAAATATACTACTTTACCCAAAATAAAACTGCCTTTGTCTTGTAACTATTTAGAACAAAGGCAGTTTCGTTTTTTTTCTTACTTCTAGAAAAATTCAGTGATACCCAAACTTATTTTTATGCCATTTCTCTACTTCTTTGTCCCGCCATGGAGATGAATGCGGTTGCGAGAGCTAACACGACCATAACCGTTCCAGTAGTTGCATTATGCTCTACGGAAGTTCGTTCAATGATGATGCTTCCGATATAAGAACCAAATGCAATACCTAAGTGAAGTGCTGAGTTATTTAAGCTTTGCTGGATATCCGCTGTTTCAGGTGACACCTCAATCAGATAACTTTGCATAGCAGGTGTAATGGCCCAGTTGGACATACCCCATAGTACCAGAATCACCAAAAATATTGGAAGCGCAAATGTAACATGTGGAAGTGTGAAAAGGGCTAAACCGAAAATAGCAATCACGGATAAAACAATTTTCTTTGATCCGAATCGGTCCGATAATGTCCCGCCGATTCCCCCTCCAGTTACTGCTGCAACGCCAAAAATTAAATAAATGATACTAATCCAGCTGCCATCTAGTCCCATAGTTGATTTTAAAAATGGCGTTAAGTATCCGTAAAGCGTCATATGTCCTGCCAAAAATAAAAAAGTAGTAAACTGGGCAAAAAATACTTTTCGGTTTTTAAGGGTGGCCATCTGCTCTCCAAGTGAAACCGTTGGCCTTGGATTAACTTTGCCCATGAAAAAATAGATACCTGTGAACGAAAGCGCCGTTAAAATGGCAATGAAAGCAAAAGGTGCACGCCATCCAAATGCATTCCCGAGCATAAGTCCAATTGGAACACCTAGTACAAGTGAGCCACTTACACCCATTACTACAATTCCGATCGCTCTGCCACGGTATGCTGGTTCTACAATATTTGAAGCAAGCGTAATGCACAATACAACAAGCAATGAGCCGCTCATAGCTAAAAAGATACGTGATGCGAATAATACATAATATGTTGGGCTGAATACCGCTAGTAAATTACCAAAAAAGAAAACAATCAGCGTGATCAGCATTAACTTTTTTCTCTCGACTTGAGAGGTTACGTACAATAAAATAGGTGCAGCGATGGCAAAAGTAAGGGAAAATATAGTAATCAGAAGACCCACTTTTCCAAGGCTGACGTCTAAATCTTCGGCAATTAAATCCAATATACCTCCGATAATTAATTCAACCATCCCAACAACAAACGAAACAATGGTTAATAAATAAACACGTTTATCCATACGAATTTCCCTTCTATCTAAAAAAACTAAGTGCATCATTTCATCATAATATGAAATGGAAGTCTTTGCAAGAAAAATTCGGGTCATACTACGCTCCATTCTCACATTCCAAATGCCGGAAGATTTGAAGAATAAAACTTGCAAATTGCTTTTAAATTATTATCAAGTAAACTGGAATGAGGATATAGAAGAAATCATCTTATAACTTTACATAACTAGGGTTTATCATGTATACAGATGATAGGGAGATGGAGTCATGGAAGAAGTGATCATTGGCCTAGATATAGGTGGAACATCGATAAAAATTGGTTTTTTACAACGAGATGGCAATATTATTCATAAATGGGAAATTCCTACGAACAAAAGTAATAATGGTATCTATATAGTGGATGAAATTTGGCAATCCATTACGGAGCAATTAGTTTCCCTGGAAATGGATAAGAAGGAAATTGTAAAGATCGGTACCGGTGCTCCTGGATTTATTGAGAAGGAAACGGGTATGGTCTATGAAACGACAAATATGGGCTGGAAAAACTTTGAACTTGCGAAACGACTAAAGGAGCTAGCCAATGTGCCTGTTTATGTAGAAAATGATGCAAATATGGCCGCTTTAGGAGAGAACTGGAAAGGAAGCGGTAATCAGGCGAAGGATCTTATATTTGTTACACTTGGAACAGGAGTTGGAAGCGGAATTATTGCAAACGGAAAGATTCTTAACGGCAGAAACGGTACAGCGGGAGAGATTGGCCATTTGACAGTAGAGCCTGGTGGTTATCTATGCAACTGCGGGCGCAAGGGCTGTCTGGAAACTATTGCATCTGCGACAGGGGTCGTACGCCAGGCGATGGATAAAATGGAAGAACATCCTAAAAGTAGTTTAGCAGCTTATTATAAAGAGAACGGAATAATAACGTCTAAAGAAATTTTCAAATTTGCTAGTCAAGGTGACACAATATGTGGAGAAATTGTTACCCGGACAACAGATATGCTTGGAGTAGCTCTCGCTGACGTATCTGTGATCATTAATCCGTCAAAAATTATTATAGGCGGTGGCATGTCAAAAGCGGGAGATGCATTGCTTGAACCTGTAGCACACGCATTTCACAAACACGCTTTAGGCAGAATCAGCGAAGTATGCGAAATAACAATTGCAACACTCGGAAACGACGCAGGCATCATCGGCGCCTGCACATTGTAAGAGGGGGGCCAGAGAGGTGCCTAGGTGCCTGTCACTTGTCGGTTTTTGTCGAATAATATTTCTCTTCATGAAAAAATAAGGAGGCACATGATCGTGATGAAAACTACATGTGCCTCCTTATTTTTTCGGGTGGATATTCAATTATTCGACAAAAAACAACAATATTCGGGGAGTGACAGGCACCCCTACTTTACTTTATGAAACTTTCATCTACGAAGTTCGTGAAGTCTGGTTGTTCTTTCAGGAATTGGAGGTCGTAGGAAGAGTCTCCGAAGGCTTGAATGGTTTCCTGATCGATATCATAATCGAAATGGGTGCGTTTGAACGCATTTTTCATGACGTCACGATCAAGTTTTTGACCGGTCACTTCATCGATGCCGTTTATGGTTAAATCGATTGCTTCTTGTTGGTCATCATTGATCATTTCGATTGATTCTTTATGTGCATTTGCCAGTTTTTGAACAAGTTTGGGATGATTTTCAGTCATGTTGTCGGACGTAACAAACACAGCTGCAGGCAGTTTGTCACCGAAAGAGATTTCGTCGGATTCAATTAATACGTTGGCATCTTGCTCTGCTTCTAAGACAGATGCCCATGGTTCGGGAGCTGTTGCTACATCCACAGAGCCGCTTTCAAACATGGATGTATATTGTGCAGGCTTGCCTGTGACATGTTTCAGGGATCCGCCAATCCGATCAGAGGTAACACCTTTTTCTTTCATATACGTTTCAAACTGTACGTCATGGGTACATCCAACTCTTGGTGAAATAAATGTCACGTCATGAATATCTTCAACAGCTTCAACTCCGCTATCTTTACGGGAGACAATAACTGTTCCCCCAGTAGAAGCACCTGCAATCGCTTTTACTTCAAACCCGGAAATATAATGATTCATCGCAGGGCCTGGACCGACTAGACCAGCATGGATTTCATCCGTCGCTAAAGCAGTCATAAACGAGGAGCCGTCAGAAAATGTTTTGTATTCCACTTTAACATCGTCTCCTAATTGTTTTTCATATAACTGTTTTTCCTTAGCTACCATTGCGGGCGCATGATTCAAATTAGGAAAATAACCGATCACGACCTTTTCTCCATCACCAGATGCTTCGGAGTCACTCCCGCATCCAGGGAGTATCAAACCCATCCCGATGAATAAAACTACAACTAATTTTTTCACAGTTTAACCCCTTTCTATATAAAAAATCTGTTTTTTTAAGGATTGCGCTCGTCAAGCCCCCATCGCTTTAAAACATTGTTTTCAATCCTCTGGAAAATAACTTGATCAACAATCGCGCCAATTGTTCCGATGATAATGATAATTCCAATTACTAGACTCATATTATTAAAATCTGAAGCATAGGCCAGTGTATAGCCAAGTCCTGGTCCAGAACTTAACAATTCTGCAGCCATTAATGCTCTCCAACTAAATGCCCAGGAAAGCTTGACACCAGTAACAGCATGTGGGATTGCTGCTGGAACAACTACTTTCAAAAATAAATCAAGTCCTTTTGATCCCATTGTACGAGCAGCATTTAAATAGAGAGGAGGGACATTTTTAATCCCAATTCGCATATTCATCGTCATTACAAAGGTTCCGCCTATGATTACGACGAAAATAATAGATGCCTCACCAAAGCCAAACCAGATGATAGCCAGGGGAACCCAAACAATGCTGGGTACACTTTGCAGTGCTAGAATCATAGATCCTAACGTTTCATCAAGTGCTTTTACTTTTGCAAGCATTACACCAAGCAATGTTCCAATAATTAAGGAGAAAGCAAATCCAATGAGTAAGTGGCGGAAGCTTGCAACGATATCCCAAATCAGTGTCATATCCTTGAAGCCAGCGTATATTTCATTTGCAACTGAAAGTGGACTTGGAATCATAGACTCCGGCCAAATTCCAAGTAATACGATACCTTGCCAAAGCAAAACAAGGGTTGTAAAAAAGACTATTCGTTTACCTGCTACCGCCATATCGCAACTCCTCTTTCATTACCTTTTGAATTTCACCCTTTAAAATGATGAGTAATTCTTCTTCCAAATCGGCCATATCTTTTTGCAAACGGGGACGAGGCAGATCAACCTTGATATCTGAAATGATCGTTCCCGGTCTTGCTCCCATAATAATGATGCGATCTGCTAGTTTAATCGATTCTCTAATGCTATGTGTTACAAAAATAATCGTTTTTTTCGCAGAAAGCCATATTTTCTCCAGCTCATCTTGTAATACCGTTCTCGTTTGCTCATCTAGTGCTCCGAACGGTTCATCCATTAATAATAATTTCGCATCCATTGCTAATGCCCTTGCTATGGAAACACGCTGTTGCATGCCGCCAGATAGTTCATGAGGATAATGATTAGCAAAGTTACTAAGATGAACCATTTGTAAATAGTCAGCTGCAACATCCTGCTGATCCTTTTTGTTTAATGATTTGCGTAGAGGAAATCTTATATTCTCTGAAACTGTCAGCCATGGAAATAAAGCTGCCTCCTGGAAAACCATACTTTTATCTGGACCAGGTCCTTTGACTTCGGCATTTTCCAGAAAAATAGATCCACTTGAAGGTTGAGCGAGTCCCGCGATAATGGATAAAAGGGTAGATTTGCCACAGCCAGAAGGTCCTAATAACGAAACAAATTCTCCTTCGTTAATATCTAGATCAATATCTTGAAACACGGTTAAGGCTTGATCTTTTTCATTATGGAAGGTTTTAGAAACATTATTGATCTTTAAATACAAGCACATCACCTCCAAAAATATAAAAACTCATTATTCCCATTAATTTTATATGAATTGGATGTATTGTACCATGTCTTTAGAACAATTCCAATAGGCAATCGCCCAAATGTCCGGGTGCCTGTCACTTTCCAAATTTTGTCGGACCGAAATACTAGCGTTTATTGTCAATGGACCTCTTTTTCCTGTATTAACCATCAAACCGGTTTTTTTATGCTATAATATTTTTGGATATAAAATCCAAAATGAATCTTTTGGCCTACATAATATATAGAGGTGGTGACTTAATGAAGTGTATCAAATGTGGATTTGAACAGATGGAAGGGAAATTTTGCGGACAATGTGGTACTTCGCTATCAAAGGAAATTCACGGTACAAATTTGAGTGAAAAGGAAGGGGAGCTAAAAAAAGAAGAACAGGCTGCAACTGTAGATAATACTAGCACACAGAATTTTCAGGAAGAGACAAAGGGGGATTCGCATCAGCAAGCTTTAAACCATACAGTGACAGAGAAAACAAAAATGTATGGGTCCTACTTCGTAAATTATTTAAAACAACCTTCAATTGCTTTTTCCACTAGGGGGGAAGCATTCACACATGGCTTAATTAGTATGGCAATTGTTGCGTTCTTGATGGCATTGTCATTTTATTTGCTCGTGCGCAATTTCGCTCGTGCAGCGTTTGAGGGGTATGGAGACTTATTTACTGATGCATATTATAGTGGACCTTCTTTATTTTCGGTATTCGTCTATGCATTTATTTTTATGATCATTAGCATGGGAATCGTTGTCATTCTTTTATACATCATTAATCATCTCTTTGGTACAGCCTATCAATTGAAGGAAATGATAGGGATCTATGGTACACATCTTGTTCCAATAATTGTGCTGACAGGTGTCACTTTTTTACTTATTTTACTTAAATCGAATACCATAGGTGGTTATTTATTGCTTTTTACGCTAGGACTTGTATTAACGTCATTTCCTTTGTATTTAATAAGCAGTTTACTGACACGTCAATCGAAAAATCTTGAGCCATTGTATGCTTATTTGATCTATATCATATCTGTAGCAATTGTATTTGGTATTTTTGTTTTTGTAATGATGGATTCAGCTTTTGGTAGAATGCTAGATCAAATCGGTTATTATTGAAGTTAGATTGGGGGAGTACGGATGGATCAGTTTTGTCAGGAATGTGGAAAGAAGTTGCGTTCTGGTGATAACGTATGTATCTATTGTGGAACGCCCATTCAAAAGAAAAATGCGGATCAACAAAATCAAACTGGAAAAAGAAAGGCAGAAAAACAGCGCAAGCCGATACCTAAGAAAAAGAAAATAATATATATTTCTTTATCAGCTATTATTGGATTGTTAATCGCTTTCAGTGTATGGGCGCAGTCCTATCAATCTCCAGAATCGGTGGAAAAACGATTTGCAAAGGCGATTTCGGAAAAAGACGTTCGTACAATGCAAAAGCTCTTGGTACATGAAAATGGATCAGATGTGACAAAAGAGGAAGCTAAGGCACTTATGAAACTCGTAGAAGAGGAAGGAAAGTCGGATGTGGAGGGCTTATTTACGGTTGCACCACACGGAAAGTTTCTCGTTTTATTCACTGCACACAAAGTAGAGGCGATTGACCAGTTTGCCAAGTATTCAGAGCCTGTTGAAGGTTTATCATTTACATTTAATGGGAAGGAAATTCCTGAATATGAGCGAAATAAAGAGGTTGTTTTGTACGGGCCACTTATTCCCGGTATATATGACGTAGAAGCGGTATTTAAAGGGGAATATGGTAAGACGAAAAAAGAAGGTTTGCTGACACTTTCGGAATATAGTGGTGATGAAACGAATCTTGATATGGACGTCAATGTGTCAAAAGTTGTTTTTCACATCGACAATTATGATGAAATTGATCATGCTAAATCGTCTATCCAACTTGGAGATGAGAAGATCCCGATTGATAAAGAAGGAAATACGAAAGAAATAGGTCCATTTATACTTGATGGATCACAAAAAGTACAAACTGTAGTTTCTATGCCTTGGGGAGAGGTTGTATCTGAACCAATCGATATCAATGAAAATGAAATGACAATGCACGCTGATGTACTTTCCAAAAAGCAATTTGTTAAAATGCAGGAAACCTTGAAAAACTTTGGAGAACATTATGTTGAATCGATTGCTAATCAAAGTACAAAGCCGCTGAAGTCAGTGACAGAAGATGTAAAGGAATTTGTCAGTGATGAAATAATGGAGGGCTTGTATTACTCTGGAGAGTTTAAACAAGTAGAAATTGATCGGAATTCAGTACAAGTTGATAACAGTTCTAAACAACCTAAGATTGAATTACTTACGCAGTATGTATATGAAACGTATCATGAAATAGATGAAGAACCAGATTTATATGAAGAAGTATCTACGCTCCAGATGCAGCTTTCCTATGATCAAGAAAAAAAGAAATGGACCATACTTTCTGTTGAACCTGCAGATATCTGGGGAGGCTTTACAGTAACCGATACAGCAGAGGGTTCCAAAAAAATGCATGGACCAAGTAAGGAAGCAATGAAAGAAGCGAAAAATAAAAGCATGAAAGAAGATATATCTTTGTTTATGGATGAATATGCTCAAGCAAGTGTAGATGCGATTAATTATAGAGATTTCGATTTTGTCAAGGATTATATCTCCGCGGATGGTCCTAGATGGAAAGAGGCAAAGGAATATATTGATTATCTTGATTCCAAAGGTATTACAGAGGACTGGCTCGGAACGGAACTGGAAACGGTGAAAGAACTAGATTCCGGACAAATCGAAGTAACCGTAATAGAATCTTTCACAATTGACAAACCAGATTCATCAACAGACAAAACATATAGAACAAAAGTTACCTTGAAAGAAGTAGACGGAGAATACAAAGTACATGAACTTATCGAAACCAATGAGATATAATGGTGCCTGTCACTTCCCGAATTTTGTCGAATGATATTTGCCGGAAGAGATGTACATAAAACGTACACTCTTTCCGGCTTTTTTTAAAAATGTTTTGTATATTTTTTATATCATTGGCAAAAAGTAAATTTTCATCTCCGCTTCCAGGTGCTATTTTTAATTCGTACAAGAGAATATTACATTTTATCGTTGAATATAGGATGAAAATCCAATTTTTCCTATTCGACTGGGAGAAGTAAATAGCCTATACTATTTTTGAATAAAGATAATAGCTGGAAAGGAGGAAGAATAGGATTGGCAAGAAAAAGACGCGTTTGGATTCCGGATTTCTTTTATCATATTGTGAGTCGTGGTAACAGGCGCGACGCTTTATTTCATGATGATAGTGATTTTAAAATCTTCCTTCATATACTTCGACAGATCCACAAAAAGAACCCATTCGAAATTGCCTCATATTGTTTGATGACCAATCATTACCATCTTCTGATGCGCTCCCAAAAGCAGCCTATTTCTAAAGTTATGGCTTTGCTTAATAAACGTTATGCGGACTATTACAATACGAAAAATAAAGTAACTGGGCATGTTTTTGAGAAACGTTTTTACGATAAAATTATTAATACGAATCTAGATATGTTAGAAGTTAGTGCATATATACATTTAAATCCACTCGAAGCTGGAATGGTAAAACGTCCTGAACTATATCAATGGAGCAGCTATCGTTATTATGTTCACGTTTCAAGCCACCCACATCTAAACATGGCTGCGGTGTTTGATTGTTTATCGGGTAGTAAACTGGAAAAAAGAGAGGCATATCAAAGATTTGTGAAAGAAAAAAAGAAGAAAAGTGAAACGACAATTTCCTAAGTAGAAAATCCCAAGTATAGGGCATGATGGCTCAGTATTTGGGGTTTTTTGTATGTGTTGTAATGTTACATAAATCTGAATGCAAAACATTTTATTATAACATGTATAAATTCGTTTGTGATTAAAACACACAAATCCTGTGTTAAAAAAATATGGGAATATATGTTCGTGCATATTCATGGGTGTTTGGATGAAAAAATTTTATTATAACATATATAAATTCGTTTGTGGTGAAAACACACAAATCCTGTGTTTAAAATCATAGGGAATGTATGTTCGTATATCATCATGGGGGTTGGATGCAAAACTTTTAATGTAACATGTATAAATTCGTTTGTGGTGAAAACACACAAACCCTTTGTTTAAAATCATAGGGAATGTATGTTCGTATATCATCATGGGGGGGTGGATGCAAAACTTTTATTGTAACATGTATAAATTCGTTTGTGATAAAAACACACAAATCCTGTGTTTAAAAATATGGGGAATATACGTTCGTGTATCTTCGTGGGTGTTTGGATTCAAAACTTTTATTGTAACATGTATAAATTCGTTTGTGATAAAAACACACAAATCCTGTGTTTAAAATCATAGGGAATGTATGTTCGTATATCATCATGGGGGGTTGGATGCAAAACTCTTTATTATAACATGT
>NZ_JAGIKX010000020.1:0-54891 GCF_017874635.1 Virgibacillus alimentarius
TCCTGTGTTTAAAAATATGGGGAATATACGTTCGTGTATCTTCGTGGGTGTTTGGATTCAAAACTTTTATTGTAACATGTATAAATTCGTTTGTGGTAAAAACACACAAATCCTGTGTTTAAAATCATAGGGAATGTATGTTCGTATATCATCATGGGGGGTTGGATGCAAAACTCTTTATTATAACATGTATAAAATCGTTTGTGGTAAAAACACACAAATCCTGTGTTTAAAAATATGGGGAATATACGTTCGTGTATCTTCGTGGGTGTTTGGATGCAAAAATTTTATTGTAACATGTATAAATTCGTTTGTGATAAAAACACACAAATCCTGTGTTTAAAATTATAGGGAATATATGTTCGTGTTCTGTCGCTTAATTAATAGTGACAGATGGGTTTTAATCGGTTAAATATAAATCATTTATAAAGGTTTGCGTTTGCTTTGAACAGGGCATTTTTTAAGAAAATGGTATAATCCTGTTAAAGGGAGGAATTAGAGTGGATGAATCCTATCAAGTAATGAAAGATGCAGAGGAGTTTTTCTATCCACAAATGAGATAGGGGTTTTTGTCATTCATGTGTATGGTTAGGTTGGCAGCCATGGTACTCATTCAGTGACTGTTCTTTTATACCGTTGGAACACAATTGTCATGTAGTAACGTTAGATAATGATAATGAATGAATTTCAGAAAAATAGAAGCTCATTATTTAGAGAAAATCCCAAGTATAAACGAGAATGTTCCTATACTTGGGATTTTTAAACTTACACGAAAATTATTCGACAAAATTCGGGGAGTGACAGGCACCCTAAAGGCACCCTAACTTAAAACCCCAGTCCTGGTTTATCGAGGCAATTGATGTGTTGTCCGCTGTATCTAATGCCAGATGCCGCGAGGATTTGGTCTATGTTTTTAAGCCATAGTGGTGCATCCATATCCGCATAAAGGATATTTCGGTGGGCGCATGCTAGATGAATGGCGGCGGAAACAGAGATTGGGGATTCCATCATACTGCCAACCATACATGGGATACCTGCCGTCTCGGCAATGTCAGCAATTGCCAAAGCCTCGCGGATTCCTCCGGTTTTCATTAATTTGATATTAAATAAATCACATGCTTGCATTTGGATAAGGCGAAGTGCATCTTTTACTGAAAAGAGGCTTTCATCCGCCATAATTGGTGTCTCCACATGTTGGGTTACGTAGGCTAAGCCTTCGAAATCAGCCGCTTGAACAGGCTGTTCAATTAATTCAATATTTAATTGTTCCCTTTCCAAAGCTTTGATAAAACGAACTGCCGTTTTAACATCCCAATTTTGATTTGCATCAATGCGCAGTGTAATGTCCTCTCCAACTGTTTGACGAAGCATTCTCATACGTAATAAATCATCCTCGAATGTTCCACCGATTTTCACTTTTAACGTTTGAAAACCATCGTTTACCAGGCTTGTTGCTTTCCTTGCCATATCTGCTTCTTTTCCAATGCTTAATGTCATGTCTGTAGTTATTTTATTGCGATAACCGCCTAAATATTGATAAAGAGAAATATCATATTTTTTTGAAAATAAATCATATAAAGCGATGTCAACCGCAGCTTTAGCACTTGTATTACCAACACAGGAATCACGTACTAACGTTAATAGTAGTTCGATCGATTGTAGGGGTTTTCCAATTATTGCTGCTTTTATTGGTCCAAGAATAGCACCTTGAATACTCTCAAAGGAATCCCCTGTAATTTTTAAAGTGGGGGAGGCAGCTCCTACCCCGCGAATTTGCTCATCCGTTTCAATATGGACGGTTAACGTTTCTATTTCACTCACACTGCGCACCGCAGTTATGAACGGTTCTTTTAATTCATGTTTTGTCGTTTCGATTGTAATATCTGTAATCATTGTTGTCCTCCTCATGTACAGTTTATGGGCATCTATCTATAGAAGTGATAGAATTTGTGCAACCAGCAGTCCAAAATAAGTTCCTAAAAAAGAACCAGCTAATGCCATTAAAACACCAACTGGGATTAATGAACGATTATACGTTCCGGCTAGAATTGGTGCTGATGCCATTCCACCGATATTAGCCAAACTGGCAATACCGAGTGTAAACAAATCAAGCTTAAATAATTTGGCTAGTAAAAGCATAACAATTAGATGAACAGCCATTATAACGAACCCACTCAGTATATAAATAGGTGCTTGAAATAGCTGAGTAAAGTCAGCCTGTGAGGCGATTAAAGCAATAATAATGTATAGCATCACATTCGCAATATCCAAAGACCCGGCAATTTTTGAAACAGGCGTCATTGCAAGTAGCAATCCAACTGCAGAAGCGATTGTAATCGTCCAGGTCGTAGCATTGATAACGGTACCAAGTTCTGGCAATTTCTCCCCAAGGTTGATTGATACTGCAGAAATAAGGAGGCCAAGTCCTAATAACAACATCATTTGAGGGAATCCGATTCGCCTATCATCCGTTTCATTTTCTAGTTCAACCTGGATCTTATCCAAATGGTCTGTTTTTGCACCTGTCCAACGGTTGAATTTTGCAGCAAAGGGTACAAGCCAAAACATAAACATGACCCAGACGGAATAGTTGACCGTGTCCATAATAAGCACATAACCAAAGATATTTTCAGGAACATTAAGAACCCCTTGCACTGCTACAAGATTGGCAGATCCACCAGTCCAGCTTCCTGCTAGAGCCCCAAATGCTTTCCAAGTATCCGGTGCATACCAGCTGCTGAAGATGAGAAAAGCAATGGTAAAACCGGCAATAATACTAACAACTGCAGTTCCATACCCAAGCAGCATTTTTGGCCCAAGTTTTTTTAGCTTTCTTAAATCACAATTAAGCAGCATGAGTACAATCATGGCCGGCAGAAGTATACCTCTAAGATTACTGTTTGTTTCACTGATCGGTTCTGTATCACCGAAAATTCCGAAAGTACGCAGCAAAGCCGCGCCAATATAAAGCAATACAATACCAGGCACATATTTGAAAAATTTGCTGGATGAAGTCTTTTCTGACCACGCGATCACAGCTGCAAGTGCAATGAGTACACTAAGATATAAAAAAGTATCTTGAATCATAGCAAATCCCCCTAATATAAAATTTTAAAAATAAAACCCAGCATGGAGCAATATTAATAATATTGTTCCATGCTGGGTTTCACCCTGTTTAAAGGTAAAGCAGCAATTATGAATTTTTAATTTGGTTATACTTTTTTACAGCATCCCTGTATGCTACAATTAAACCTTTTTGAGATGAACCGAAATATCGGGATTCAATCTTTTGTATAATTGTATCTGGATCTGTAAATGTTTCGCCTATTAATAAAGAGCGGATAAATTTTGCTGTTAAGTCAATGGTTGTTGAACTCTCTACATCAACAATCTCATCTTTTCGTGTATCAACAACAAATCCGATGAAGAGGCTACTGTATTTCAATGTAATTGGATTATTGGAGGGAGCCTTCGCATCTCCAACAACATAAATCGTATGCTCATCAAACATTCAAACTATCCCCATCCACCATAATGTATGCGATTTCACTGCTTGAATTATACCATAAATTATGGTGCCTGTCACTTCCCGATTTTTGTCGAATGAAAGAAGGTCAGAAAAAATCCCGAATACCAAGCTGGTTCAACCTGTATTCGGGATGCTTTAGTTCCATGACTTTGCGTCAGCGTGGATTCTCTACTTTGCATGGGATAAATATATTTTCTTAGAGATAAGTGTTTGTATGATGATAAATAAACCTCCAACGGCCCAGTATAATGGTAATGCTGCTGGTACGTTCAGAGACACAATGCCAATCATGACTGGCGAGATAATTCCCATGATCGCCATTTGCTGTTTTTGTTTTGGACCGAGTCCGATTAAGGATATTCTCGACTGAATAAAATAAATGACTACAGCAAGAAGTGTGAGCAGGATATCTGTCTGGCCTAGATCAAACCATAAGAAACGATGTGAAGCTATCTCCGGTGTCCTTCGAATCGCATAAATGAAGGCGATTAAAATTGGGAATTGCAGGAGCAACGGCAGACAGCCCGCAAAAGATACGAGTGGATTAAAATTATGCTTTTGATAAAGCTGCATCATTTCCTGCTGCATCTGGACTTGTGATTCACGATCTTTCTTACTTTTATATTTTTTTTGAATCGCATCTATTTCAGGTTTGAGAATTTTCATTTTGTCCTGTGTCTCGATACTGCTACGCGTTTGTTTCAGCATAAATGGCATAACCGCAAGGCGGATGACCAATGTAATGATAATAATGGATAGTCCGTAGCTTCCATTGAGATAAGAAGCTAAGCTTTTAATTAAAACTGAAAAATGATAGACAAAATAATGATTGAACCATCCTGACGTATTTTCGTTGATTGGTTCATGTAAATCAGAACAACCTGATAAAATGAATAAGGCTAACAGGATGCCGATAAAGCTATGTTTTTTAAAAACGGTGAATACAGAACGTTTTTCCATTTTCGTCCTCCTCTATTTTCAATAGCTTTGGTGAAAAAAGAGAAGGAATCGCTGTCCGTATCATCATCAGGCGCTTCGATTCGCTTAAATTTGTTTGTAAGCCATTTTCTAATTTCTAAATTTTCTACAATGGGTTCATCGGTCGCAAATTTTTCAACTTGAACTTTAGCCGAATGTTTAGTGTGAAGTTCGCGGTACTTCATGAATTGGTGCACATTAAAATGGATTAACTGCAATGCCCCCACCGTAGCCCAAAGCAAATTAAAATAGAAATAAAATGGTGACGTACCATTGATAAACTCATTTAACAAATCAAGAACCATCTGTATTCACCTCCTCCGTAACTAATTTAACAATTATTATAACATTCTTTCAAGGTGCCTGTCACTTCCCGGTTTTTGTCGATTTTTTTCATATTACAAAGAAATGTTTTTGAAATATTACGTAATTATCGTAAAAAACGTTTACCTGACGGGAATTTTGTTGTATTCTTACATATGAATATTTTGTACGCTTTTGCAATTTTAAGTTGATTGAGGTGCTTCAATGAAAAATTCAACACGAAAAGTACCGAAAAAAAACTGGTTAGTCATCATACTTATTATCGTTTTTCTTTTTTTGCTTGGCAGTGGAGTGTATGCTTCAGTGGTGTATTATAATGCCAAAAACACAATCAACAATAAAATATATTCGCCTGTGGAAGCAATTAACCCAAATGATTCCAAAAACAAAATAAAAGCTGCGGGAGCTTTAAATATTTTATTGATGGGCGTCAAAAAAGAAGATGGAAAAGAAAGTACAGATGTGATGATGATTCTTTCTTTAGAACCTGAAAAAGATACGATGCGCCTCATTAGTGTTCCGCGTAGTACGAGAACTCAGATCGCTGATGGAAATATTAATGACAGGGTGAGTAATGCCTATATGTATAACGGGGTAGAAGGATCTGTTTCTGCGATGGAAAATTTTCTTGAAGTTGATATCGATTACTATGTCAGTATGAATATGACTGGTTTTGAAGAATTCATTGATGAACTGGGCGGTATTACCGTTGAAAATGACATGGAATGGAATGATGGAACATATTCTTTTAAAGAGGGTTTAATCGACTTGGATGGTGATAAGGCAAGTCACTTTGTTCGGGACCGGGAAGAAGATCCAAATCAAAATTTTGGAAGAACAAAACGTCAGCGTAAAGTAGTTCAAGGTGTAATCAGCCGTGGAGCTAGGGTTGGTACTGTCCCAAAGGTTAATAAATTAATCCATACGTTAGGACGAAATATGGCTGCCAATTTGGATTTTGATGACATCAAAAAATTGCTCACGAAGTATAAAAATACCAGAAAAAATATTATAAATTATTATATAGAGGGTAACGAAACATATATTGATGGTGAATCTTACTTAATCGTACCTGAGGATGAAAGACAAAAAGTGCATGACATGTTGACCAATGGATAGATCGAAATGCTCCCTGCTTCGAAGTTGTTTTTGCTAAGTGAAAAGGGATCATTTTTCAAAATCAATGACAATAAACATCATTTCCCGGGAAATATCGACGAAAATGCTGGAATTGAACACTGTTCAAAATGTTTGTTTTCTTTCCGTTTAGGTATAAAAAATCAGTTCCTTATAGTGGATATTCAGCATCATTCTACAGTATTTTCCTGTTTTTACAGATTAAAGGGAATATGTAAATTATTTTTCAAAGCTTTTCCTTTATTTTGAGTTATTTTATTGACTTTTATAAAAAAAATACACTATGCTAGAGTCAAAACAAGATAGTAAAGTGGAATCGGGTGGGGTATGTAAAATCCGGTTTTTCTTTTATGATAGAGAAGAGGTATATATCATGAAATTGGCTGATAATCAAATCATTAATCAAAAACTGCATGAGCTGTTTGAAAAGTATTCTATTGATAAGGATGAAAAAAAGCTCCAGTCACAAAATTACATGGATGCTGTAAAAGATTTAATTGCATTATGCGGTGATGACCCTAACCGCCAGGGGCTGGAAGAAACGCCGTTTAGAGTGCTTAAAGCGCATCTTGAATATACGGAAGGATACAGGGAAGACCCGAGAGAGCATTTGCGGAAATTCTTTGATGTAGATCACAATGAACTAGTGGTTGTCAAAGATATCGAATTTTATTCTTTATGTGAGCACCATTTTGCCCCGTTTTTTGGGGTTGCTCATGTTGGTTATATTCCAAATGGAAAAATTACTGGGTTATCAAAGATTGGCAGAATGGTAGATGGATATGCTAAAAGATTCCAGGTGCAGGAACGACTAACAAACCAGATTGCAAGTGCCATGGATGAAGTGTTGACCCCCCTTGGTGTGATGGTTGTAGTCGAGGGGAAACATATGTGTATGTGTGGAAGAGGCATTAAGAAAAAGGATTCCACTACAACGACAACCGCTTCAAAAGGACTTTTTACAGACAATCCGGAGCTACGAAAAGAATTTTTATCACTTCTTGATCGGTAAGATTGCATATGAACGCTAGACCAGTTTCAAGTCAAAGAATTAGTTCAATGTAGGTAGGTGAATGTGGTGAAGCATGCGATTATTACAGCCGGATCCAAAGGACTTGGCAGAAAAGTAACCGAACATTTTTTGAAAAATAATTGCTCCGTAACGGTAAATTATCTGAGTGATGTAAAAAGAGTGGAAGCACTAAAAGAAGAATGGAAAACCTATAATGATAAATTGCAATTTGTTCAAGGGGATGTAACGAAAAAAGAGGACATTGTCAAAATTGTAAAGCAAGCAAAAGAAAAGTTTGGAAGAATTGACTACTTGATTAATAATGCAGGTCCCTATGTATTTGAAGAAAAGAAATTAGTGGATTATGAAGATGATGAATGGTATAAGATGTTGGAAGGGAATTTAAGTTCCGTATTCCATTTCTCTAAATTAGTTATCCCAATCATGCGTGAACAGCAATTTGGCCGAATTATCACATATGGATTTCAGGACGCAGAACACTGTCCGGCTTGGTTGCATCGTTCTGCATTCGGCGCAGCAAAAGTCGGACTTGTTTCATTGACAAGGAGTATTGCGACGGAAGAAGCGAAAAACGGGATTACCGCTAATATGGTTTCGCCCGGTGATATTACTGGAAAAATGAAAGAAGCGGATATCGATACAGCTAGAACAATCGAAGACACAACTACTCCTGTCGGCCGTCCAGGTTCAGGCGAAGATCTGGCACGTCTTATAGGCTTCCTATGTGAGGAAGACTCCGACATGATTACAGGAAGTGTCGTTTCAGCTGCAGGCGGAGTCCATGTTGCAAACCAAAACAAACGAAAAACCCTTTCCTATAATTAGGATAGGGCTTTTTTGTATGAGTGCCTGTCACTTCCCGAATTTTGTCGAATAAAAGTCCATTAAAAGAGAGGGAGCTCTTCTAAGTAAAGAATATCATCGCGTCTTGCAGCGTCACCCTCCGCTAAAATAGCAGCCTTAGCCACAACGGCCCCTCCAGCTTTATTTACTAACTTCTCAAGTGCGCTGATGGACTCACCAGAACTGATGACATCATCGATTAACGCAACACGTTTTCCTTTCAAATATTCAGCGTCTTGTGAACTGAGAAATAATAATTGCTTACGTTGCGTTGTAATGGAAAAAACTTCGATAACAAGCGGTTTTTCCATATAAGTTTTTACACTTTTTCTGGCCACAACGTAGCGATCCATTCCCATCCCTTTTGTCATTTCATGGACAAACGGAATTCCTTTTGCTTCTGCTGTAACGAGAACGTCCACCTCAGGCAATTTTTCAGCAAGAGCAGGAGCTGCTGCAATAACAAGCTCCGTATCTCCTAAAATAACAAAACTTGCTATTTTTAAGTTCTCATTTACAGGGACAATCGGCAGTTTCCGTGTTACCCCTGCTACTTTTAGTTCATAAGTTTTCATTTGTCAACCACCTCTATTTATTTATCCAATTTCATCTTTATTACATTTAAAAAATACCGAGTAAAAACTGCATGATAACGCCAGCCAACATCCCTAAAAAAGGATCAGAAATAGCGGTGATAATCATGGTTACACCACCAATTATGCTTGACTCACCTCCAGAAGTAAGTGCAGAAGCTGCATTGTTAGGCAATGTAACAATAGCACCTAAGACAAATAAAAAGCCTGTAATCGAAGCGCTTGGTACATATTTACCGATTTTAGGTAATAATTTCATGCCAAGAATAATAGCCATGAGTCCCATCATTAAAACACCAGCAAAGACTGCATGGGGAGCGCTGGCAGTTGCAGAGATAACAACTTCCACTGGACCACCGCCAAAAAGAGCAGATCCCATATCAGCTAGACTGCTGATAATGGTGATAGTATCTATATTTACCGTAGAATCTGCAATATCGGCATTTATTTTTCCAAAGGCAATATTCGCACCAATATTCAAACAAACCATCGCTAGGGATCCACGAATAATCGTCGGGCTTAGTTTAGGCCTTTGGAGGATAAATTTTTCCTGTGTTGCATTTTTACCAGCACCAGGTTTCTCTTTTTGTATGAAAAAATAAATGAAGCTGGATAAAATAACGGAAATGGTAATCGTATAAACAAGATCATTTGTTGCAATATACGTAATAAGCGCGCTGGCAAAGGAAGAAATACCGACGATGCGATCATTCTTAGCCATATTCCAGGCCACCTTTGCAAGCATAATCCCAACTCCAGCCATCATACCGTTTGTAATGACTGGACCAATCCAATCTATGATTTTCTCTAGAATTCCGAACATTCCTATGATAAGCATTATGAGTGCGCCATAGAAAATCATTGATAAGCGATCCCGAATATTTTTCCCCATTGTTCCTGC
This sequence comes from Virgibacillus alimentarius, assembly GCF_017874635.1. Lineage (NCBI taxonomy): Bacteria > Bacillati > Bacillota > Bacilli > Caryophanales > Bacillaceae > Virgibacillus > Virgibacillus alimentarius. Next base: position 9,339 of record NZ_JAGIKX010000020.1, read on the forward strand.
TACCGTAATTGTCTCTGCCTGAAATGATATGACAGCGACATTGCTCGTCAATGTATTTCCGAACGCACCAATAATGAAGGCAAGAGCAGTAGGAACAGATGCAAAGCCGAATGTCATGGCAAGCAAACCTTGAGGAAGACCGTTAAGCACACCACTTATTGCTGCAAGTATATCCTTTAGAATATCCATCTCGTTTCCCCTTTTTTAGTAGAATAGATTGAAATGATATTTCTTAAATACCGAACAATAATAACATTAATCTGTTTAATGTTCAACTTTTGAGTATGGTGCCTGGCACCACCCGAATATTGTTGGAAAATATAAAAGGTCGGAGCAGGTTCCTTTTCAGGTACCGTTCTCCGACGCTTTAAGTCTATTATCATCTTATTGTGGACCAGAATTTTTCTTTGTCTAATTTATGAGCAAATTTGACATTTCAGTATATACAATTCGACAAAAATTCTAAAAGTGCTTCTCCTTCCTTATCGATTCAACCTACTCATCGTCACATAGATGGATACTGCTTCACTACCAGTGTTTGTAAATTCGATCATTTCATCGTTCCCGCAATGAATAACGTCGTCTTCTACGACATCAACTTTCTCTTTGTTAATGGTAAAGGTTCCTTCCCCTTGGACCACATGCAAATATAACTCATAACCCGGATGATTATGGGCAGGCATTTGCTGGTTTGGCAAAAAATTAAGCATAAACATTATGCTGTTTTTTGTTCGAAATACGTCTTTTTTCGTAAAGCTCTTTTTATCGAATTTCTGAGCTGTTTTAATGGTCTGTTTTTCCATTTGGTTCATCTCCTTTGTTATACGAACTGTTCTACATTCCACTTTACACGATAAGTGGTCTAACCTAACTATAAAATGCTTGTGTTTGCGGAAATTAAAATGAATAAATTCACATTTTTGTCGGTTTTCAATACTAAAAAGGCAGATGGTTCAATGATAAAATGGTAATAGACAACGAAAGAGAGGGGTGTGTAACGTGCAGATGGAAATGCTCGCCTATTCACATGAAAACAATGTAATTTCCAAACAGCTATATACGTTATTAAATGAAATAGGAACCCCAATGAAAAAACAGCAAAATGAATACCTTTTTCACAGCGGTATGGATGCTAATGAAATTTTCTTATTAAAATCGGGGCTTGTTCACATCGCATTACTCACGTCTGATGGAAAAGAGTTGTCACTAAGAATATGTAAAAAGGGCGATATCGTTGGTGAATTGACCGTGTTCAGTGACAATCCTCAGTATTTATTAAGTGCTAAAGTAATAGAGCCCGGTGAGTTGCTCGTAATCAACAGAGAGAAATTGGAAAGAGAGCTAATGACAAATAGTGCACTGACTTTTGAATTTATGAAATGGATAAGTGATCACATGCGCAAATTTCAATTAAAGATTAGGGATTTATTATTGCATGGGAAGAAAGGCGCACTATATTCTACACTTATTCGCTTGTCAAACAGCTTTGGCAAAAAACAAGGCGATGGTATTTTAATTGACCTCGTACTGACAAATCAAGAACTGGCAAATTTTTGTTCAGCAACGCGTGAAAGTATCAATCGAATGCTGACCGATTTAAGAAATCTAGATGTGATTGCAATGACTAAAAAAGGGGAAATTCTCATTAAAGATATTGCATTTTTAAGAAATGAAATCGGTTGTGAGCTTTGTCCTATTCAAGTTTGTAATATCAATTAAAAAAAGGGGGGAGCTGCCACTGTGCTCCCTTCTTTCGGTTTGCTCAGGCGCTTCTTTTTTCCAATGTGATGTATCTATTAAATCATACATCTAGTTCTTCGGTAGTTAAAAATATCACACCCTTTATGCAAACATAATGCCATCCATTTATTATTTTTCATCCTTTATGTGACTAACTTCACTTTGTATAAAATTATTTTCGTTTAAAATGAAGTAAATACGAAACTATAGTAGTAAAGCGAAGATAGGAGAATGAAGATGAAAAAGGCAAATGTTCAACTTTCCCTGCAAACGTCAAGTCTGATTGCTGGATTTATGGTTTGGGTGATTATCTCTTCTTTAATGCCAAGTATTAAGGAAGACATTACATTAACCCCAGGACAAGTGTCACTCGTTACAGCTATCCCTGTTATACTCGGATCTTTGTTAAGAATCCCCATTGGTTTTTATACAAACCGGTTTGGGGCAAGAAACATGTTCGTCATCAGTTTTTTGATCTTATTGTTTCCAGTTTATTATATCAGTGAGGCAAATTCATTCATCGACCTCGTTATCGGCGGACTCATACTCGGGGTAGGAGGAGCTACATTTTCAATTGGTGTTACCTCTTTGCCTAAATACTATTCGCCAGCAAAACATGGTCTTGTTAACGGAATTTATGGTGTTGGAAACGTAGGTACAGCACTAACAACCTTTGCTGCTCCTGTGCTGGCAGCATCGATTGGATGGGTGAATACTGTACGCTTATTTTTAATCCTGTTGCTTGTATTTGCTTTGTTAAATTTCCTGCTAGGGGATAAAAAAGAAGTGAAAGTTAAACAGTCGATGGTAAAACAAATTAGTGGCGTGTACAAAAATATGACACTATGGTTTTTGAGCTTATTCTATTTTATTACATTTGGCGCTTTTGTGGCATTTACTGTATTTTTGCCAAGTACGCTTGTAGATGACTTTCATCTTACCCCAGTTGATGCTGGTCTGCGGACTGCAGGCTTTATCGCGCTTGCAACTTTTATCCGGCCGGTTGGTGGGTGGTTGGCGGATAAATTCAATGCATTTATCATTTTGATGTTTACTTTCTTAGGTGTAGCCTTATCAGGTGTGCTGCTTTCATTCTCACCAACTATTGAATGGTACACAATCGGTGCTTTAGTTGTTGGTGTAAGTATCGGAATTGGAAATGGAACCATATTTAAATTGGTACCTCTTTATTTTTCCAAACAAGCCGGCGTTGTCAACGGCATTGTCTCTGCAATGGGAGGACTTGGCGGCTTCTTCCCTCCGCTATTATTGACTGCGGTTTATAATATCACTGGCCAATATTCCATTGCTTTTATGTTGCTTTCGGAACTGGCACTGGCAAGCTTTATCATTGTTATTTTTATGTATTATAGTGATCGGATGTCCATGGAAAGAAATATTATTGAAGGTGTAGCGGAGGGTGTTATGGTTACGAATAAGCGAGGCATTATTCAAAACGTAAATCCAGCTTTTACACGCGTAACGGGATTTACGAAAGAAGAAGCTATCGGGAGAACACCAAAACTGTTATCATCAGGAAAACATGATAAGGCCTTTTATAATCATATGTGGAATTCCATTGAAAAAAATGACCACTGGGAAGGCGAGATCTGGAATAAACGCAAAAATGGAGATATATACAAAGAATGGCTCAGCATTAACAAAATAAAAAACAGCAAAGGGGAAGTCCAATACTACGCAGGAATGTTTTCGGAATTGTAAGCGGGGGAGAATTAGTGCCTGTCACTTCCCGAATTTTGTCGAATGATATATTTATTTTAAAAATATGGCTCAGCTGCTACTGCGGTTGAGCCATACTTTTTTTAAAGGTCACAACGCAAATTCGACATAAATTGACTACAATCGGGAAGTGACAGGCACCCATCATTCTATTGAAATATTTGTAACACTTCTGTAATATAGAAAGGGGTTATTTTTTGTGAACCTATTTTGCTAGATAAGGATATAAAGGGGACTTGCTTTGTGGTAAGGCGTAGGAAAATTTTGAGTTGGTTCGTTACTGTTGTAATCGTATTTTTGGCCACACTAGGTATTAATAAACTCGTGCATGCAACGATTCATAAAATGAAAGATAAGCCGGTTCAATCAGAGGAAACGGAAGAAGTAGTTAGCAGCAAGTATCCAAATTTAGAGTTAAAAATAGAAACGAAGGAAGCAGATACATATCGAATCTTTGTGCATAAACCTATAACAGAAGGTACTAACATCAATACTTCCATTGATAAATGGATAAATAATCAAAGGAATACGTTTTTAGAAGAAATGGAGGAAAGAGAAACAGGGCTAAAAGAGAAAGCAATTCAGGGAGAATTAAATGTTCAAGTGGAGACAAAGAAAATTACGGATGAACTATATAGCCTTGTTTTTCGTGTCTATACATATACAGGTGGAGCAAATGGCCAGCAAATAATGAAAGTATTCAATGTCGATATAGGACGAGATAAATCTCTGAAACTATCAAATGTTATTGAAATAGATGAGGAATCATTACCGGAAATTCAAGAATTAGTGAAAGAGGAACTGCAAAAGAAGGAAGAAGTAAAACCGTTTATTTTTGATGACTTACTTGATGAAATATTGAAGCAACCAGCTAAATGGAAATGGTCACTTGATCGAAAAGCGCTGACCCTCTACTTCGATGAATATGAAATCGCAGCTGGTGCAGCGGGAACGATCGAATTGGAAATTCCTATTGAAAAACTCTATGTATATTTAAATGATGATATTGATTCCATCCTAAAGATGCCGAAAGAACAGCAAAAAGAAAAGGAAAAAATCATTCAAAAAGAGCATGAAAAAAGGGAAGAACTTGACCCCGATGGTAAATATATCGCCTTAACATTCGATGATGGACCTAGCGAAAAAGTGACTCCAGGCGTGTTGAAAACGTTGGAAAAATATGATGCGAAAGCTACTTTTTTTATGCTCGGAAGTCAAGCTGATCATTATCCAGAACTTGCCTATGAAGTTGCATCTGCCGGCCATGAAATAGGTAATCACTCTAGGGGACATCCGGTACTGCCTAATTTAAATAAGGAGGGCATTAAGGATGAATTGGACTATACACATGAAAAACTGAAAGAAGTTACTGGGGTTTCACCGGGTTTGATCCGGCCACCATATGGTGCTTTTAATTCTGACGTAGTGGAGTATGCGATAGATCATAATACTCAAATTGCCATGTGGTCGATCGATTCCTTGGACTGGAAATCAAGAGATGCAAAATCGATTGAAAAGATCGTATTAAATGAAGCAACACCAAACGCAATTGTGCTGATGCATGACATACACTCATCAACAGCAGATGCCTTGCCAAAAATCTTAAAAAAACTAAAAGAAGAAGGGTATGAATTTGTTACCGTATCCCAATTACTAAAACTGAAAGAAGAAAATGACGTCGGTCCATACTATGGAGAAGTATGAAGTAAGAGGACAGTCCCCCACTACGCTAAAGTGATTAAGCAGTGGGGGACTGTCCCTATTTGGTATGCTTTTATGTTTTTGTTTGACAAAATTCTGGTGGTGCCAGTATCCATAGAAAGGCACTTGTGGGAAGCAGGAACCTGGCGCCTCGAGAAAAACACGGCTCCTAGTAATACGGCGAAATTAAAATGTATACAAGGACGCCGGTGAAGCTAACATAGAGCCATAGCGGCATGGTCCAGCGTGCGATTTTTTTATGTCTTTCGTGTTCCATATTCCACGCGCGAGCCACACTTGTAAGAACAAGCGGTACAATCACTGCAGCAAGGATAATATGTGTAATTAAAACAAAGTAATACAGTCCTGCCATGAATCCTTCTCCACCATACGAAGTAGAAGGTGCTAAATAGTGAAATGTCACGTACGTTACGAGAAAAAGAGTAGTTGTCACAAGCGCTGCATAAATAAAACGGCGATGCACTTTGACATTTCGTTTTAAAATAGCAATAAGTGCACCAATTAAAAATAGAAAGGTAAAGCTGTTAAAAATAGCATTCATCAGTGGCAAGATCGTCACGTCGAATAAATCAAAATCTTCTTTGCCGGGCATACCTGACAAAATCATAATCGCACCAATTAAAATGATTGATATCGTAATGATTGCCGGACGGTAATTACGTTTTTTTACTTGCCTGCCGTATTCCTCATGGTTGTTTATATCCATTCGTATTCACTCCAACTCAAGGTTTCAATATATATTACTAAGAAAGTTTAACATAATTTTTGTACCTCTATCTCTTCCGGGAAAAAGTTTCGAAAACCTGTCAAATATATTTACACGATCCCCCTTTTCAACCAACGGGAAATGGTACGTATTTATCTATATTTCCATCTTCGTTTAAGCAATATCATTGATCCGCCTACACCCAAAATGAGCCAGACTTCCGGAAAATCAAGTGCGGTAAGATAATTTCCATATAAAACTGCAAGTACTATAAACGTTCCCTTGATATAATGATTCCAATGTGTCAGTTGAATAACGCCTGTTACAAAAAGAATCATTGCAGCAAGAATTGGACCGCGGGCATCATGATGGATTAAATAGAAAATATAAAAATATACAGCTGCAAACCAGCTAATCGCTCCAAAATAATGGGTGAATGTAGGCATTCGCTCAAACATATATAACAAAGCAAAAGCAATAATTGCCGTGAAGAAAATAAGTACAATGATATCGAGAATCCAGAAATAAGTATTCCCAAAAAATTTAGCTAAAAAATTTCCATTCACATATAAATATAGCATATATGCTAAATAGATCATGATCGGTGGTAATACATATCGTAAAAACAAGTTTCCATAACGATCACGAAACATCGTTTGTTTATGATCAGCAGATTCGGATGCCTCTTTGGACCGCTTCATCTCCTTATATTCTTTGCGTGTTACCCGCGGTGTTGACTGCGGCTCATGAACTTCGTTTTTCGCTTCTGGAGAATGTTCCTGATCTATATTCTCTTCGTCCAAGTCATCTTTATTTTTATTCCAAAAAAAGCCCACTTGTTAGCCTCCATCTGTTTATAAAATCGCTGTTATTAGTATACCAAAATTTTAAATGAAAACACGAGTAGCATGGAGAAGAAAGAAAAGAGTATTGCTTTTAAAATAAAGTATAAAATTCAGAATCATCTTGACAATGATAAAAATGAAAGGTACTTTAATACTATTCTAGCATTGCTATAAAAAGGAAGGGAATAACATTGGAATATATTGCTGTGTTTGCTATTGGAACATCTTCCATGAAGGGAGTGCTGATGAATCAGCAGGCAGAAATGTTACACACTGATTCTGCGTTGCTCGATACTCATTTCGGATCAAGCGGGCAAGTAGAACAACACCCCTACGATTGGTGGAAAGGTTTAAAGGAAATTACCTCAAAGTGGTGGAAAAGTGGGGTTGACCCGAAGCAAATTGTCATGATTACATGCATGGGCCAAATGGAAAATGTCATTCCAATCTCTAAAGATCCTGAATGCCTGAGTTTATCGTTCTATTGCTTAACTTTCTTGGTTTATTGCGCGACTAAAATCCACACTCTTTTTCCTATGGAACTTCTTTAAACCGATAAGTAAAAATCATCTAATGAAGTAAATTTTGTATTATATGATGATGGATTTATAGAATAGTGAGGTGAGATGGATGCAATCACAGGCATTTATTGATTTCCTGGTTTATTTTCAAGGAGTCCGTGATTATTTTCAATGTCATGAGGTTTTGGAGGACGAATGGCTAAAGGATCCTCCGGGTGAAAGAAAATCGTACTTGAAAGGATTTATTGCCATTGCAGTTTCTCAGTACCATCACCGCCGCGGTAATTTTAGAGGGGCTAAACGTGCAATGGAAAATGCCGTAAAGCGTTTGAAGGATGACCATTCTGTGATTCAATCTTTTGGACTTCAAGCAGATGTGCTGATGGACCAGCTGAGGGAGAAAATAAGAGAAATTCACGCGGGAAAACCTTATAAAAGTATCAATTTTCCAATTAAGGATTCGGAACTTATCCAGATATGTCAAAAGCTTTCTAGGAGAAAAGGGTGTGTATTCGGCAACCCGAGTGATATGAGCGATGAACAATTGATACATAAGCACCAGCTGCCAAATAGGGATAAGATTATCTCTAAACGAGAAAAAGCATATAGAAGGAAAAAGCGATGGAAACAAGATAAGGAGGATTAATGGAGTGAGAAAGTATGTCATCATTTTTAGTTTGATTTGTCTAGCTTTCATAAGTGCGTGTGAAACAGCTACAAATGTCGATCATGATCATGATAACGAAAAAGAAAAAGCTCCCATCATTCAAACAGAAGGAAAACCTGAAATGGATAAAGCAACGTTAGAGGAAGATGCGTTATTTCGTTTTGAAGGGGAAGTAGATGGCGCAAAGTTCTTTGCTTATTTCTTTGCTGAAAATCAAGCGGAAAAGTCATTAGAAGAAACCAGTTTCTTTGGTCAAGAGGGAGACCCAGTGGTTTCTGGAGAATATGATTTTTATCTGGCAGAAAAGAATAGTGATGTAGCGTATAAACAAACACAACTGGATTCCTTGGACATGAAATTTAACATCGATCATCATCTAAAGAATACAATAGAAGTAGAGGGCTACGATGTGTTTATGGTATTTGCAAATGAAGTACCAAAGTTTATCTACCCATATATGTTTATGCTACAAAATGGTGAATTAGTGAAGATCGATACAGAAGATCTTAAAGCTCCATCAACCACGGAGTTTAAAGTGTTTGATGATAATAAACTTCAGACAGCATATTTGGTTAATAATAGAAGTGGACAAAACGGGGGATGGCACTTTCCTACTTTGGAATTTGATGCCGAGCAGAATCAATTAACCTTAATAAAAGAAGAAATCTATAATGATATAACTTATCCTCCGAATGGCTTTGATTACGGTCATGATCGTTATGCTACATGGATGGACGAGGAAGCATCGATCATCCCTTATAAGGAATCAGAAGAAATGGAAGAATGGGAAATCACGAAAGAGATATTGAACGAAGCTGCAGCGGGCCGAATCGCTGACACACCTGTTAAGTTGAACGACAATATTAAAAAAATGAGAAAAGAAAATAAGCGAATTCAGTTTGAAAACTGGTATGAGGGCGGCAAAGTTTTATATTATCCGGGTTACAATGTTGGATATGCTCCCAAGCATCTGGAGTCCTCAGATGGCAAGGTTACCATGATCATTATTCCTGGGGAACGCATTCACATGACCGTTTCAGAAATAAAAGATACATTAGGAAAACCACGTCGAGATATGTATGATGAAATGTCTGAATCCAATTTGCTTATTTATATAGAAGGAAAAAATCATTTACACTTTGTTTATGATGAGTCAGATGGTAACGTGAAATCCGCTGTACTAAGAGAAGCGGATAAAGGAGAGATGTAAGATTGCTGGAATCCTTCATTTTGCAGATTTTGATGGGAGAACATTTATCACTATTAGATTGAAATTGGATATACACTCAGACCACAGAAAGCTTGAAATAATCAAAAATCCTTCCACAGAAATATTTAGTGGAAGGATTTTTTCATCTCTTAATTGAGCTGCAACGATTTCTTGGAATTCATGAGCGCATCAATGACATAATCTGCACTGATCACTTCTGCACCATCAACAATATTTTCTTTTGAGACACCATTATGCTCCATGCAGGCAGAGCACACTTTCAGTTTTCCACCTTGCTCCATGTAAGTAGGAAGCAGGTCTTTGATCGGTTTAAACGGGGCTCCGATATCAATTTTATCCGCATAATTTTTCTCTGCAAGGTGAACCGCATTAGATAACAGTAATATTTCAACGGTATGTCCCTTTTCGAGTGCCTTACTACCCATGGTGAAGGCAATGGTTACGTTATTTTCATCGCTTTCATGAGCAGTTAATGTAATCAGTAAATCCGCATAATTCATTGTGATAGCCTCCTTATTTTACGATCATTGTAGGGATAAGATAACCTTTTCCAGCATAAAAAACAAGAAATGTGTTTGATAGGGTAATGTAAAAATTAAAATTATTTGAATAATAGGAATTTATCCCATATAATAGTCGATATTACGAAATTGTAGAAAGGTGAGCGGGGATATTGGAGATGAAAAAGTTAAGGGTTTTATTTATGAGTTTATTATGTTTTATTTTCATTGCAGCATGTTCTCCTGGGCAGTCTAGTGAAGGAAATCAGGCAAATGCAGCAAATAACGAAGAGCAAAAACAAGCAGAAAATAAGGATGAAAAATCACCGTCCAAGCTACAGGAAATAATCGATAAAGGAGTCATTCGTGTCGGGACAACTGGAGATTATAAACCATTTACCTACTTCAATCCTGAAACAGAAGAATTTGAAGGCTATGATATTGATGCGGCGAAAATACTTGCTGAAGATCTGGGTGTTGAGGTGGAATTTGTAAAAACAACATGGCCGGATTTAATGGATGATTTGCTAGAAGATAAATTTGACTTTGCAGTTGGTGGAATTAGCCGAAATGTGGACAGGCAGAAAACAGCGCACTTAACAGATGCGTACTTTGATTTTGGAAAAGTAGCTCTCATTCACAAAAAGAATAAGGATAAATTTAGGAAACCTGAAGATTTGAATCAGCCTGATGTTAAAGTAGGTGTGAATCCAGGTGGAACAAATAAAGAATACGTGGATGCGCATTTAAAAGATGCGGACGTGACGGTTGTTGAGGAAAATTTGGACATTCCCGGCAAGGTAGCGGAAGAAACATTCGATGTGATGATCACAGATACTGTGGAAGCTGATCTGTATGCCAAGGAGGATTCACGCCTTCGCGTTGCATTTAGAGATGATACACTGACGAAAAGCCAAAAAGGCTATATGATGCAACAAGGTGATCCTATCTTCCAAAACTGGATCGACGTCTGGATGGACGAGATGAAATTAAATGGTGAATTTGAAAAATTAGAAGAAGAGTGGATGTAAGTTTTATAGCTATTCATGTAAAAAATGATCGTTGTCGATGGGCGATAACGGATCATTTTTTCGTTTTTTTAAAAAGCTTTTGTCAATAAATGACAGACTATTGAAAATACATTAACAACTACTTTGATATTGCTATAATGAACCGTGATAGATTTAATAGAGTATTTTTATAAAACGTAAATAACCCTTTTTATTACTGCTGTCCTTTGTTATGTGCATCTATTTCTTTCATTCAAATGTAAACCATGAATTTCCAACATGAAAGGAATTTTTTGTATTGATCTTTGTAGGCATTTGCCTATGAGATAAATTATTTAGAATAAAAGGAGTGGTTTGTTTGTCGTTAACCGTTCGTGAGTTACTGGAAGACAAGGGTCTTAAGATGCAAGAAAATCATCTGAGGATTTTAAAAGACCGTTGGGAAGGGCTACAGGTACTCAAAGGTGATCTGGACACGATTCAGGTGGATGATGCTGATATTGGCTTACGAAATATTCCTGGAGGTGATCATATTGAGTAAAGAATTAATTTTAAAAACAGTAGACGAACTGGCACGTCTTATTGAAGGGAAATCGATATCACCAGTGGAGTTAACGACAGAAGTTTTAGATCACGCAGAAGAAATGAACGAACAAATCAATGCCTACATTCAAATTGCGAGGGAGGAAGCGGAAAAATTCGCCAAACGGGCCGAAGAGGAAATTTTAAATGGAAATTACCGGGGAATGTATCACGGCATTCCGATAGGGATCAAAGATAATATCTATTTTAAAGATCAAGTCAGCACCATGGGATCGAAAATTCATCAAGATTACGTCTCCGATTACGATGCAACGGTCGTCGAAAAATTGCGGGATGCTGGAGCTGTTTTAACGGGAAAATTAAATATGCATGAATATGCCTGGGGAATTACAAATGATAACCCACATTACGGAGCGTGCAGGAACCCGTGGGATCCTGAAAAAATTCCCGGAGGATCCAGCGGCGGATCAGGTGCAGCGGTCGCAGCTGATATGAGTGTTGCGTCGCTTGGGACAGATACAGCAGGATCGATACGGATACCTTCATCTGCCTGTGGAATTGTCGGTTTAAAACCTACACACGGAAGGGTCAGCAAGTATGGATGTTTCCCGCTTGCATGGTCACTGGATCATATTGGACCCATGACAAAATCGGTTAAAGATGCAGCCGGATTGCTGGAGGTTATTTGCGGATATGATTCAAATGATCCAACATCCCTCCATGTACCCAACGAAAATTTCACCGATTTTAACGGAGATGTGAAGGACTTAGTGATTGGTGTTAATGAAGAATATTTCTTTCATCAAGTAGATTCAGAGGTTGAAAAACTTGTTCGCGCAAATATTCAAAACCTCGTTGATCAAGGAGCGAAGGTCGAAGAGGTAAAAATTCCTGCCCTCCAATATGCGGAATGGGCGGAACTCGTTACGTCCCTATCAGAGGCGTCAACGATCCATCATCGAAATTTATTAAAACGGCCGGACGACTTTGGAAGTGACATCCGACTCTTGTTCGAACTCGGGGAACTCCCATCAGCCGTTGATTATTTACAAGCTCAGCAAGTAAGGCGGCAGTTAAAAAAGGACTTTGCCGAAGCGTTCGAAAAAGTGGACGTGCTTATTTCCCCAACACTGCCAGTCATTCCGTCAAAAATAGGAGAGGATTTTGCTAATTTAAATGGGGAAAAAGTAGATTTAATTGATCATATGATCCGTTTTACTGGACCAGGCAACTTGACGGGATTACCTGCACTTTCCATACCATGTGGAACAAAAGGTAATATGCCAGTAGGCCTGCAAATTATGGGACCTGCACTCAAAGAGAAACGCATTCTGAACGCAGGATATGCACTGGAGCAAACCAACCCACTACAAGGACGAAGGCCAAGTTTAGTCGTTTCATAACGATCAGTTTAGCTCTTCTAGTAAACATGAGCTCATTTACTAGAAGTGCTTTTTTGTGTGGAATGGTAACAAGGAAGGAGTGCTCGAGCAATCATGAAGGAACGCGCGCAATAAGCGTGCCGACTCGAGCAATATGGAAGGAGATTCATGCATTAAGAAACCGAACACGAGCAATAATCGAGGGGAGTCGCGCAGCAAAAATTTTGCCGCCAACTTACCCTACATAAGCATTTCTCAACCAAAAAATACCAGTCCACATCAAACTACCGAAACCAGCCTTTTCGTTTAAACCAAAGAATCATGAGTACCGATAATGTGAACATCACAGCCATCACGATAAAATAACCGTAATGCCACTCAAGCTCGGGCATATTTACAAAGTTCATCCCATAAATCCCGGCGATAAAAGTGAGCGGTGCGAAGATAGAAGTAATCACAGTCAGAATCTGGATCACCTTATTTTGTTGATAGGAGTTATACGAAATGAAATTATCCCTAATATCATTAGTAATCTCCCGGTTGGAGTTGACCATTTCTTATAGTTTTAAAAGATGGTCATATAAATCAGCGAAATATTCACGATGCTCAATTAAATTTTTTAAATGCCGTGAATTCAAAATCCGATAAAATAGATCACGAATCGGATTGATTGTATGACGTAATTCAAGCAGTTTATGCCTTAACGCAAACAGAGTATCAAGCTGTATATTCATGGAAAGGTTATTTGGATTATCTTCTACATCATTGATTTGGTCTTCGAGCTGATAAACGATCGGGAAGTAATTATCCACAACATTATCCATGATTTCATAAAATACCTTAAATTCATCCCACATATGAATTTCATTTGCCTCAGGTAAATTATTCCATACTCGGCTAACTTCAGACAGCGTTTCGTGGTGAAAGGTGACAATGAAATGATTACCGATAAAAAAATCAATTTCATGCTGGTTAAATGCCTCTGGTCCAATTGTATGTGTAGCAATAAAGGCATAATGATCATAATAATCAAGTTTAGGGCGCTGCATGCTGTGTATACAATCTTCAACCGCAAGTGGGTGAAAATGAAGTTTAGTCTGTAGTTCTTTTACTTCTTCCATGCTTGGGTGCTGAAAGTCAATCCACCACCATTTGTAAAGACTGAAATCAACATTATCCATTGTTAAATCAGTAATTTTTTCATTTTCATGCGTAATTGCCAGGACTCGAATCATAGCTATATACTCCTTATACCAGTCATTCCTGTATCATCTTTATTGATGCTCTCTCTGCTTTCATTTTTTTATCCGGATTTGTGGCGGCTTGCAGTAATACAACGCCGATAAGAATGAATGTTTTTTTATTAGAATTTTAAACGAATTCGAATATCGTTGTCAATTTTCATACTCCGGGTGAATAACTCTCCATCTCGGTTGATAAATATTACCATGCGGTTTGATATTTCTTTCATTCGTTTGAAAGTGTAACTCCTCCAATTGATCATTCTACTCACCGGTTAAAATTAAGCCGTTCCGGTCGATTCCCTCCTTTAAATCAGGACCGTTCACCTGCCTAAAACAAATACTGTAGCCAAACCATGCTAACGCTTTTTAGGAAGTTGTTTTATTTGTATGATAGACTATGCTATAGTGAGTGATAATCTAACATTAACAATATTGCACGAAGGAGGTTAGGAGAATTTTTTCCAAAAAAAAGATGGAACAATATCAGAAAAAGACCCCGCTGCTTCAGAAGATCATGGAATTACAACCGGTTTTTTGGCTAAATCCCAGACAAAATGAAAAGGAACACGACACAACTTCTTTAAATAGAAAAGATATCGAGGAAGCGGCATCCTTATGGGAAAGATTTGCGCCATTTATAAAAAAAGAATTTCCCGAAACCATTGAGACAAATGGCATCATTGAATCTCCACTTAAACTTATCCATTCAATGAAAAGTTCATTTTCCAAGCCAGTAGAAGGAGATTTATACTTAAAATGTGATAACGAGTTACCGATCGCTGGATCTATTAAGGCGAGAGGTGGTTTTTATGAAGTGCTGCATCATGCGGAACAACTAGCAAAAGATGCTGGGATTTTATCAGAAGGGGCAAACTACGAAATTTTTTCCACTCCTAAATTTAAATCATTTTTCAAGCAATATTCGATTGGAGTTGGATCTACTGGAAATCTGGGGTTAAGCATCGGAATCATGAGCGCGAAGCTAGGCTTCAATGTATTCGTCTACATGTCACAAGATGCAAAACAATGGAAAAAAGATTTACTTCGCAATAAGGGTGCAACTGTATATGAATTTGAAGGTGATTTTAGTAAGGCTATTACGGAGGGAAGAAGGAAAACGCACGCAGATCCAAATGGCTATTTTGTTGACGATGAAGATTCACAGCATCTATTTTTAGGATACAGCACGGCTGCTCTTCGTTTGAAAAAACAATTGGAAAAGAAAAATATCAATGTGGATAAGGAACATCCTTTGTTTATGTATTTGCCATGCGGAGTTGGCGGATCGCCGGGAGGCATTACGTTCGGCATGAAGCAACTATTCGGCGACCATGTCCATTGTTTTTTTGTGGAGCCAGTACACGCACCGTCTGTGTTGATCGGTTTGCTGACGGGTGAAAAAGAGAAAGTGTGTGTGCAGGATTTTGGAATTGATAATAAAACGGAAGCGGATGGATTAGCAGTCGGGCGCCCGTCAAAATTTGCGACAACGATCAGTGGCCAGCTAGTCAGTGGAATTTATACCATAGAAGATGATGAATTATATCAATTACTCACATTACTTACAGATCGTGAAAATATTTACTTGGAACCTTCCGCAACAGCCGGACTCGCGGGGCCAGTTAGGATTTTAGAAACAAATTATATCCATCAACATCATATTAACCCGAGTAACATCACTCATATCGCTTGGGCGACAGGCGGAGGACTTGTTCCAAGAAAAGATCGCAAGGATTTTTATAATAAAGGGAAGTCCTAGAAAGTCAATCGTCAAGCATCAACATAAAAAAACCGCTCTCCAACTTATCATTAAGAGCGGCTTACATCATTCAACTTATTTATTTTGAATGTTTTTATCAAAATAAATAATGTCACATGAATGCTGTGTTGCAGCATCATAATCCATAAGGATAGACATGATATTCATACCAGTAAGATCTTCAATATTTTCCTTTAATTTCGCTTTAAATTCTGTAAATAGAGCTGTATTCCCATAGGACACTAATTCCGGATAGTTATCGCGCAAGATCTTCAATGCTTCTACCCGTTTGTGCACTGCGAATATCATCAAGCTATTTTCCGAAATCTCTATTTTCTGCTGACTAATCCCAGTATCATAGATTTCCTGATTGATTTGGTTGTAAATCCGAATAACTTCACGCTTATCAATAGCGTTTTTTTGTTTTGATGTTCTCAGCATATATGTTCTTCCCTTGTAGAACAGCTTCTATACGTTCATTATATAGGAAAATAAAAGCGGTTTCATTAAGGGAGATAGGATCAAATTTTGCGGTTGTTCATGCCTTCTGTCAAGGCGCGCCGATATTTCTTTATTACAAATCAAGTTCTTTTCGTTATCCAAGATGTTGTGTTAAAATATACTATCACATGTTGGCTAATGAACAAGTAAAGCTTGCAAGAAGGAAGGTTATCTATGGTTAGAGAGAAATCAACAACACATACAGGGGAAGAAAGAAGTAAGGTATCGCTCATTGTTGTCCTGATTGTATTGCTTTCAGGTGCCTTTGTTGCTATTTTGAATCAAACATTATTAGGTACTGCTCTCCCGCATATTATGAGGGACCTTGACTTAAATGCCAGTACAGCGCAATGGCTGCAATCCATTTTCATGCTCGTGAACGGGATTATGATACCAGTCACAGCTTTTTTAATTGCGAGCTTTACGACAAGAGGCTTATTTCTTTCAGCCATGGGCTCTTTTGCTATCGGTACAGCAATTTGTGCGGTTGCACCGAATTTCACCATTCTAATGATAGGTAGAATTTTACAAGCTGCTGGGGCTGGTATTATTATGCCGCTAATGCAGACGATTTTATTTCTTGTTTTCCCAATCAACAAGCGAGGAACAGCGATGGGAATGTTCGGTCTCGTGATCGCATTTGCTCCGGCAATTGGCCCAACTTTATCCGGTTGGATTGTCGAGCAATTTCCGTGGGAAAGTCTCTTTTACATGATTTTGCCGATCATTATTGTCGATATTATTATTGCTTATTTTATTTTGAAAAATGTTACTGAACAAACATATCCGAAGCTCGATGTTTTATCAATCATTCTATCTTCCTTTGGATTTGGCGGCTTGTTATACGGATTCAGTACTGCTGGAAGCAGTGGCTGGGTTAGTGAACAGGTATTTATTTCGATGAGCATCGGTGCCATTGCCCTTATTTGGTTTATACGAAGACAATTGAAACTAAAGGAGCCAATCCTTGAATTTAGGATATTTAAATATAAAATGTTTACCTTAACTACAGCATTAGGTATGGTAGTATTTATTGCAATGATTGGAGCTGCAGTTGTTTTACCACTTCTTATGCAAAATATGCTTGGCTTTACTGCATTTGAATCCGGGTTGGCCTTATTGCCGGGAGCAGCAATTATGGGACTCATGAACCCGGTTACCGGCAGATTATTTGATTTATATGGAGCAAAATGGCTTTCCATTATAGGTCTTTTGATTTTGGTTATTACGACATTTATGTTCGCTGATCTTTCTGAGCAGACAAGTTTCGCCTATATAGCGACATTAAATGCATTTCGAATGCTTTCCGTTGCTATGGTAATGATGCCTGTAACTACGGCTGGACTCAATCAGTTGCCGCCGGATTTAATTCCGCACGGCACTGCAATGAATAATACGATGCGTCAAGTAGCAGGTGCAGTTGGAACAGCCTTGCTTGTAACTGTCATGACGACAGGTGCCATTCCGGACAAAGGGGTTGAAGGAATGATACATGGTGTAAACGTGTCCTTTATTGTTGCTGGCATCATCTCCCTTGTTGGTCTTGGTATATCATTCTTCATTAAAAATCCAGAACAATCTAATGTGATGCGTATAGATAATGGATAAGACGAATGAAAAAGCTGTTAACTTTTACCTGTTAACAGCTTTTTTTAAAAGAATTCAAGCTAAGAAAGAAATGATAAAGAGGAAGGAAATTCTTGTGATATTAATTCTGTTAAATATGGAGAATGAAAGAAGGTGTTATCATGAATAAAGAACCGGAAATGCTGCAGTTGGAACTGGAAGGCATTATGCATGCTTCGAATGATAATATTGTCATGACGGATGGAGAGGGAAAAGTCATTAGGGTTAGTTCCAATTGCACTAGTATATACGGAAAAGAAGAAGATGAATTAGTTGGAAAAACGGTTTTCGAACTGGAAAAAGATCGCACTTTTTCTCCGTCTGTAACAGCGGTCGTTTTAAATGAGAAAAAAGAAGTGCAGGTTATGCAGCGCACACCTACTGGGAAAGTTGTTATGGCTACTGGTATACCACTGTTTAACAAGAAACGGGATATCGTTCGTATCATCAGCTTTTCCCATGATTTAACAGAAATTCAACTTTTAAAAGAAGACTATGAAGAACTCAGGGCAAAAATGATACGCTATGAATCTGAAATAGAAGAATTAAGGGAACAGGAAAAAAGAACAAATGTCATCATTAAAAGTAAAACGATGATTCAGATCCGTGAACTGGTGGAACGCGTTGCTAAATCAGATGCAAACGTTGTCTTGCTTGGGGAATCAGGCGTCGGGAAAAATGTATTTGCCAAGGCGCTTCATGAGGAAAGTGAACGTAATCAGAAAAAAGTGATTGAGGTCAATTGTGGCGCAATACCCGAACCACTTTTTGAATCGGAATTATTTGGCTATGAGCCGGGTTCCTTTACTGGTGCAAGCAAAAGCGGGAAAAAAGGGATGATTGAACTTGCTGATCAAGGGACATTGTTTTTAGATGAAATAGCTGAACTTCCTTTATCCATTCAAGTGAAACTATTAAAAGTGTTGCAGGAAAAAAAAGTAACCCCAATCGGTGGATCAGAAGCAAAACAAGTTGATTTTCGACTTATTACTGCAACAAATCAAGATTTAGAAGTATTGGTGAAACAGGGGAAATTCAGAGAGGATTTATTCTATCGATTGAATGTTATCCCGATTACCATTCCTCCACTGCGGGAAAGAAAAGATGATATTTACAAACTTGCTCAGCATTATTTAACGATTTTTAATGAAAAATATCATACAAATAAATTTTTTCATTCGAAAGCAATGAATGCTATGCAACAATATGATTGGCCGGGAAATGTCCGCGAATTGGAAAATTTAATTGAGCGTTTAGTAGTGACAACCGATACAAATATGATCTTTGCATCTAATCTCCCGTTTGTGAATCAAATGGATGCATCGGAATTGCCAAAACAAGAATGGCAGCTTGAATCATTTGAAGAACAGGGTTTGACATTACAAGAAGTTTTAGAGGCAGTCGAAAGAAATTGGTTAATACGTGCTTCGAAGCAATATAAAACAACGTATGAAATGGCTGAATATCTTGGTTTAAGCCAGTCAACCGTTGTACGCCGCTTAAAAAAATACAATATTAATTCAAAATGAATCATTAATTCATAATTGAATTGAAAAGAACTAAATCATTCAATTGTGAATTAATTTTTATTTAAAAACATAATCACAACATTGAAATAAAGTTGGCATGAAAGTTGCATGAATATCCATGAACAAGTTTTAGAGGAGGATATTTATGTACCAACCAAAAGATTCATCAAAATCACCGCGTTTTACAGGGCCGCGCACATTTATGAGGCTTGAAAATATTGCAACAACAAATGATGTAGACTTTGTTGTAATGGGAGTACCGTTTGATACGGCTGCATCCAATCGAACAGGACAACGATATGGTCCGCAACATATAAGAGATTTCTCTGTATTGCTTCGTCCATATAATCCAGATCAGGAAATAAATATTTTCGATTATTGCTCAGGTGTGGATTATGGTGATGTGGATGTTATACCAGGAAATATTCACAGAACCTATGATCATATCGTACGTGCACTTGAACCAGTACTCGATAAGGAGATTATCCCAGTTATGATGGGAGGAGACCATTCCATTACACTCGGACATTTGCGTGCATTTGCAAAGAAGTTCGGGAAGATTGCACTTGTCCATTTTGATTCTCATGGAGATACATGGGAAGACTATTTTGGCGAAAAATATATGCACGGCACTCCGTTTCGCCGAGCTGTTGAAGAAGGATTGATTGATACGAATCATTCGATTCAAGTCGGAATGCGTGGACCATTATATGGACCGGAGGATATTGAAGACGCAAGAGATTTAGGTTTTGAAGTGATTCCAATGAAGGAAGTCAGAAAAATTGGCTTTGATAAAGTAATGGAGAGAATTCATGCACGTGTGAAAGATAAACCTGTCTTTGTTACGTATGATATTGACTTTCTTGATCCAGCCTATGCTCCGGGCACAGGTACACCAGAAGTAGGTGGTCCAACAAGTTATGAGGGCCTTGAATATGTCAGAGGACTTGATGGACTTGATATTAAAGGATTTGACCTGGTTGAAGTGTTACCAACTTATGATAGCGGCGAAATTACTGCCGTAGCAGCGTCATCCGTAATTTTTGAAATGATTAGTCTCATTGCAATGAAAAAAAGAGCGGAGCAGGAGAGGAAATAGACAATAGAAATGATGAGGTGAGGAACTTCAGAAATGCTGAAGTTCCTTTTCACAAAAGAAAGCGATATCAAAGGAAAGGTGGGTAATATATGACTTCCCTCGACATGATGATTATCATTATTTATTTTGCTGTACTAGTCATAGTCGGTATTATTGGAACGATAAAAGCAAAAACATCGGAGGTTTACATCCTAGCAGGTCGCAATCTTGGTGTCTTTATGTTGTTTGGTTGTTTAACAGCCGTTTTTTTAGGCGGTTCATCGACGATTGGTTCAGCTCAGCTTGGATATGAAACGGGATTTTCTGGTGTTTGGTTTGTATTTTCGATGGGTCTTGGAATAACTCTATTTGGGCTGTTACTATTAAAGCGTGTAACCGGTTATAGACTGATGACGATTAGTGAGTTACTTGGTAAACTCTTTAATGTTGAGTCAAAGTTAATCGGGGCTGTAGTTGCTGCGATTTATGCATTAATGGTAAGTGTTACACAAGTAATCGCCATCGGTGCATTATTAAGTGCTATTTTTGATTGGAATTTAATTTTTGCCATGTTAATTGGCGGAGGGATCGTTTTTTTCTATACCATTTTAGGTGGCATGTGGTCTGTTTCCATGACAGACATTATTCAATTTGTCATCATGACAGCTGGAATTTTTTTGATCATGCTTCCGATCAGCTTATCAAAAGCAGGTGGATTTAGTGAATTGACTGCACAACTCCCCAGCTCATATTTTAGCTTTTCCGCTATTGGCTTCAGGGAAATTATGCAATACCTCTTGACATTTACGCTTGGAATGATGGTCGGACAGGATATTTGGCAGCGTTATTTTACTGCTAAAAATTTAAAAACTGCACGAACAGGTGGCGTGCTTGTCGGAATCTATAGTTTCCTGTACTCTATGGCGATGGTTATCATCGGTATGTGTGCCCTGATCATTCTGCCCAATATTGAAAACACACAAAATGTATTTACAAGTATGGCGTTTGAAACATTACCAACAGGTCTTCTTGGTGTTGTATTTGCAGCCGTAGCAGCGGCTATCATGTCTACAGCTTCAGGAACGTTGCTCGCATCATCTACTTTGATTGCTAAGGATATTTTAAAAGACCATTATTTTAAAAATATTACAGACAAACAATTCCTGCTTCTTTCGCGAATTACCACCTTTGTTATTGGTATCATAGCAATTGTTATCGCTCTGTGGATTCAAGAACTTCTAGTTGCTATTGACGTGGCTTATGCTTTATTAGCAGGATCTGTGTTTATCCCCATTGTGTTCGGTTTATTTTGGAAAAGAGCCACTTCAAAAGCAGCTTTCTATGCGATGATCATTAGTGCGGTTGTTATACTGGGCGGGCTAGCAATGGAAGGTCTTTCTTCCAGTAATCCAATTTTATATGGAATTGTCACAAACATTATCGTTATGGTCGCAGTGTCTTTAACCGACAGCCAAAATAAAGATAAAGTGACGGATGCAAAAGAAGCAAACGGTTAAGTTGAAGGATCCATCCTAAGTGCATCTTAGGGTGAATCCTTTTTTATATATAGACAAATCACGCGTTCAATTGTATATTAATTACAGTTAAATGAAATACAGAGATTGTTTATTAGTGCTTAAAGATATACATATTACCGGAGGTGGATGGATCATGCTTATGGTAACAACCAATGAAATACCCGGCAGAGAGATAACCCTTGTAAAAGGATTGGTTCAAGGCAGTACGGTACAGTCCAAACATGTTGGACGGGATATTGGTGCAGGCTTAAAAACACTTGTCGGTGGGGAAATTCAAGGGTACTCTGATTTGATGAAAGAGGCAAGGGACATTGCAGTGAATCGACTGATCAAGGAAGCAGAGGAACTTGATGCAAACGCAATTGTCGGTATGCGTTTTCAAACGTCGCAAGTAATGAATTCCGCTGCGGAGGTTATCGCCTATGGTACAGCGGTAGTCGTGGATTAGAAATTTTTTAGGAGCTGTTAGCTTTCATGTTGTTACTCGGCATGAGAGTTAACAGCTTTTTTGGCTGAAAAACTGTATTTGTTTAGCGTCTAAATGTGTTATTATCGACAGGAATATACTTTCACCCTAAGGTAAGGGTGCGATTAACACGCGTAAGCAGATGTTTGAAGCATAGAAACCAAAGCTGAGATTTTTATTGCGTTATACGGCTAATTGCAGAATTGAGGATTGTCGCATGATTCCATATTTATTATTAATCGTTTTCTTTTCAAATTTGATTATTGGAATATTTCTAGGGATTTCCGGGATTTCAGGATTTCTCCTCCCGATGATTTACGTAGGTTTTTTGGATATGCCAGTGAAAGACTCACTCGCACTTAGTTTTTTGGCGTTTGCTGTTTCAGGTGTCATTGCAGCTCTTTCCTATTTAAAATCGAAAAATATGGACCTTCGTCTTGCTCTCTATTTAAGCATCGGAAGTATACCTGGCGCTTTTCTCGGAGTACAAATAAACGTATTGATTTCTGACACCCTGGCTAAATTGTTCCTTTATTTATTTGTATTAGTTGCGGGTTTATCTTTGTTTAAGCAAAATAAAGAACGTATCGACATAGATAGCAGATCGATGAAAATCTTAAATAGCAATGCGGTGCTTATGATTATTGGACTCTTAACCGCATCGATCAGCTCCCTGACAGGGGCAGGAGGACCAATTTTGTTAGTGCCGCTCCTTGCAAGCTTAGGGATAAATATTCGTATAGCTGTAGGTGTTAGTCTGCTAAATTCGGTTATTATCGCAATTCCGGCTATCTTTGGCTATTTTGCTTATGCAACTATGGATAATATATGGACTCTCATTGCTAGCAGTCTAATAGGTATCACGGCAGGGATTCTTACTGGTGCTTATTATGCAACCAAAGTTCCTACCCAGTACCTTCGCCTTTTTATTGGAATTATCACGATTATTACGGCTGTTTATATGCTTATTTCTTTATTTATTACATGATGAAGAATACATTTTCTAAACGGACAACAGGGAGACAAAAAATAATCAACCGGAAAGCCGAGCGTTTCAACCGGAGAGACAAAATATCAACCGAAGGAGTTCCGGTATCAACCGGAGCGCGGACATATCGACCAAAGGGTCCACAGTATCAACCGGAGCGTAGATATATCGACCGAAGGGTCCACAGTATCAACCGGAGCAACTCGCGTATCAACCAGCAAGAAAAATATCGGCGTTGATCCTCTTAATGTCAACCGATCACAGATACAAAAGCACTTCCTATTACGAGAAAATGCTTATTCTTTGTCCATGCCTGACTCTTTTACACCCTGTACAACGCTGCTGTATAAAACAGGGATAATTGCTCAACAATGGGTTCGAGCTCAAGCCCCTTATTCTCTACAAATTTCCACATAAACATTTCATTCATGTAATACCAGCTTTGCGCAGTGATTCTCGGATCAAATTTACTACTGACCAGCTTTTTTTGCTGGGAATAGTTGATATCTGAAGTAATACTTTCGATGAATTCATTACGGATCTCAAGCCATCTTGATTCGATAATCTCACTTGAACCAATCGCTTCTTTCACAACTTGCATGGTTGCTCGTTCTTCAATTGCTACAGTCATGTATGCTCTCACTTGATCTCTTATTTGCTGACAGGCTTCGTCGATCGAAGTAGGCTGAAATACTTGCTTGGCTACTTTAAAAAATTGTCCCATTACTTCTTCCATTACGGTATTAAACATATCATCCTTATTTTTAAAATAAACATAGGCAGTTCCGTATCCGACTCCTGCATCTTTAATAATTTGGGAAATCGTTGTTTTATCAAAACCGTTTTGCAAAAAAATATGATGGGCAGATTGAATTAATTTTCTTTTTGTTTCTAGTGCCTGTTTATCACGATTCGTTAATTTTTCCCCCATTTTACTAACCTCCGATCTTATTGATACAATGTCATTGACATTATGTCATGAATTAAATATAATATGACTATACTATAAATTATACGATTAATTCAAGTTATCTGAAAATATAGAAATACAAGGAGTGGTATCATTGACAGAAAAATTTACGAGAGAATATGCGCGCAGCTTGGATGCGAAAGATGAATTACGTAAATATCGAGATGAATTTTATCTCAATAATGATGGCGTTTACATGGATGGAAATTCCTTAGGCCTCATGAGTAAAAGAGCAGAACAATCTGCTTTTGATTTATTAAACTCATGGAAGAAATACGGGATAGATGGATGGACAGAAGGGGAGCATCCTTGGTATTTCCTATCCGAGTCCCTTGGGGAAAAGATGTCCGAACTTGTTGGAGCGAAAAAAGATGAAGTGATTGTTACAGGCTCTACAACTGTAAATTTGCACCATCTTGTTTCTACATTTTATCAACCAGAAGGAAAACGGACCAAAATACTTGCTGACTCCTTAACATTTCCGACTGATATTTATGCATTAAAAGCGCAATTAAAATTAAAAGGGTATGATGACTCCCATCTCGTGCAGGTACAAAGTGAAGATGGACAGTTTTTAAAAGAAGAGGATATTATCGAAGCAATGACGGATGAGATTGCATTAATCGTCCTTCCAAGTGTCCTCTATCGAAGCGGTCAGATTTTAGATATGAAGCGTCTTACAGAAGCAGCACATGAGCGAAATATTAAAATTGGATTTGACCTTTGTCATTCTGTTGGCTCTATTCCGCATGAATTACATGAATGGGATGTTGACTTTGCTTTTTGGTGTACGTATAAGCATTTAAACGGAGGACCAGGTAGTGTTGCAGCCCTCTATTTAAATGAAAAATTTTTTGGTGTTTCACCAGGTCTTGCAGGGTGGTTCAGTTCAGACAAAGAAAAGCAATTTGATATGGATCATACATTAACCCCCGCTCAAACGGCCGGAGCTTTCCAAATTGGAACACCGCATGTATTAAGTGTAGCACCATTAATTGGCGCACTTGAACTATTTCATGAAGCGGGAATTGAAAATGTACGGAAGAAATCACTTCAGTTAACAGACTATATGATGGAATTGATTGAACATGAATTAAAAGATGATGGTATCGTCATTTGCAATCCAAAAAATCATGAACAGCGCGGTGGCCATGTATATGTAGAACATCCGGAGGCGGCACGTATTTGCAAGGCACTTAAAATGCAAAAAGTAATTCCTGATTTTAGAACTCCAAGCGGTATTCGTCTTGCGCCAGTAGCTTTATATAATTCATTTGAAGATGTGTATGATTGTGTGCAAATCTTAAAAACGATAATGGAAGAAAAGCGATATAATCAATTCGAAAATGAAAGGAATATTGTTTCCTAATGGCAGAATGGATTGATATTTCTCAACCGTTGAATAATCAATTAGCACACTGGCCTGGTGATCAATCTTTTCATTATCATACACCGTTGACAAAGGATATGACAGGGTCTGTAAATATAGGAAGAATCACGACTAGTACACATGTTGGTACACATGTGGACGCTCCCTTCCATTTTTTAGAAAATGGAAAGCGCATTCTAGATTTAGAAATTGACCGCTATATTGGTCCATGCACATTGATCGATCTCAGTGCCTTTGATGAAATCAACCAACGTGCTTTGGAATCTAAAAATATAGATGCAGCTGAACGGTTGTTAATTCGCACGTCTTTACCGAATCGTCCAGAAAGATTTCCAAAAGACGTATCACCCATCACACCAGATGGTGCTGCGTATATGAAATCCTTAGGTGTGCAGCTTGTCGGTGTAGACACACCATCAATGGATCCAATTACAAGTAAAGAACTCGCAGGCCATCATGCGCTTTATCAGCATGACATTTACATTCTTGAGAATGTGATGCTGGATCATGTGGCAGAAGGTGATTATGAACTTATTGCACTTCCATTGCCGCTTGAAGAAGCGGATGGGAGTCTTGTCAGGGCAGTAATTAAACCGATAAAGGGGAGTTAAAAATGGAGCATATTAATAAACATCAAGCTTTTAAAGATGAAAAAAGTATTCATACGGATTTTAAAGAAAAAATGACATATAGTGATTATTTAGGGCTGGATACATTACTTTCCAGCCAGCACCCGTTAAGCGATCATCATGATGAAATGTTATTTATTACAATTCATCATGTCAGTGAAATTTGGATGAAATTGATTTTACATGAAATAAACTCTGCTATTTCAGATATCCAGTCAGACAATTTATCAACATCTTTTAAAAAACTCGCCCGCGTATCACAAATACAAGAACAGCTTAAAAATGTCTGGAATGTCCTTGCAACGTTAACACCAAGTGAATATATCGAATTTCGTGATAAGCTTGGGAATGCATCTGGGTTTCAATCTTATCAAAACCGCTTAATTGAGTTTGCATTAGGCTATAAAACAGAATATGTCCTGAAAATATATGAAAAAAATCCTGAACTTCATCAAATGCTCAAGGAGGCACATAAAGCACCAAGTCTTTATGACGTATCGATTCAAGCGCTTGCAAGAGCCGGTCTTCCTATTGATGAGGAAGTATTAAATCGTGATGTAAGTATCGCGCACAAGCCGAACGAAAGTGTTAAGAAAGCATGGATGACGGTTTATAAAAATGTGGATCAATACTGGGAGTTATATGAGCTTGCTGAGGAACTTGTTGATATTGAAGATTTATTTCAGCAATGGCGCTTTAGACATATGAAGACAGTAGAACGTATTATCGGATTTAAAATTGGTACAGGAGGATCAGGTGGAGTAAGTTATTTGAAAAAAGTGCTCGACCAATACTTTTTCCCTGAACTATGGGAATTAAGAACGGAACTTTAAATCTGTTACAAAAAGGGGAGAAAACAGATGAAAGATTCAAGAGAGCAATGGTCATCAAAGATTGGATTTATCCTATCGTCTGCCGGGGCCGCCATTGGCCTTGGCGCGATATGGAAGTTTCCATATGTAACAGGAATGAATGGTGGGGGAGCATTCTTTCTTATTTTTGTACTATTCACTATCTTTATCGGATTGCCGATGCTTATCTCGGAATTTATTATCGGAAGGGCAGCAAAAAAAGAAGCAGTTTCGGCCTATGATCATTTAGCGCCAGACTCGGCCTGGAGAATCATCGGACGTCTAGGTGTTGCTGGTTGTTTTCTATTATTATCTTTTTATAGTGTTGTTGGTGGATGGATTATCATCTACTCTGGGCTAAGTCTTACAGGAAACATAATTACGGATCACGCTGATTATGGACAGCTTTTTGATACGGTGATTGGTACGCCATGGGTAGCGATGACTGGTGTCGTCATATTTCTATTGATCAATGTGATTGTACTAAGCTTTGGAATCAAAAATGGGATCGAAAAGGCAAGTAAATATTTAATGCCCTTATTATTTATTTTCTTTCTTATTTTAGTTATCCGCTCGCTTACATTGGATGGGGCGATGGAGGGTGTTCAATTTTTTCTTAATTTGGACTTTTCCAATATAACCGGTGAAGGAGTATTATACGCTCTTGGTCAATCATTCTTTGCGCTAGCAGTCGGTTTTTCCTGTATGGTAACGTATAGTTCCTATCTCAGTAAAAACGAAAGCATCCCATCATCTGCATCGAGTGTTGTAACATTGAATATCATTGTTTCCTTACTTGCTGGACTGGCAATTTTTCCGGTTGTATTTGCTTTTGGACTTGAACCAACAGAAGGTCCGGGATTATTATTCGTTGTACTACCGACGGTATTCAGTCAAATGGGATTAGGCCCTGTCTTTTTAAGCTTATTTTTACTATTGTTCCTATTTGCCACATTAACTTCATCCTTTAGCCAGTTGGAAATTATTATTTCCGCATTTACAGCGAATAAAAAATATTCACGCAAAAAGGTCGCTGTCATTTCAGGAATCATTGTCTTTTTGGCAAGTATTCCAGCAACGCTTTCATTTGGCGTGCTTGCTGACGTCTCCATTTTTGGAAAATCTGTTTTTGATGCAACTGATTTTCTTGTTAGTAATATCCTGCTTCCACTTGGTTGTTTGCTCATCGCGATATTTATATCGTTTCGAATGGACAAGGCGATTGTTGCGAGCGAATTTCAATCAGGAAGCAACATAAATATGGGATGGTTTAAAGCTTGGCGCTTTCTAATGCGCTGGATCATTCCGATTACAATCATTATTGTGTTTATGTCTTCTTTAGGTATATTTTAAATCATACTCCACGAATCTCATCAAAAAATGGGGTTCGTTTTTTTGGTGCGGAAATGTTGATTCGTCCGTTCTTCCCCAGCAGGATAAGTTCATTCATGGAAATAAAACCAAGACTTTGTTACAATTGTTTGAATAATAAAATTAATTTGCATGGAGGTGTGCACTGTGGATGAGAAGCTGGAATCACTGCTAAAGCAAAAGGGATATTTTCAGACGAAAGACGAATTCAAACGTATTACCTATATATTGGAAATATTTGCTTCCCTATATCCATTTGAAAACTTGGATGTATTATTAGAAAAAGAAAATCCGATCACACCTTCCTATATAACGGAAAAAATGCTGAGACGCGGGCGCGGCGGGGTATGTTATGAGTTAAATGCACTACTGTATATGGTTCTCAAGGAGCTTGGATTTAATGTTTATCTCGCATCTGCAACCGTTGAATCACCAAAAACTGGCTGGATTATCGACCGGACGCACGCGATTAATATTTATGAAAAACAAGGAAAAATGTACGTGATTGATTCCGGATCAGGGAACAATTTATCCATGGCACCCCTTGAATTGGACGGTCCTGTTGTCACGTCCCCAGCAGGAAAATTCCGCCTGCGGACAAAAACGACCGAAAGAGGAACGATTGTTTCCGAGAAAATGGGTGAAAAGGATTGGCTGCTGCGATACGCCTTTGTTCCAACACCTGTAGGATGGGAGGATTTTAACCGAATTAAGAAAATGATTCATCATCATGGCGAATCACCATTTAATAAATCATTATTAATCGCACAAACACTGCCTGACGGAACAATTTCTGTCAATGATGAGCGACTGCTGCGCAAATGGTCGGATGGCACGGTGAAGAAAGTGCCATTTACGTCTGAAGAAGAAAAATTGAACACCATTAAAAAGCATTTTCACCCGTCCGTTTATGAGGATGCTGTTAAATATGTGGAGCAAAAGAAACAGCAAAAGCCTATCTAAAATCACTAGATGGGCGTAAAACTTTGTTTGAAATAATAGGGACCCGCGCAATAAATGGGGAAGATCGCGTGAAAATGTTCCGGAATCGTGCGTTGGGCGAGCACACTAAGAATCGCTTCACATAAGGCGGACACAATCATCATTCGTAATCTCAAACTGGATGCTGTCATTATGATAAGTGATCTCTTACATCCTGTTAATAATAAATGGTTAACGTTATGTGTATCAATCAACCTGAAGTGGCAGCGTGCAATAGATACTAAATTTTGTATAATAGAATCATATAATGAAAGATTGACCAAATAGGCAGAGACAGGATGTGGAATAGATGATTAAATGTATCGCAATTGATATGGATGGTACATTGCTAAACAACAAAATGGAAATCAGCCCCCTCAACCAACAAGCTATGAAAGCAGCACAAACACAAGGAATCGAAGTTGTGATTGCAACAGGACGTGCGTATAGAGAAGCAGCAGATATGCTGAAAGAAGCAGACCTTTCGTGCCCCATCATCAGTATGAATGGAACCGAAGTGCGAAGAGCTGATGGCGAGTTGATTGCCGGTTTATCCCTTGATAAAAAAATTGCATCGAATATCATAGATATCCTGGATGATGAACATATTTATACGGAAGTACATACCAATCAGGGGGGATTTACCATCGATCCCAAGAAACGCATCCGTGTCATTATTGACGTTTATCAGCAGATGAACGTAGAAGCTAAAGAAAGTGAGATACGGGCGATGGCGAATGAACGATTGAAAAAAGGCTATACAACGATTGTCGATAACTTTCATGCACTTTTTCAACGCGAAGAAATACAATTGTTTAAGATGATATCGTTCTCGAAAGATAGGCAAAAACTAAAATCGATTCAAAAGAAACTTCATTCGACCAAAGAGATTATCGTAACTTCATCTGGAAAATTTAATATGGAAATTACCGACCGAAATGGACAAAAAGGAATTGCTCTAAAGAAATTTACTGACGTATTAGGGATTGACTTAAACGAAACGATGGCAATCGGGGATAATTATAATGATCAGTCAATGCTGGAAATTGTTGGAAGGTCGGTAGCGATGGAAAACGGCGAACAAGGTATAAAGAAAATTTGTACGCATACGACTTGTACAAATGAAGAGGACGGGGTGGCAAAAGCAATCGATGAAGTGCTTCAGGAACAAGGAGCGTTATAGTTATAAAATATAGGAAGAGGTATGTAATGCATGAAGAACATAATCTCTATTAGTATTCTATTAACGATTATTCTAGTGGATGCAGTATGAATGAAAAAACAAACAAGCAGCCAGATGCGAAGAAAGAGTGGATTGAATTTATGGATAAATTTAATGAACATGCGCTTGGCCATAATAATGAACATGATAATAGCGTTATGAATCTAAATGTTGATAAATCGGAAGAACCCATTACGCAACTTAAATAGGCAAGAACATTACTTCCGATCGTGGGTCGTTGAGGATTATGAAAAGTAGGAAGTAACATGTTGCTAGGCTCAAGGATAAAAAAACACCAGCACGGAGATCGCCCCAAAAGTTAGAGTAAAAGAATTTAACTTTTGGGGTGCAATCCATTAGTGCTGGTGTTTTTCTTTCATCATCTTTGTAAGTTTTTTATCGTCATGATTATTTTTTATAAACATGTAGAGAGAGGCACCGAAAATACTGATATATCCGATCACACTCCAGACATCTGGAACCTGGCCAAACAAGACAATACTGATCAAAGCTGAGTAAACAACTGTTGAATAGAAGAAGATGGATATTTCTTTCGCTGGTGCGTATTTGTACGCTACCGTAATTCCAAATTGCCCAACAGTTGCAAACACCCCAGCTGCAAGTAGATAAATCCACTGCTTTACAGTCATTGGTTCATAAAAAATGATAACAAATGGCAATAAAATCATCGTAGTGAAAAAAGAAAAATAAAAGACTACGGTATAAAATTGTTCCCTATTTCCAAGTACGCGCAGTACTGTATATGCCCCTGCAGCAAACACTGCTGAAAGGATTCCCATCAAATACGGTACAGTATCTACGTTAAATGCAGGCTTTATGATGAAAAGCGTTCCTGCAAACGCGATCATAATCGAAATCATCTGGAAACGTCTTACATGTTCTTTTAAGAAAATGGCTGCAAAAATGATTGTCAAAAATGGACTCATTTTATTGAGCATATCTGCATCAGACAAAACAAGATGATCAATGGCATAAAAATATAAAATGATTCCCAGCGCACCAAGGGAAGACCGTAGTAAAAGCGCTTTTTGATTTTCTCGTTTCCCAAACAATCGCTCTTTATAATGCTTCACAAAGCCGAATGCAATAATCATTGACACAGCATTGCGGAAGAGTGTTTTTTGCACGGTTGGCACATCGCCTGACAGCTTTACAAATGCCGCCATAAGCGCAAATCCCAGCGCTGATAATAATAACAAGATGATTCCTTTATTTTTGTCACTCATAAGCTCCTCCAATTAATCGTATGTTTCCTCACCTGTCTTATCTTAATACAAAAAAGATGCTTTTGGTAGTGAAGCGGGTTGAAGGAGGTTTGAAGGAAAAAAAGATTAGGGAAGTCTTTTACGAATCGAAAAATAAAATCAAGTGGTGCAGTTAATCTGTTATAATTTTAATAGTATGAAAGTTCATGTATATAGTATTTATATATAGTAGATGAATGGAAGATTACATTCTGCAAAGGGGGAAAACGATTGATTAAATTATTTCTTCATTTGGAAGGGCTTTTTGTACTACTAATCAGTGTATATTTTTATTCTGAGAATCAATTTAGTTGGCTTTTATTTATTTTGTTATTATTTAGTCCTGACTTATCAATGCTCGGTTACTTGGTCAATAATCGAACTGGCTCTATCTGTTATAACTTGTTTCATACATATATTTTAGCCATTATATTGATCATGGTCGCAGTAATATCATCATTGGAATGGATATTAGCATTAGGTTTAATCCTATCCGCTCATATCGGTTTGGATCGAACATTGGGTTACGGACTCAAATATCCGAGTGAATTTAAGGATACACATTTCAATCGGGTATAATAAACGGTTATTAATATGAAGAGGAATTCCATTATGAAGAAAAAACACAAAAGTTATGTAGAGCCTGTTTGCTATTAATGTTTATTTTACCAAATGTTGTCTCTGTTGGTTTGGGCATAGAACTTATTATTCATGCAGTAGCTATTGAAAGAAAGCCGAAGTAACACATTGGAACTATTACTTAGTCTTTCTTATACTTTCCTAAACCGTTCCCCACTAAATTTTTCGCTTTTTTATCAATGGCTCGAGCTTGCGAGTAGCCCGACCAATTGGAATACGCCGCCGGTAACTACATAAGAATGATAACGATACCTTCTTCTGAAAGTGTGATTAGATAAACGAAAATTATTACCAAGCCCATGTAGTACCCAGCTGTAGTTGTAACAGTAGGATTTTCCACCTAATCCGGTGCATCTTTTCTCTAACGATCAGATTCATTCTATTGTCTACTTATTTAGCATTATAACAATATTAAAAATATTCTTTTTATGATATGATGGACATGTTCTATTAAGCTATGAGGGAGGGATTGAATGAAGAAATTGTCTAAACTATTCATCACCATTTTGGTTGCGGTTGGACTAGTTATATTACCAACCACGCTGAAGGTGGAAGCATCACCACCGAGCAAACCAGCATCACAGGCATTTGATAATAAGATTGTTAAAAAAATTGACAAGGAAAAGATTTATAATCATGTTTATGAACTGTCTGTTGATATTGGTATCCGTGTGGCAGGTACAAAAGAAGAAAAAGAAGCGATCGATTATATTGTATCCCAATATCAATCGTATGGTCTGGATGTGGAAGTTCAACCATTTGAATTTCAAAGACGTGAAGATGGAGAGATTGTGACGAAAACTTCCCACAATGTGATCGCTACGAAAAAGGCACATAAAAATCATGACACAGGGGAAATCATCTACGTAGGGTCCCATCATGATTCGGTTCCTGGATCACCTGGTGCAAGTGATAATGCTTCGGGAATAGGGGTGAACATGGAAATAGCCCGAATTCTAAGCAAAATGCCGACAACATCTGAAATACGTTTTGTGACATTTGGTGCAGAAGAACTTGGCTTGCTTGGTTCGAAGCATTATGTTTCTACATTAACCGAAGATGAAAAGAATCGTTCAATGGGCATGTTTAATTTTGATATGGTCGGCAGTGAAAATGCAGGGGAAATGATCATGTTTACCGTAGATGGCGAGCGAAACATCATAACAAATACAGGAGCATCATCAAGCTTGCGTGTTAGTGATTCACTTACATATGGACAAGTTGGCAGAAGTGATCATCAGTCATTCCATGACGCGGGAATCCCAGCTGCGGTTTTTAGTTATGCACCATTAGAGCCGGAATATCATCAACCAACAGACACAATTGATAAAATCAGCAAAGAGAAAATGGAAGAGGTGGCAAAGGTCGTTTCAGCTAGTATCTATCAACTAGCAAGAAAACAAACGCCTGCTCTGGATCATTCAAATGTGGCACCTGAGCCAGTTGAGCCACCATATGAAGACCGTCCTTTATAAGAGAACAGAAGAAATCCGCGGAAGAATTGAGTTCCGCGGATTTCTTTTTGAAGAAAAGGACGTTATTTTCTATTTTCTATCTATGTGTTATGTTTATCCATTTCATAATAGCCGTATTTTTCACCGTAATATTTATTATAGCGCATTTTGAACTTTCCAAAAAGATATACAACGAGTACTTTCAAAATAGCATATCCAGGTATCCCAAGGATAACACCAACGATTCCAAATAAATTCCCAGCAACAAGTAAAACAATGATAATGGTAAGCGGATGAATTTGCATCGTGCGCCCCATAATATTTGGTGAAACAAAATGCCCCTCCAGAAATTGAACAGCTGCCCATACGATTGCAAGTTTCAGTAGCATAAATGGTGAATGAACGATTGCAATAATAATAGCAGGGGAAATGGCGATAATTGGCCCTAGGTAAGGAACAACACTGGTAACAGCAGCAATGGATGCAAGGATAATGGCATAATCCAAACCGATGATTAAATAGCCAATATATAAAAGGATGCCAATGCAAGAAGCAACAATGATTTGACCGCGAATATAAGAGCCTACTTGTACATCCATGTTATGGAGAATTTGGTTAACGTCCTTCCTGTTTTTGGGCGGAATTAACTGCAGGCAATATTCTTTAAATTTTGTTCCATCTTTTAATAGGAAGAAAAGAATAAATGGAAACGTGAAAATTGCAACAAAGAAATGGGTTACAGTGCTTGCAACATTTCGAATTCCTTCCATTGCACCACCGAGATTTTCACTTAACTTACTGGTCAGATCACTTAAGTTAGTAACAACCCATTCATATCCTTCATCGTAAAAAGGACCTAAAAAGGAATGACTAATCCATCCTCTGAATCCCTCACTCATTTGCTGAAGATAGTTCGGAAAATTACTGGTAAGATCCTTAATCTGAGATTGGATTGTCGGGGCAATCAGCAGGATGATACCTGTTAACAGACCAGCAATTCCTAAAATAATAATAATAATTCCCCAAATTCGCTTCACATGCAGACGCTCCAACAAATTGACAATCGGATTCATTAAATAATAAGCAATAAAAGCAAGGATGATGGGAGCAGCTACCGTTGAAATAATGACAATAAACGGATAGAAAATAAAGGAAATTTTATTATATATAAAAATCGCTATTCCTAGTAATATCACAACCATCAGGATAAAAATCAGGTCCCTGCTTCCTATAAATTTCATAAATCGGGTTAATGATTTCTTTTCCATATATATCACCTTTTAACAAGAGTGTTTCATTTTGCTTAATCATATTATAGATGAAGTGTCGGAGCATGTCACTTCTGAATTGTTTGAGTTGATTTAAAGGATGAACGTTTACTTGGATCGAAAGAGAAAAGTAGTAGGCAAATGGAAAACGATTGATAGCAACAAAACTTACTTTTAAATGACATAGATAGACAATCTTTTTCGGATGATATCGAATAAAGGTATAAAATATTACATTTTCTTTTCAAATAGGGGCTCTTTTTTTGAAGTTGTAACATTTTGTCATATTTTGTTACCGAAACGTATTATTATCATAACCTTTTTAATAGAATTTTTTGCTAGAATATGTACTAACGGTAAAAATCTACCAATAGTATACGTAAAAAATGGGAGGATACATAAATGTTTAAAGGTAAATATTCTGTTCGGAAGTATATTGTAACTACGGTTTTGGCAACATCTTTTGCTTTAGCACCAATTATGTCTGGAAGTGTACTAGCATACGGAGGCCCTGCTGCCGATACAAGCGCGAACCAGACATCAGAAACTACGCAAGTAGAAGAAAACAATGCACAGGAAGCAGTACAAGCGGAAGAGACAAATGCTTCAACGTTAAGACCGGGTGACAGCGGGCCAGCAGTTAGTGATTTACAGTCTAAATTGCAAAATCTCGGATACAGTCTAAATATTGATGGAATCTACGGTCCAGCTACAGAATCAGCAGTAAGAGATTTACAAGGAAACAGTGGAATTCAAATTGATGGAATTGCAGGACCAGCAACGTTTAATGCATTAAATCAAAATCCTTCTAATGCTACTCCTACTAATGAAACTGTAGAAGAAAATAATGCACCAGAAGAGAATGATGAAGATGTAACAATTCAAGAAGCACCACAGCAACAAGTAAAACCACAAACTCTTTCATTATCCGGTTCTGGCGACGCTGTTTCTACCGCACAAAGTTTAGTAGGAACACCTTATGTATGGGGAGGTACAACTCCTGCTGGATTTGACAGCAGTGGATTTGTTACCTATGTACTCAAGCAGGAAGGTGTAAATGTTGGTAGAACTCATGCAGATATGTGGGCAAGTGGTGGTCAACATGTAAGTAATCCGAGCCCAGGCGATGTTGTATTCTTTGAAAACACTTATAAATCTGGGGTTTCTCATAGTGGAATCTATGTTGGAAATGGCCAAATGATTCATGCTGGTACAGAAGCTACGGGTGTGGAATATGCAAATAAGAATGATTCATATTGGGGCCCTAGATACATCGGAGCTAAATCATTTTAATTCAATCAAAATAATGCATAAAGGACTGTATCGTCAAAACGATGCAGTCCTTTTTGATATGATATAAGTTTAATGATTTTATGGATAGAATAAAGTTAAGTTACTTATTCTATACGCCTGATGCAGCCTGATTTGTCACATTGACGACAGAAGTACCTGCTAAGGTATCTTTTACCGGACAAATAGCATCTACATGGGAAAGAAGCTGTTCGATATTTTCTTTTGGCGAAGGTGAATCAATGTTTACTTTGTAGCGAACTTCCTGGTACCCTGGTCGGACATCAGGATTGATTCCGAGAAAACCATCGGGATCAAGATCGCCTTCCAGCTGAACGTCTAATCCATTTACTTCCACATCAAATTTTTGGGCAAATGTGACCACAAGCACATTAATGCAACCCCCTAATGCAGAAAGTACATATTCTACCGGATTTGCCCCTTTGTCTGTACCACCCAATTCCTTGGGTTCATCAATAATAACTTCTTTTCCATTGACATTTGCAACAGATAATACTCCTTCACCAGACCATTTTACTTCAGAGATAAATGTAGTATTAGCCATTAAAAGTCCTCCTTCATTGATTATATTGATAAAAATACTTGGTTTATCTTAAAAGCTCACCGCCTTTCTCTTCTTATTCATCAGAAGGGAATTAAAAAATCCCCTTCTGATGAATAAGAAGAGGTTTACATGAATCTGATCCTCTTCCTATCTTTCAGACATTACATATAGTCTGCTGGAATTGGCACAGTACTTTTGTTTAAGCCTGTTGCCGAGGTATCATGGGGCCATTCCCTCCACCTCTCTTGATAAGAAACTGCGTTATTCAATTTTTCCAGTTCTTATTTATTGTTTTAATGCCTGGCTGTCTTTTATCCTTAACTTTTTCTGTTGTATCTATTTGCGTAATTTCCCCATTTTGCACTGTAATCATAATGGATCCATATTTCATTTTTTCAAGAGATGTTTTGATGTGTTCAAATTGTAAATGCGTTAGTTTACTCATCATGGTTCCGCTCCTTTTAAATTAAGCAATCGACTTTTTTTATGCGATCGTTTTAGATTCGGTAGATCAAAACAGCAGCAAAACAAAAACCCTCTTCTAAAAATAAGAAGAGGGTGG
Source organism: Virgibacillus alimentarius (assembly GCF_017874635.1). Classification (NCBI taxonomy): domain Bacteria; kingdom Bacillati; phylum Bacillota; class Bacilli; order Caryophanales; family Bacillaceae; genus Virgibacillus; species Virgibacillus alimentarius. Next base: position 47,132 of record NZ_JAGIKX010000020.1, read on the forward strand.
AGATCCATTTTTATATTGCTCTTCTTATTTTTCAAGTAAGCTACTTGCTGGAATTGGCACAGTGCCTTATAGCCTGTTGCCGAGGTATCATGGGGCCAGTCCCTCCACCTCTCTGAATAAGAAAGTTTTGATATGAAATTGTATCATTTTATATAATATACATGGAATTTTTCCATTTGTCAAATTCCTTTTAAAAATGAGCAACGGAATGCATTTTACGCTCCGTTATGTAACTAAAATGCGCATGTCATTGGCCATTTTATCAACAACAGATTCGGTAAACTCTTTTGTGGTTTTTGGAATGAATGATTTTAATATGGGATTAACGACCGGTGCCATCATTCCTTTAGCAGTTATGTCGAGACAGCCGGTTATTTCAGTTTCACGGCCACTTAATTCTTTTGCTAAAAAATAACCGTTGCCCTTAAAGTTTTCACTTAATCCGGTTAACTGAAAGGTGACCTTCGTAGGTTCCTCCCACTTGATAATCTCAATCTTCAGATGGACGGTTTTTTGCACGATCCCGATGTCACCTTTGAATTTCCAGGTTGATTCCCTATCATTAATGATCTCGTGTTCCATATAACCGGGTACGAGGGGTGCCCAATTATTCATATTACTAACAAAAGACCAAACAAAGTCAATGGGAATGGTTATTGTTGAATCATGCAGACCTTTTGGCACAGAAAATACCTCCTTGATGTTGAGTTCCATATTGATTGCTGCCATTGAGTATATGTCTGCTTGGAAGCGAATAGAACATTTTCAAAGAAAGCATCTGTGAAAATGGAATAAGCGTATGTTTTGGATGCAATATATGGCTATAACCTGTAACCATATTGACAATGATACCTCATTAGGATAAAATGAATGACAGTCAGTCATTATGAGTTGGGAGCTGTTTTGATGGATAATAAAAAGGAAAACATTATTCGCTCAGCAATTGATGTGTTTCAGGAAAAGGGTATCGAAAAGGCAAAAGTATCTGATATTGTAAAAGGTGCTGGCATTGCACAAGGAACTTTTTATTTGTATTTTCCAACGAAGCTTGCTGTCATGCCCTCAATCGCACAAGTAATGGTAGAAAAAACACTTGAAGAAATTAAAAAAGCAGTTCAGCAAGATTCCCCCTTTTCGCGTCAACTAGAGCAAGTTGTCGATGCTGTATTTTATATCACGAATGAGTACCGTGAAATATTCGCTCTGATTTATGCGGGGTTAGCGTCAAGTGAATACTTAAAAGAATGGGAGACACTTTATGAGCCTTATTATAAATGGATGAGTGGATTTCTAAAAAAAGCAAAAACAGACGGAATTATCCGCGAAACAGTTCATGAAGAGCATACAGCTACGTTGCTCATAGGATTAATTGAAGCAGCCGCCGAACAATCTTATTTGTATGACCATCAGGATGATAATGCTGCAAATATAAAGAGACAAGAAGTTTTAGACTTTTTAAAACATGCGCTTAAAAGCTAATTTTATTTTAATTTAATTGAAGAGATTTTTTACATGGTATTTCGCCATGCTTTCATTATTTAATAATGACTGAACGTCAGTCATAAAAGAAGGAGTGAATGAAGATGAAAAAAGCTTGGATGTATGTTTTCTTAACAAGTTTTTTTGAACTTGTTTGGATTTTGGGATTTAATATAGCAGATGCATGGTGGCATTGGATATTTATAATAACTTTTATCATAATGGACCTTCATTTTCTAACAAAGGCTTGTGAGCAGTTACCAACCGGGACGGTGTATGCCATTTTTGCTGCAGCAGGAACAGTGGGTACTGCTCTAATGGACGTGTATATTTTCGGTGGTGATCTAACAAGTGGAAAAATGATGTTTATGGTTTTATTGGTTTTAGGAGTAATTGGTCTGAAATTGGCTGACGAAATGTCGGAAAATAAAAGCAATGAAGGTAGTAAGGAGGTCATGCACTAATGGGATGGTTGTATATTGCACTTGCAGCGATATTTGAGATGATCGGAGTCTTGGGTTTAAGGTTATTCAGTGAGCATAAAAGTATTCGTAATGGCGTACTCTATTTTGGCGGTCTTGGTGGTTCATTTGCTTTCCTATATGTTTCTTTTTCCCACCTACTTGTGAGTGTCGCATATTCTGTTTTTATCGGAATTGGCACAGCAGGTGCTGTATTGATGAATATGATTTTTTTTGGTGAATCGAAGAATATCTTTCGGATTATAAGTTTAATTGCGATTATAGTGGGTGTGACTGGGTTGAAAGCTTTGTCCTAGCATCTATTAACCTAAAAAAGGTCGATCTCTATTGATAAAGAGGTCGACATTTTCTTGCTTCAAAAAAAGTTCCTGTCGATTTAACGAATAAATAGGAACGGAAAATAGACAGCTTTCGTTAATATTATTTCCCGGGTAATACTTTTGTCACAACATGAGTTGATGAATTTGCCCCGTAATCGTGCCTCCTTTCGATAGTAACAGTGAAACTATTATAAAAGGAGGATTTTGATGAAAAAAATTTTTATTGATGCAGGACATGGAGGAGCAGATTCGGGTGCTATTGGTAATGGGCTTAAAGAAAAAGATGTTTGCTTGACGATTGCTCTAAAGATGAGGGATTATTTGAACCGGGAGTATGCGGAACAAATTATTAAACTTTCCCGCACAAAAGATGAATATTTGACCTTAAAGCAGCGCACAAATATGGCAAATCACTGGGGGGCGAATTGCTTTGTGTCGATTCATCTTAATGCAGGGAGAGGGGCAGGATTTGAATCGTATATTTATAATGGGAAATTTGCAGATAAGCGTAGCACCAATCGATTTCGGAACCACGTGCATGATGAAATAATCGTAGGTACAAAATGGCAGGACAGGGGGAAGAAAGAGGCAAACTTCCATGTGTTAAGAGAATCATCGATGACAGCTATTTTGACAGAAAATGGATTCATTGATCACGAGCCTGATGCACGTAAATTAAAAAGCGATGGCTTTTTGAATACACTTGCCTTCGCTCATACAAAAGGACTAGCGTTAGCCCTCGGATTAAAGCAGCGCACTAGTAAAAAAATGCATGTAATACAAAAAGGAGAGACTTTTTGGAACTTAGCGATCAAATATCAATCAACTGTAAAAAAATTAAGGCAATTAAATCCTGACGTAATTCCAGAAAGATTGCAGATCGGGACACGAATCAGAGTGAAATAATGGAAAAGTCTTACCATTTGGTAAGCTTTTCTATTTACAATGTATACAGAGTAATGTATTATGTATACATAATACATTATAGGAGTTGCATTGTAAGATGAGTGAATTAAATTTTGGAAAGCCTATTAAAAAAGAAACAGTCTATGAGATTGCGTACAGGGAACTTAAATCAGCAATTTTATCGAACAAGCTAAATCAGAATCAATTTTATACCGAGGAGGATTTTGCGAATGAATTAGGTATTTCAAGAACTCCGGTAAGGGAAGCCATTCAAGGCTTGGTTTATGACCGATTGCTTATTGCAGTTCCAAGAAAAGGAGTGAAAGTAAGAGGGTTTACGAATTCAGAAATTAATCAAATATTTTTACTTAGAAAAGCGATTGAAAAAGAAGTACTAACGGAGTTTTTGAAAACGGTAACAAATGAACAAATAAACAGGTTGGAAGAAATTATTTCTCAGCAAGATAAGGCTATTATTCATGAAAACAGAGAATTATTTATTCAATTAGATCAAGAATTTCATAATTGTATCATTCATTATACCAATTACAATTTAGTTGAGGAAATTTATAGCAAGCTGCATGATCTAACGGTTTTAATTGGATATCAGGCAATACGAAAAGAAGGCAGAATGAATGAAGTGATTACAGAGCATAAGGATATTGTGCAGGCGATTGTAGAAAAAAACAAGGAGCAAGCTAGTGCTAAGTTACTTCTCCACTTAGATAACACAATGGACTCTTACAAGATTATGGATAATAAATGAAAACGAAACGGGAGGTTTTATCATGAAATATGCAGTTTATCAAATGGATATTATTGCTGGTAACCCCAAGAAGAATAGAGAGAAGGTAAACAACTGGGCAAAGGAGACAATGGCAAACGAAAAGCCGGATGTGCTTGTTCTTCCAGAAATGTGGACGACAGCCTTTACGCTTCCGGAATTAGATGAGTTCGCAGATGTTAATGGTGAACCTACGACATCCTTTCTTCAAGAACTTGCAAAAAAACATCACGTTCATATTATCGGTGGTTCCATCGCAAACAAAAAAGACGGAAAATTTTATAATACAAGTGTAGTAGTTGACCGTAAAGGATCGATCGTATATACGTATGACAAAATTCACTTAGTACCCATGCTCCATGAGCATAAATACCTCACGGGTGGTACAGAAAAGGTAAGAACATTTGAACTAGAAGGAGTAAAAATGGGAGTCATCATTTGTTATGATTTGAGATTTCCAGAACTGGCTAGAAAATTAGCACTAGAAGGTGTACAGGTATTGCACATTGTCGCTGAATGGCCTGCCCCGAGAAAAGACCATTGGAGACATCTCCAACTAGCCCGGGCAATTGAAAATCAAATGTTCGTTGTATCTTGTAATCGTGTTGGTTCTTATGATGGAGAGGATTTTGCAGGAACGTCGATGATCATTGATCCTTGGGGAACGCCATTAGAAATTGGCAGTGACTCAAAGGAAGAGACGCTTTCTACAACGCTGTCCTTGGATATCGTTCCTAAAATTAGAAAAGATGTACCTATTTTTTCAAGCAGAGTTCCAGAACTATATTAATCATACAAGGGGGAAATGATAATGAAAAATACACTAAAACTAAATGTACAAGGAAAAAATAAAACAATCGATGTAGATGTTCATCATGTATTTAACGCTGGATATGCAGGAAGTGATCAAGAAAAGGTGCAGGAACATATTGATGAATTAGCAAAATTGGGTGTACCTACACCGACAACAACACCTATCTTATTTCCGGTTTCCGATTATGTTGTATCCACAACGAAGCATATACAAGTGCAGCATGAGGAAACAAGCGGGGAGATTGAATATGTATTAATTTGGCATAACAATGAATTATACGTCACCGTCGGCAGTGACCACACAGACCGCAAATTAGAAACATTCAGTGTGCCGATGTCAAAACAGGCATATCCGAATGTGATTGCAGAAGATGTATGGAAATATGAAGACGTTAAAAATCACTGGGATCAACTAGAGTTTATTTGTTGGGTTACTTCTGGAAATGAGAAAAAAATCTATCAACAAGGCACCTGTGCAGATTTATTAAATCCGGAGCAATGGGAAGAAAACTTTTCTAAATTAAATGTGGAAGAAGATGGAAATTTATTCTTCTCTGCAACGATTAATACGGAAGATAATACATTGGCATTCGCTGATAAATATGAATTTGAATTAAGAGACCCAGTGCTTCATCGATCCATTAAACATCAGTATGAAGTGAATGTGCTTCCTGAATCTATTGAGTAATCAAAATAGAATAGGATGTGTTTCTGGTATGTTGGTATTTGGGCTTGGTCCGAGAAAGTATCAGGTAAAGCGAGATTGGGGACGTCTTCCTAGTCACCTTTCTATTAAAAGTATCTCCGCAATTGAAGTGGATCAGCATGACAACGTTTTTGTACTACAGCGGAGTCGTCCTTTTCTACTTCTATTTACTAGCGAAGGAGAGTTGATTGATGCTTGGGACAATGATTATATAGCTGATGGACATTATTTATACGTTACTCCCGAAGATAGAGTCATTGTGGTAGATCGGGATTTTCACCGACTGATTGTCTTTAATAAAGAAGGGGAAGTAATTGATGTTATTGGCGAAAGGCATATCCCGGGTTTGCCCGGGGAACCTTTTAATCATCCAACTGATATGGTGATGACAAGAAATGGACATTATTACGTAACAGATGGATATGGGAATAGCTGTGTCCATCATTTTGACCCTAGTTGGAAGCGGTTGAATACTTGGGGTGAAAGAGGCTCAGAAAATGGTGCTTTTTCAACACCACATGCAATTGCAACGGATTCCTATGGTCGTTTGTTAGTGACAGATCGAGAAAACAATCGAATTCAATTTTTTAATCAAGATGGAAATTATTTAAAAGAAATTGGGAATGTTTATCACCCGATGGATATTTGGATTGACAAAGAGGGGCTTATTTATGTGACAGATCAAACACCCAGTATAAATATGTTCAGTCCTGAAGGTGAATGGATTGGTAGATGCCGGACATTTGGCATATATGGCCATGGGATTACGGTCGATAGCAAAGGGGATATTTATATTGCAGAAATGTTTCCAGATGGAATTACAAAATTAGTTTTGAATCATTTAGGATAAATATATTTCAAGTATTTTGAATTTGCAAAATTTAATATCTGCAAAGGGGGAAGTAAGATGAATTCAAATCATTTGCAACCTGATAAACCTATTATAACAAAAGGGCATAAACGATTAATATGGGGCGCCATTTTCTTGATGGCAACTTCCTCAATAGGGCCCGCCTTTTTAACACAAACAACTGTTTTTACGGAAGAGTTTGCAGCTAATTTCGCTTTTGCTATCTTAGCCTCTGTTATTATTGATATTGGTGCTCAACTGAATATTTGGCGCATTCTTGTTGTTTCGGGAAAACGAGGTCAGGATGTAGCAAATCTGGTTTTACCGGGTCTAGGTTCAGTTATTGCTATATTAATCGTAATAGGCGGTCTTGCATTTAACATTGGTAACGTTGCTGGTGGGGGACTTGGACTTAATGTATTATTTGGTGTTTCGACCACAACAGGTGCCATCATCACTGGGATCCTTGCAGTAATCATATTTCTTTTAAAAGATGCTGGAAAAGCCATGGATATTGTCGCTTTAACTTTGGGCTCCATTATGCTAATCATGGTTGGATATGTTATGCTTACGACCAATCCTCCAGTAGCTGAAGCAATGGTGAAAAGTGTCTTTCCGGATGATTATAAATCACTTGTTTTACCTGTTATTACGTTAGTTGGCGGAACCGTTGGAGGTTATATCACGTTTGCAGGAGGACACAGACTACTTGACGCTGGTGTAAATGGTAAAGAGAATTTACCTGTCGTAAATAGGGCAGCTAATTACGGAATTTTAACAACGGGTGTCATGCGTATTTTCCTTTTCCTTGCCGTACTAGGGGTTGTAGCAGCTGGATATAAGCTTGATGCCAGCAACCCACCAGCATCTGTGTTTCAAATTGCTCTTGGGGACGTTGGATATAAGATATTTGGTTTAGTACTTTGGTCCGCAGCATTAACTTCTGTTGTAGGATCTGCTTATACAAGTGTTTCCTTCTTGCGCTCATTCCATCAAAACTTCGAAAAATATAACAAATATATTATCATCGGATTTATCCTTTTTTCTACAATAGTCTTTGCGGTTGTTGGGAAACCAGTTACAATCTTAGTAATTGTCGGTTCATTAAACGGATTAATTTTACCATTAACATTAGGATCTATTTTGATTGCATCACGCAAAAAGGAAATTGTTGGGGACTATCATCACCCTACATGGATGATTGTATTCGGTATTATTGCAGTAATTATCACATTAATCGCTGGTTGGTTTTCTTTAGAAGGCATTGCAGAGCTTTGGACGGGGTGAAAATAGAAGCTGTTCGTAATTATTACGGACAGTTTTTCTTTTAGTGCGCCCAGCATGGGCTATAACTTGGTGGTGAAAGTCCACTACAGGCTTGGCAGTAGGAACTGTTAGCTGAAAGCAAGGGTGTCCATTG
>NZ_JAGIKX010000021.1:0-53652 GCF_017874635.1 Virgibacillus alimentarius
AACGGAAATATCAACCGAAGAACGGAAATATCAACCGAAGAACGGAAATATCAACCGAAGAACGGAAATATCAACCGAAGAACGGAAATATCAACCGAAGAACGGAAATATCAACTTTTGGGTGTGTGGGTTTGAAAATCATTGTTTCTCGTTTACAATAAAGGAAATGAGATTGTGAAGGCAGGGTAATACATTTTGAATACTATTCGGAATTTTAATATAAAAAATATGTTTCCATCGGTGATTTATCGACGCGGGTTAGCATATTACAAAAATGATTTGATAAGTAATTTAGTATACGATTTGAATTATAATGTGTGGACAGCCACTGTACATGGCTCAGAAGATTATTTTGTGGAGATAAATATGTCTGAATTTTCAAGTGGCTCGATCAAGGCATATTGTGATTGTCCAGCCTTTGATACGTATGGATCGTGTAAACATATTGTTGCTGTTCTAATTAGCATTGCCAATAGATCAGCAGGGAATGAATCGGGACTGGATGACTATGAATACCAAACGACGAATCGTTTCATACAAGCGATTACTTCTACACAACAAAGTCCAGAAGCGGAGGAAATACTGCTACGGAAAATTCCGATGCATGTACAGTACTATTTAAAGTGGTCTTTTGATCGGAATTTGCTCATTGAATTAAAAGCAGGGGAAAAAAGATGTTTTGTTGTTAAAGATGCATTTGCATTTCTGGAAGATGTTTTACATGGACGGGAGCATTACTTTACAAAAACATTTACGTACAGTCCAGAGAGTCATTATTTCCTGCAGCAAGATCTGGATGCTTTTGAGCTGTTGTACTCTATCTTAAGAAATGAGCAAGTCTACAACGGGTATTCATTTTATCATTATCAAACAAAGCTACACGATAAACGATCCATTATTATACCGCCATTACTCGCTCGCGAATTAATAGAAAAGCTGATTGAAAGAGATTTAACGATAGAAAATGGAGAGCAAAGTTTTCAGCATGCAGAGATCGTTAAAGACCATTTACCTTTTCAATTTGTTGTAACCAAAAATAGACGGGAAGATTTAATGCTTGAAATGAGCGATGTTGCACAAAGTGTATATTTTAAACCGTATCAAATACTCTTTTCAGAAGGCACTTTTTATTTCCCGTCAAAAGAGCAAATACCTGTTCTCGAACAAATGAATCAATTAGGGATGGAAAATCACCAGCTTCCAATCACCAAAAATCAAGCAAATGTTTTCCTGTCTGAAGTCCTGCCCTCTTTAAAAAAAGTAGGAGACGTGGAAATTGCTGAAAAGGTCGAAGCTGAAATTATCCAAGTACCATTACATGCAAAATTATATCTAGAAATACAGGCGGATTGGATTGTTGGTAAGTTAGAATATCATTATGGTGATCACCAAATCGATCCCTTTAGCGGACGTGATGAAAGTGATACAATTATTATTCGTGATACAGATAAAGAGCAAAAGATCATGCAGCTGATTGAATATGCCAACTTTCATTATAATGGGAAAGATTTATATATCGAGGCGGATGAAGAAGAACTGTATGATTTTATCTACCATGTTTTACCTTTGCTTGAGCGTTATGTGGATTTGTTTTTAACATCTGAAATTCGAAATTTTATTGTTGAACATGAACCTAATCCAAGCACAAGTGTCAGTGTGGAATCATCTTCTAACTTGTTGGAAATCGGATTTAACATCGATGGGGTAGATGACGTTGAAATAAATCAAATTTTAAATGCGGTGATTGAGAAGAAGCGCTATTACCGCTTGCAGAGTGGTGCATTGATGTCGTTGGAAGGAGATGAATTTTCTTCCATGCAACAGTTCCTTGAAGATTTAGAAATTAAAAAGGGAGATCTGGATAAAGGCAATATTCATATGCCTTTTTATCGCAGTACACAGATTGATGAGCTGATTGATACGAAAAAAGATTATGACCCAAAGTTTAGGAAACTATTACATCAATTGAAGTCACCAGAAGAACAAGTTTATGAGCTTCCGGAAAATTTAAATGCCTCCCTTCGGTCTTATCAGGAGACAGGTTACCAATGGTTCAAATCATTAAGCAATTATTACTTAGGCGGAATTTTAGCGGATGATATGGGACTCGGAAAGACGTTGCAAAGCATCGCTTATATGCTATCTGAACCAAGCGACTCGCCACATTTAATCATAGCACCTTCCTCTGTACTGTATAATTGGAAAAATGAGTGTGAAAAATTTGCTCCTGATTTAAGTGTGTCTATTCTGAAAGGGACGCCAGTGGAAAGAGAAAAAATGATTAAAGAATCAACGGATAAGGATGTATGGATTACCTCCTATGCAACACTGCGACAAGATATAGAGCAATATAAAGAACTAACATTTCAAACAATGATACTCGATGAGGCGCAATATATAAAAAATTATGCTACAAAAACGTCGCAAGCAATTAGACAAATTAAGGCGACAAGAAGGTTTGCATTAAGTGGCACGCCAATTGAAAATTCGATTAGTGAGCTATGGTCTATTTTTCAAGTTGTTTTGCCTGGCTTAATGCCCAGTCAACGGTCATTTAAACAAATGTCGCATGAAAAAATAGCAAGTCTCACAAAACCATTCATTTTACGACGTTTGAAAGAGAATGTTTTAAAAGAATTGCCAGATAAAATAGAATCAACCTCTATTTCGGAGTTAACCAATGAACAAAAAGAATTATATCTTGGGTATTTAAGGCAATTACAACAAGAAGCAGCGGAGTCGATGAAAGCAGGCGGATTTAATCAGAATCGAATGAAAATATTAGCAGGCCTTACAAGGCTTAGACAAATTTGCTGCCATCCATCTTTATTTATCGAAAATTATCAAGGTAAATCGGGAAAATTGGAACAGCTGATGGAAACAGTAAGAAATGCGATTGCAAATGGAAAGCGTATGCTCATCTTTTCTCAATTTACAAGTATGCATGAAATTATCATGAACAAATTACAGCAAGAGGACATTGCCTATTTTTATTTGCATGGTCAAACCGGATCTCGTGAACGTGTCCAAATGAGTGAACGCTTTAATAACGGGGAAAAAGATGTATTTCTTATTTCCTTAAAAGCAGGTGGAACTGGGTTAAACTTAACAGGGGCAGATACGGTGATTTTGTATGACTTATGGTGGAATCCTGCAGTGGAGGACCAGGCGACTGGAAGAGCTCATCGCTTTGGTCAGAAAAATGTAGTGCAAGTGATTCGTCTGATAACGGAGGGGACCATAGAAGAAAAAATTTACGAATTACAACAAAAGAAACGTGAGCTTATTGATCAAGTTATTCAGCCAGGAGAAACAATGTTGTCCAGTCTGAGTGAAGAGGACGTGCGAGAATTATTGAATCTATAAGTGGTTATTTAAGGGGGTTGGGACATAACTAGCCAAGAATAAGTAGAAACGGAATACTTTCCACGACATCACGGCATAGGCAATATCATCTTCTTGTAATGTAATTTCTAAATCAAGCGGCAACACAACTTGATTCATGGTATAAGATTTAAACAAAAGGGACACCCCCGATAAATTGTTGTGTAGTGACTTTCATTTTATCAGAAGGTGTCCTTTTTGTTTCTAAAACAAGCATATTAAAGCTGCTTTCATATCTAGTTGACTGGAACGAAAGGCGGCTACTCTTGCGGGAACAGCACGAGTCCGAAGACCGCGCAGGAAGTGGTTTTCTTACGAGGACGCTGAGGCCGTGCCCGCGGAAAGCAGCCACCTGTAGTGGAAGTCAACGGGATTACTAAAAATTGCACGGAAAAGTAAATTTTTTTTACATTTACTGGGGTTTTGTCCCAATCTCTTTATTTTTGGGGCAATAAAGCTTTAACGAAGTAGATGTAAATCTAAAATTAGAAAGTTTGCGAATGGAGCAAAACGTTCATAATGAAAAATAGATAGACATGTTTCTTGTTTTATAAGTTTACTGATGTTATAATATTTAAACAATTCTGAAAGTTGGTGTTTCATGAAAACGGTTGTGAATGGATTTGCTAAGTTTATTGTTTCAAACGCAACAATTGCATTGGCTATCATGCTTTTGCCCGTATTTTTAATTACGGAACAAGTAACTTTTTTCGATCATATCATGGATTACTTATTTAATAACAAAAGTTAATTTGTTTAGGAGGCAGGTTAATTTCTATTACTATTTAAGTTTTCTTTTCGAATTTAAAAAGAAAAGTCAGGTAATGCGATGTTACCTGGCTTTTTCTTTTTCAGTTGCAATTTGAAATAACTTCCTTGGTCTTCCTTTCAGATATGGTTTTTCTTCACCGACTACTTTAATAACTTTGCCATTTAATAATTTATTTATCGTGCGTTCCGCGCTGCGTTTCGTGACACGGTAATACAAGGCAATATCATTCGAAGAAAAAGGTTCATTATTCCTGCTGGAGATGAAATTTATGAAATTATATGATAATTCATTATTTAGTCGTGCCTTATGAATGAGAGCCTGGTATAATCGTGCAGCGTCAAAATGTTTTTTAACTCCAATTGGGCCAAAGCTATCCCCTTGTTCGTTTACAAGAAAACAATTATGCCTGTATGGCTCTTGGTTGCATCTGTCTAGCGCCAGCTTCGCATTATTTTCCGCTTGTTTCACTGTCATACCTAGTCCAAATCCGATTGAAATAGGAACTTGCAGAGAACGCTCGATTTCTGTCAATAATGGGAAATTCCGGTAATGATCGGTAATATAATGGATCATTTTTTGTGTTCCAAATAAAACATATTGATTAGCTTTTGTTTGGATAAGTGCAGCTTCTGTCTGAAATGTAAATTCCTCTAAGAGTTGATCTAGCTTAGGGAGTATCATTTCATATGTGATTTCACCTTTTTCTCTGTTTAACAATTCAAAACCTTTTACACAAACGTATCCTGCAATCATTTGCGTATGATTATACTTTTTTAGTGTAGCAATGGATTTGCATTTTTGGATCGCACGCTCGATATTAACTTTTGGAATTTCCATGCATGTAGAAGGAATGTTAGCATCCTTCAGCATGAGATCAACTTCTTTTATAGAAGTAAGTACATGATCAATTTTACCTTTTTCCCATAGTTGCTTGTGAAATGCTGTGATCTGGTCAATGTTGTTGTCTTCATTATTTCTGTAATCAGATGTATATACTTCATAATTGCTTGTATTTAACTTTGTAAGTACCTCATGAATACGGTGTTTATTCCATAGATCAATGGATAAACGTTTGATGGGCTTTTCCCGTTCATTATTTGCGAGAAAAAGAGAGGTTAAAAACATATAGTCATCACAAGGAATTTGCACGGCAGGAAGGCGTTTTTTATTGATGATCTTTTTTACAAAGGCATAGGATATAGCTTCTGTAAAAAGGTATACATCACATATAAAGGCCTTCTCGATCAGTTTTGGAGTTTCGTTGACATGTGTATAAATAAAAGGAACGATCTCAAGATCCACTTGTCCTAACACAGAGGAATGGCATTGATCAACGACCTCTTTTCTACCGAACACCGCTATTTTGGTTTTCATATAAGATCCTCCCAGATAAATCGACAAATTTCGTTAATTTATACCATAATATAGAATATTCATACAACTGTCAAGAATGAAAGAGCAGCAGTTTTTATTAAAAATAGCTTTTTGTGCTATGTTCGCGGGTAGAATAATAGAGATGGTGCAACTAAAAAAGAGAAACAGTTGAAGAATACTTTCATTTCCTAGTAGAATCTGATATACACGAGAAATGTTTACGTGGAACTAGATGTGATAAAGAAAGGATGGACATGAATGAAGAAACAGCATGATTTTACCCAAGGAAATATTTTTAAACAGCTCATTTTATTTTCAGGTCCAATCATGCTGACAAATCTATTGCAGACTTCCTATCAATTTGCTGATAGTTTGTGGGTTGGAAATTTGCTTGGAGCAAATGCTCTGGGATCTGTAGCCGTATCGAGTACAATTATTTTTACCATACTTTCTTTTGTTATCGGCTTAAATAATTCCGCTTTAACCATCTTATCTCAGCAAAAAGGACGCGGAAATACATATGGATTAAAACGGTATTTAAATGCTTATGTTGTACTTTTAACGGCAATATCGCTCATTTTAGGTGTTACTGGATATATGTTTGCAGAAAATCTTTTACGAATTTTAGGAACACCAGAAAGTATGATCTTTTCCGCGAAATCCTATTTGCAAATTAATTTTATCGGGATTTTATTTTTATTTGGGTATAACTTTATTAGTACCGTCCTCCGTGCTTTAGGAGACAGCAAGACGCCACTTCGCTTTGTTATGCTGGCTGTTATGCTTAATATCATACTTGCTCCACTGTTCATTGCCGGACTTAACTTGGGGATCAACGGGGCAGCTTATGCAACAGTCATAGCACAAGGAACGGCATTTATCTATGGTGTTTTCTATGTTCTTCGACGTAAGCTGGCGCCATTTCGTATACCCTCTCTTCCAACAAAAGGGGAAATAGGGCTTATTTTAAATCTGGGCATCCCGTCCGGGCTTCAGATGGCAGTGATTTCTGCTGGAGCAGCAGCGATTATGAGCGTTGTCACCGTTTTTGGAGAAAATGTCGTTGGAGGATATGGTGCTGCACAACGGCTGGATAGTATTGTCATGCTGCCAGCCCATGCATTAGGAACAACTGTAAGCAGTATGGCTGGACAAAATATTGGTATAAATGATTGGGAGCGAGTGAAACGGATAGCCAAGTATGGCGTTTTATATAACTTTTCTGTCATGCTGATCATAGGTGTAATTGTTGTACTTTTTGCTGAATTTGGAGTTCGATTATTTATAGAAGAGGAAGAAGCAGTAGCTTTTGGAACAAAATACTTGCGTATCGTCGCATTATGTTATCCATTTCTTGGCATCAATTTCATATTAAATGGAATCGTTCGAGCATCTGGCGCAATGTATCAAGTGCTCGCATTAAATATCACGTCATTTTGGTTATTGCGATTTCCGTTTGCTTCTTTATTTTCAAAAATGTTTGGAGAAGTAGGAATTGGTGTTGGAGTAGGTGCCAGTTTTTTGGCTAGCAGTTTTATAGCCTATATGTATTACCGTTTTGGCAAGTGGCGGGAAAAAGAGTTATTTAAAGGGCAAAAAGCACATTAAATAATAGAGTGAACGTTAGCTAAAATGGATAAGAATTAGAGAACGAAAACATGAATGAATGCTTTAATCTGGATGGGTAAATTTCATACAAACTCTAGCTGTAACAGCGTTGCAACCGTAAGTTAAATAAAACTACGAAAAATTACAGTTCGTAGCTTTTAGCAACGTGCACGATCCAATCATTTGGTAAATGGCACATAAAATATAAAAGACTGGGGTAAGAGAATTGAAAATATGAAACGCAAGACAGTAAAAGCAATGAAAAAGGCAACCGTTCTATTTTTATTTATAGGAATCTTGTTTGTTGTCCTGTCTCTATTAACCTATGAAAAACCGGAAATAGACCGACAACCTGATAGACGCATAAGCGATGAAGTAAAAAAATATCAGCCGCTCGTTGAAAAATATGCAAAGAAATACCATGTATCCTCATACATAGATGTTATTTTGGCCATGATGATGCAGGAATCAGGAGGCAAGGGAAATGACCCAATGCAATCATCAGAAAGTTATTGCGGGGAAGTTGGCTGCATTGATGATCCGGAACATTCGATTAAGCAAGGAGTGTACTATTTTTCTCAAGTGCTGGAGAAAGCGGATGGAGATGTAAAGTTGGCCGTACAATCTTATA
This sequence comes from Virgibacillus alimentarius, assembly GCF_017874635.1. Taxonomy (NCBI): domain Bacteria; kingdom Bacillati; phylum Bacillota; class Bacilli; order Caryophanales; family Bacillaceae; genus Virgibacillus; species Virgibacillus alimentarius. The sequence goes on from NZ_JAGIKX010000021.1 coordinate 7,770, forward strand.
ATTTTGGAAAAGGGTTCATTGATTATGTCAAAAATCAATCCGGAGAATATTCACAGCAAGAAGCGATTAATTTCTCTAAACAAATGTATGATAAAGACAGGGAAACTTATACGTGTTACCGAGAAGAAGCAAAGCGATATAACGCTTGTTACGGAGATATCTATTATGTCCGTGATGTCATGGCTTATCGAGAAACGCTATAGATAAAAAAACAGGGGTGTTCATATGAAAATCGTAGTGGCACCAGATGCATATAAAGGAACACTGACACAGGTGGATGCAGCAAATATAATAAAAAATGCCATCATGGAAGTGGATGCTACACATAACGTCGTCATCAAACCGATGGCGGACGGTGGTGAAGGAATGCTGGATGCCTTGCTCCGTGCGATTCCTGACAGTAAGCGATTGCCGGTAAAGGTAACTGGTCCTTTAGGGAGAAAAATAGAGACGTGTATCGGAGTGGTATACGAAGATACTGCTGTTATTGAAATTGCCAGTATGGCAGGTTTGCCGTTTGTTCCTAAGGACAGCCGAGATCCATATAAAACAACCACATATGGTATTGGCGAGGCCATACGTATAGCTCTAGATAAACAATTTCGTAAATTTATCATCGGGTTAGGTGGTAGTGCAACGAATGATGGTGGTTTTGGAATGCTCATGTCTCTGGGGGCTACCTTTAAAAATTCCCGTGGTGAACATGTTGGTATTTTCGGTGAGCATTTGTTAGAAATAGAAACAATTCATCTAGAAACACTCGACCCGCGCCTTGCTTCATGTACCATTCGTGTAGCAACAGACGTAGAGAATCCTTTATGCGGACAGAATGGAGCAACCTTTGTATTCGGCCCTCAGAAAGGGGCTAATCGTCAACAAATAGAATATTTGGATCAAGCCATGGGGAATTATAGTAAACGAATGCAAAAAACAAATTCCCTCTCGCTTTCATTAGACAAAGAACCAGGAGCTGGTGCAGCGGGCGGTCTGGGGTTTGCATTTATGGCGATGGGGGGTAAATTGCTTTCAGGCGCTAAGCTCATTTCCGAAGTGATTGAGCTTGAGGATGAAATAAAACATGCCGATCTAGTCATTAGTGGCGAAGGAGAAAGTGATACACAAACGCTTGATGGAAAAGCACCTGGATATGTTGCAGCATTAGCCCGAAAATACCATGTTCCCTCGATGCTTATTTCTGGCAATGTTACGGTGGAGGACAGATCAGCGTTACTTGATCAATTTACTGAAATTCATACATTAATTAATGGTACATTCAGCAAAAAGCAAGCCATGAACCAGCCAAAAATGGTATTATTTAATAGAACAAAGGAAATTTTTAAGTACATACAAAATCAAGGAGGAATTACAATGGTAAAAGCAATCCATACAGAAGATGCACCAGCGGCAATCGGTCCTTACTCTCAGGCAATTGAAGCGGGTAATTTTGTTTATGTGTCCGGACAAATTGGAATCGATCCTCAAACCAAAGAAGTGGAAGGAGGAATTGAAAAGCAGACGAAACAGGTTTTAGAAAACTTAAAAGCTATTCTAACAGAGGCAGGTACAGACTTTTCAGAGGTTGTGAAATTTACCATTTATTTGGATTCGATGGATGACTTTGCTACTGTCAATGATATTTATGGCGGATATTTACAAGAGCCTTATCCGTCAAGAGCTACCGTAGAAGTTGGTGGTCTTCCAAAAGGCGCACTTGTCGAAATGGACGTTGTCGTATATAAAAAATAACGCATGCATGATATAGATGAACTTGAGGCATTCACTGATATAAGAGGGCTGAGCTCTTGTTAGTGAATGCCTCAGTTTATTGCTTGGACTCTATTTTTATTTCATTTTCACGTTTTTTATACCATGTATAAAATCTCTCTCCCAGTTGCACAGGAACATCATGAAGAGCAGTATGACGCACCGGTTTGGCACGATTAACGGTCTCAATAGACGCTAATCCAAGCATTCGCTGAACGATATTACGGGATATTTTCACTTCCATGATCTTATCTCGTTTTGATGTGAACAGAGATGTTGTGAAGCCGCCTGTTTGAAACTGGATAAAGTGATGATTGAATGTATAGCTTGTATGAAAGAAATCAAGCAATCTTGATACAACAATGGATAAAAGCAAGCCAATAGATAAAATCCACCAAGCTTGCGTGATACCAAGTACAGCTGGCTTGAAGTAAAATAATAAACCAGTGGAAAAAATCCATAGCCAGCTAGGTCTGAATAAACGGACCCATAAAGATTTGCCAGGAAGACGCGTCATTTCCTCAGTCACTTCATACGAAGGAAGTATTTCGGAAATTATTTTACGTGCTTGTTCAATAGGCAGAAATGGATAAAGAGAATTAATTTCCATCTCCTCATCTCCGTCATTAGAGCCACCGGCACTGATCAGTTTAACTTCCACAAGTCCAAGCAATCGTTTCATCAGCGATTGTGTCATTTCAATCGCTTGTACTTTATCTTTTGATATGGTAAATGTTGTTTCCTCGACGATACCTTTTGTAATAAAAATTTGCTCTTCACTTGAAGCTATTTCATACTTCCCATATGTCAAAAATGTCTTTGCAAATCCAAAAATGACTGAAGCAAAAAGCATTACGATCACGATGATTGTAAGAAGCCACCAAGAATGCGTAATTTGTAAAAACAATCCTTCTACTTTTTTTCCTACATGAAAGATCTCGGTGAGTTTAAAATAAGCAGAAATGATGATTGGGATGAGCACTAGAATACTGAATGATGTAAACGATGCTTTGATAAGCTCCTTTTTGGTCGGCTTAAAATGAATTCTACGATTGGAAACTACTGCTTCCTTACTGTCTTGAGGTGGCATGTCTGGATCACTGACAGCTTGATTTGTGGATGGCTCATCCACGCCCGTATTTGTTATATGTGCTTCCAAGTGATCGGCCTCTTTTTTAGGGATGGCCTCAAACGCAACAGTGGCATCTGAATCAGACATACCGGTTTCAAATTTTATCGATGTAACGTTAAAAATACGATGGATTACAGTAGTACGACGATTGACGTTTTGAATTTTAGAAAAGGGAATGGTTCGCTCTGATTTTGCAAAAAGTCCTTTGTAAAGATGGAATGACGTATCATCCACCTTGTACTTATGTGAAAACCATTTCACCACAATGGAAATAATGGAGATTCCAATCAAAAGGAAAAAAATGATTCTCCCGTATTTAATAAAAGTGGAATCCGAGCCGAATTTTATAACAAATAAATAAATCACGAAGACAATGGAGTTTTTTATTAACCTCCATAAATGAAAAAGAATAAGCAGTGGGTGGTAACGTTGTTTGCTTTCCGTCATTCCTCCACTTCCTTTATTTTGGCGAAATGAGCAATCTGATTCCTCCATTTGACAGCAACTTCTTTAGGTAGTGCGGGAATTGTGTGAGAAGATCCCATCGTGCTGATTTCCAGTGAACAAAGTCCATATTTTCTAAACAATGGTCCTTGATTTGTCTCCACAGCTTGTATTTTTGTCATCGGAACAAGCTGATGTACTTCTTTTAGGGCGCCTGATTTCAATTGCAAGAACGACTCATCTGCGTCATATCGAAAGTTTCTGTAAAGCAGAAATGGTTCAATAAAGATGGACCAAATGGAGAAAAGGACAGCAATGATTGTAATCACAATAAGAATCCAACCAATCCAGTCTTTCCACGAAAAATGATAGTCTAAATAAAATAAAACACCAAGTATGATAAACCCAAGGATATCGATCATTACCTCGCGTATGATCCAAATTTTAACAGCATCTTTTGACAATCGATGTTCGGGTGAATGAATCTTGGAATACATGAAATCACTCCAATCTATTTCTAGCCATTTTTATACGCTTTCTCGGTTCGCAGTCTTTTCTTTGTAGGGGCCTTGAAATAAATAAAAATTCTTAGCAGCCACTCAAGTGGTCCCTGCTTGAAGTATTTTAAATAGAGGGTGCTTGCATATAGCTGCAATCGAAAAATAATGATTCCTAAAACAATGGAAAAGGTGACCCCCATTTTTGCAAAAAGTCCTAAACCGTAACCATAAAAGATAAACGTACAAATAATGGTTTGCATGATATAATTCGTTAATGATAATTTTCCCAAGTTTTCAAATCCAATAACGAAGCGACTTCCAAAAAATTTGCCATAAACAAATGCAAATAGACAAATATAACCAATCGCAAGGGTAATATCTCCCAAATAACTCAGATCGACAAGCCAATGAATAGACTCTTTGATGTAAAATGTAGCTTTTAAAATTAATCCTATTGGGATAAGCATGATCATTCCAGTTTTGTATTTATTTCTGTTTTTCAGTGGATTTACGAGCCACTTTTTATGGGCAGCATGCATGCCAATGAAAAACATCGGCAGCATAACAAGGGGAATAGCTAATAACATCAAGGCCGCTTCCTCTCCATCGAGTTCCATCGGATCTTTATGATTGCGGTGATATTTGATTTCGCTATATGAGCCAGAACTGTATATATTGGTTGTTTGATTCAGATATGTTTCCATTTTTCCATCTGTCGTTAAAGCAATATCCTCTTCAGTTTCAAAAAAGCTACCAACGGTGATGAATGAAAGTAAAAGTATCGCCCAGATAAGCAATGTTTTTGGTTTCCGGTTAACAAATAGCAAAAGAAGGATACCCATCATGCCATAGGATAATAAAATATCTCCCTCCCACAAAAAAGTGCTATGCAGGACGCCAAGCACAATTAACATGATAAATCTTCGGAATAGGTGCCATTTCACACGCAACTGCCTCTTTTTCAGGCTGTTCCTCATTAGGATTAAGGAATAGCCAAATAAAAATGTAAAGATAGGCATAAATGAATTCTCAATAAAAAGCTTCACAAAATAATAAGAAAACAGGTTGCTTGATGAAAGATCAAAGTAGGAAATTTCATCTTTTCCAAAGATTCCGTACTGAAAAATAAGTAAATTAGCTAGAAGAATTCCGAATAATGCCCATCCGCGGATTCCATCAATGAAACCAATTCTTTTAGTCGTTGCTCGCATGTCATACTTCCTCCCAAAAAACCTTATTTGCGGTTTGATAGTATAAAATATAGCAGATGGGAGATTATTTATCAATATTTTTTTATCGATTATCGATAAAAATGCATTGATAAAGAATGTGTGTTATAGTTGATGAAGAAATGAGGAAAACGGTGTTTTACGATAGGAGTGGAGCAATGGGAGCCAAAAAAGCTATTTTTAAATTATTATCGGTATTATGCTTGATAGGGTTTTATTTCACCATTTTAATAGGGATCTTTGCAATATTATTGCATCTATCATTCATTTGGGATGCAGATAGTGCTCTTTCAAAGTCGTTTGGCAAGTTTGAACCTATTTTTAGCTATCTCGAGTTACATTTTTATCAGGAGCCAAATCTTTACATGGAAAAATCTTTTATGGTTTTATCATTAATTTCCATAACAACCATGATCTTAACTGCGCTATTATTTTTAAGGTTGATGTATAAGCTGTTAAAAAATATTTATAAAGATAGTCTGTTTATGTACGAGAATGTTTCGATTATCTTTAAACTGGGGCTAACCTATCTTATTTTAGGGACGGCATTTACGTATACCGATGGACTTTTGCTGTCAAAGGCTCTGAGTGCATTAGATATTACAAATGCTGAGATTCAATCCTCCAATCTTTCTTATATCGATTCGATTACATGGGGCATTGTACTTATCATTCTTGCATCAGCTTTAAAAACGGCTGTTCATGCGGTAGAGGAAAATAAGAAAACAATATAAAGTAGGGGAAAAAGATGATCAGAATAAAGTTGGATGTTATGATGGCTGAGCGCAAAATGTCGCTCAATAAACTATCGGAATTAGTCGGCATAACAACAGCCAATTTATCCATTCTAAAAAATGAAAAAGGAAAAGCGATCCGTTTCACAACATTGGATGCATTGTGCAAGGCTCTCGATTGCCAGCCGGGTGATTTACTGGAATATATCGATGAAACAGATGCTCAGGAATAAAAAAGAACAAGCTGTTGTTATTGATAAACAGCTAGTTCTTCTTTGATTGCTGCGCGAATTTTGTCTAAGCATTCTTCAACTGTTTTCCCGAAAATTCGCCGATTGTTAACAAGGGCAAATGGCCTTACTCTGCATAAACCGCAAAATGCCAGACATTCATTCTTTAGCACAGCTACTTCTGGAAACTCGGATTCGATGATTCCTTCTATATCTATTTTAGTGATTGCATTTCCGTCACATACCTCGACTACGACAATTCCCATTGCTATCACTTTCTTTCAAATCAATTTAAAATTTTTGACTCTGTTAGTTGTAGCATATACTGCCACATGAATCAATTGATTAGCATTATTTTAGTATACCCATTTTTGTCACATTGAATTAGCGTCATTTTAACTTCCCACTTGGTGCCATCAATAAAAATGGCTTCTTCATCAATCTGTTTTTCCTGCACAAGGCTTACAACGGAATTCTACGAAACACTAACGCAATAATTCTTTGACTTCCGGGTGAATGCGGAAACGATTAATCGTTCGATAACTCGGTTCATATCCCTGGGGCCAGCCACATCATGCGCGGATGGTAGGCCGGACAGCTCCTCTTACGCAAAAGGCTGACGAATGCTTCGTCCGGAATACTTTCCACGACATAGGCAATATCATCTTCTTGTCATTTAATTTCTAAATCCAGCGGCAAAACAATTTGATTCATGGAAACATAAGGGACACCCCTGAAAAATTGTGTGTAGTGACTTTAATTTTATCAGAAGGTGTCCTTTTTGTTTACTAAAACAAGCATATTAAAGCCGTTTTCATATCTAGTTGACTCGAACGAAAGGCGGCTGACTCCAGCGGGAATAGCACGAGTCTGAAGACCCCACGTGAAATGGTTTTCTTCCGAGGAGGCTGAGGCTGTGCCCGCGGAAAGCAGCCACCTGCAGTGCAAGTCAACGGGATTACTAAATAACTATAAATCGAACGGAAAAGTAAAATATAGAAGTTCGGGGGGTCCATCTAGAGACGGGACTCCCGAAATTTTTTTACATTTACTGGAGTTTTGTCCCAGTCTCGTCTATTAGTTTCGGTGTGACGGCAGTGGTTGTGTATGTTTTTCTACATGTTCATATTTATACCATACGCTCAGCATGATCAGGCCACCTGCAAGAAGCAGACCGCTTGTTACAAAGAATACCGTAGAAATTCCGAAATATCCTGCCAGCATACCGCCTAAAGCGGGACCAATCATATTTCCGAGGAAGCGGAGACTAGTGTTGTAGCCAAGAACCTCTCCTTGCATGGAAAGTGGTGCAACTTGTCGTATATAAGCTATTCTTAGCGGGATAATGCCCCCAATCGACACACCTAATAAAAACCGGATGATGATGAGTTGCCAAATGCTTGTAACAAATGCTCCCGGAAAATAGACAATCCCTGCCATAAATAGCAGCGGTATTAAAACTTTCATATATCCAACCCGGTCGCCAAGTCTTCCCCAGCGCTTTGTCATCAGTAAATTTCCCAGACCTGCAGCAGAAAAGGCCATCCCGGAAAAGAGTGCTATACTTGCAGTTCCATGAATTTCTGCAACGTATAAAGAGAGGATTGGCTGTATGCTGAAATGCGCAATTTGTACGAGTGCAGATAAAAGCATAACAACGAGAAGTACTGGTTTTTGTAAAATATGCATGATAACTTCTTTACTGCTGTATGATTTTTGATCTGTTTCATCGGAAACATTTAGCTTTATTTCTTTGACTCCAACTAATACAATGATAGCGGATAAAAATACCGTAACGGATGTCCATTTGAACGTAGCAGCATAACCAACTACGTCAGCTATCGATCCGCCAATCAGCGGCCCCATTAATGTTCCTGTGATGCTTCCAGTTTGCAGTGTTCCAAGTACACTCCCTGCGATCTTTTTTGGGGTTTGTGTCGCAATGAAAGCTTGGGACATTGGGATAAAACCGGTAAATATCCCCATAAAGAAACGCAATAAAAAAAGTCCCCATACGGAAGTAGCATATCCCATCAATAATACAGATAAGCCAAGCCCGGTAGCAGACATAATCAGAATCTTTTTTCTGCCGTATTTATCACCAATGCGTCCCCATATCGGTGAAAAAATAAAAGCAGTAATAAATGTTACACCGAATGTCCAGCCCGACCATGTTTGCACATACGAACTGGAAAAATCGCCGAGTGTTTCAATATAAAGGGAAAGAAATGGCAAAAGAGTTGTCATACTTCCAGCAACAAAAAAGTTAGCAAACCACATGATTGCTAAATTTTTTTTGATACGTATATTTTGATCACAGATTGTGAAGCCCTTCTTTCTTTTATTAGCTATCTTCACTATATAATGGTTCCATAAAAAATAAAAGTTATCTGCTTATGTCAAGTTACTGCTTCTAAGGGGGTGCGAGATGAGCGATGACAATCAAATGTGTTCATTGCGAATAAAAAACGTTATAATAAGTTGAAGGCAAAAAGTATATGCAAGTAAAAGTAAACACTAAAAGGAGTAAAAGAATATGAAAAAAGATTTAAAATTAACTGCCATATTTTTGCTGATTATTGGTTTGGTAACTGGACTAACACAGCCTGCTCATGCAGCGGATTCAGATAGCATTAATGAAAAACTGGGTGTACCTGTAGTTGTTTATGGAGATACTTTATCAGAGGAACAAAAACAGGAAGTACGTGATTTACTAAATGTCACTGACCCAAGTGCAGTAGAAGCGTATACCGTAACAGGCGAGGATATTGCTAAATATATTGATGGAGACCCGCATTCAAGAATGTTTTCTTCAGCAAAAATAACAAGAAAAGAAAAGGGGACAGGTCTTCACATTGATATTGCAACACCAGATAATATTACAGAGGTAACTACGGAGATGTATGCCAATGCACTGCTTACTGCTGGTGTAGAAAATGCAGAGGTTGAAGTTGTTTCGCCAGTAAAGGTAAGTGGACATTCAGCGCTTACAGGGATTTATAAAGCGTATGATGTACAGGGTGAAGAGCTTGATAAGGAAAGAATGGAATTAGCCAATGAAGAGCTTGATGTAGCAACGGAATTGTCCAAAAAAGAAGGAATGAACCAAGAAAAAGTTAGTGAACTACTAACAGAGATTAAAAAGGAAATCGCAGAACAAAATCCGGCAACGAAAGAAGATGTGGAAAAAATTGTCCAAGAACAACTGGATAAATTAGAGATCTCTTTAAGTGACAAAGATCGTCAGTTACTCATTGATTTATTTGAAAAAATGCGTGATTTGAATATTAACTTTGATCAGGTAAAAAATCAGCTTGAGGATATTGCCTCTAAAGTAAAAGACAAACTTGAAAACTTGGATATCGATGAAGGTTTTTGGCAAAAAGTGGTGAACTTCTTTGCGGATCTTTTTCAAATAATCAGTGATTTTTTCAGAAGTCTTTTTAAATAATCGACCAGCCAACAAGGGCTCAGAAAAATGAGTCCTTGTTGCATTTACATAAACTACGCTTGGTCAGGTGGAGTTGATGAAGTGAGTACGAAACATAGAACATCTCAAAAATGGCCAGTAGCCCTTTTTACAATTGGGGTTTTTATGGCAGGCCTTGATAATGGAATAATTAGTACCGCACTTACGACAATTAACGACACGTTTGGTGTTTCTCCTGCCTGGGGAGCCTGGAGCATTACGCTTTACACACTTGGTATTGCAATAAGTGTTCCGATTATCGGGAAATTATCGGATCGTTTTGGCAGGAAGCGGTTATTTATTATTGAAATATTTTTATTTGGGATTGGTTCCTTGCTGGTTGCATTAAGTCCCAGTTTTATCTTTCTTCTTGCTGCGCGTTTTATCCAATCCATCGGTGGCGGTGGGATTTTTATTATTGGAAGTTCACATATTTTAGCAACCTTGCCTAAAGGTCAGCAAGGAAAGGCGCTGGGCATGTTGGGCGGAATGAACGGACTGGCGGCTGTCATCGGGCCTAATTTGGGAGCGATCATTTTAGGCATAACGGGTACGTGGCAGTGGATGTTTTTAATCAATATACCAATCGCCATTTTTTTGATCGTATTTGGCTTTTTTAAAATAGAAGAGACAACACAAAGTACTACAAAGCCGATGGATTTTGCAGGGACTGTTTTACTTGCGTTAGGAATCTTGGCATTCATGTATGGACTGACGAACCTCAATAGTCTTGCTTTATTTGAAAGTATGATGAAGCCTTCTGCAGGACCATTTTTATTGATCGGGATTGTATTTTTTATCATTTTTATTCTTCATGAACGCCGTGTAGAAGAACGTAACGGAGATCCAATTGTAGCTTATTCTTTACTTAAAAAACGGCTATTTCAAATCACATTAATTTTAGGCCTTTTATCAGGCGGGTTTTTAGCGGGCATTATTTTTATTCCTTCCTTTGTCCAGCAAGTTTTGCAAGTGCCGGTTGAGAAAGCCGGATACTGGTTAACCCCAATGGCACTTGCCTCCGGAATTGGCGCTGGATTAGGGGGCTACCTTACAGATAAAGCGGGGGCAATTAAAACAATCATCTATGCCGGATTCATCGGTGTCATTGGCTTTGTCCTTTTCCCGCTTTGGGTCGATAGCCTTGGGCCATTTCTTATCGCAAGCGTTCTGGCGGGGATTGGCTTAGGTATTTTACTTGGAGCGCCACTAAATGTTCTGGTTGGCGAGTGTGCCGGGAGCAATGAAGAAGGATCAGCACTTGGAGCATTATCGTTAATCCGTCAAATTGGTCTATCTCTTTTCCCAACGTTATATGCTGGCTTTGTTGCTGGAGCATTTACAAATATTTCTCCGGTAATGAAAGCGAAATATGGAGACTTAGGCCTGGATCATGTCAATGGGGAGGAAAATTACGGAGAGGTTATCGAACAGATCAATAAAATAACTGATCCCAAAACACGTTTGGAGGCGCTTGATACAGTCTCAAATATATTAAAAGCCGGCTTTAATCAGATGTATATAACAGCTGGTATCTTAGCCCTTTTTGTTATGATCCTAGGTGTTTATTTATCTTCACGAAAGCAATAACTTTCTCCAACTCCCTGTCCCGTATAGGAGTAATACAGTATAACCCATCATACCAATAGGATAGCTTAACTTCCTATTGGTATGATGGGTTTGAAAAGAGTTAAATAGATTATAACATTTTATGGACACTAAAGACGGAATATTTAAACTAAATTGAAATATTAGTAAAATAGTCTTGTAAAAATGTAGCGTATCCTTTATAATCGGGGAAAATAGACTGTTTTGTAAAACAGGGATGTAAGTTTGAGTGTCTCCTGAATTGTCGGAATATTAAATAAAGTGTCGGGAGGTAGATGTCCAATTGAAAGAAAGTCCCTATGATAAAAAGCTTCTCGAAATTAAAAACTTGCAAACAGGCTTTATAATGGATGGGAAATTACATAACGCCATAACAGATATCCATATGGACGTAAAACCAAAAGAGGTTGTTGGTGTTGTGGGAGAATCCGGGTGCGGAAAAAGTGTATTGTCCCTATCTATTATGCAGTTATTACCAATGGCAAACTCCAAAATAGCAGCCGGTGAAATTTTATTTAACGGAAAAGATCTGACAAAGCTACCCGATAAAGAAATGAGACACATACGCGGCAAGGATATAGCCATGATTTTTCAAGAACCGATGACAGCGCTCAACCCGGTATTTACAATTGGCTTCCAATTAAAGGAGGCATTATTTAATCATATTGCTATATCAAAGAAAGATGCGAGAGAAAAGGCAATTCATCTGCTGAGGCAAGTAGGTATTTCTCGTCCTGACAAGGTGGTAGACGAATATCCTCATCAATTATCAGGGGGAATGCGTCAGCGTGTGATGATTGCAATAGCGATTTCCCTTCACCCTAAACTTTTAATTGCAGATGAACCAACGACTGCACTTGATGTAACCGTACAGGCGCAAATATTAGAACTTTTAAATGAGATACAGAATGAAGAGGACATGGCAATTATGCTCATCACCCATGATTTAGGTGTCGTAGCAGAGATGGCAGATCGAGTCATTGTGATGTATGCCGGGCAAATTGTAGAGACATCCAATGTTATCAATCTGTTTCATTCCCCTAAACACCCATATACGGAAGCATTATTAAATAGTATCCCGAAAATAGATGAAGACATTAGTAAGTTACATACCATTCAGGGGATCGTGCCTTCACTGCAAAACATGCCCAAAACAGGATGCCGTTTTGCAGACCGATGTCCCAAGGCATTTGAAGACTGTTCAAAAATAACACCGAAACTTGCTGAAGTCGTTGATGGACATCACGCAAGATGCCTGCTTTATGAGCAGTGTTATCCAAACCCATCAAATAAGCAGGAAGGAGTGAATTTATGAGCAGACAAAGTAGTATAGCTTTAGAGGGTGGAAGTGATCGTGATGTGTTACTGGAAGTAAAGCATTTGAAAAAATATTATCCTGTAACCTCAGGGTTTTTTAAGCGAAAAGTGGCGGACGTGAAAGCTGTAGATGATATTTCATTGCGTTTGAAAAAAGGGGAAATATTTGGACTGGTCGGGGAATCTGGATGCGGGAAAACGACTGCTGGAAGAACAATATTACGCCTTACGGACGCTACGGAAGGAAAAATTGTTTTTGACGGGGAGGATATTACAAGATTAAAAGGTGCTAAATTAAGAAAGGCCCGGAAAGACTTTCAAATGATTTTTCAAGATCCGTATGCATCATTAAATTCAAAAATGATGGTAGGCCATATCGTTGATGAACCAATTCGCAACTACATGTCAAAGTCACATAAAGAATTAAAAGGGGAGGTAAAAAAATTATTAAAAAGAGTAGGTTTGCGCTCGGAAGATTATTATAAGTATCCGCATGAATTCTCAGGAGGACAACGACAGCGTATCGGCATTGCAAGAGCACTTGCATTAAATCCCAAACTAATAATAGCAGATGAGCCAGTGAGTGCTTTGGATGTGTCGATTCAGTCGCAGGTCTTAAATTTGCTTAGGGACTTGCAGGATGAATTTAAATTGACCTATTTATTTATTGCACACGATTTAAGTGTAGTGAAACATATGAGTGATCGCATTGGGGTTATGTATCTTGGAAACATGGTGGAAGTTGGCGATAAGGAAGCAATTTATAGAGAGCCTTTACATCCTTATACGCAAGCGTTGACGTCAGCCATTCCTAATCCCAATCCATTAAGAAAGAAAGAACGTATTATTTTAAAAGGGGACGTACCCAGTCCGCAACATCCACCAACCGGTTGTGTCTTTCATACAAGATGTCCAGTGGCGATGCCAAAATGCAAAGAAGTTGTACCTCAATTGAAGGAGGTGAAACCAAATCGTCATGCTGCTTGTCTCTTATATGGATAATATAGAATAAATTCTAAAGGGGGAAGATGGTTTGAAAAAAAGGTATTGGTTTTTGTTAGCGCTTTCATCTGTTTTGGTTATTGTATTTGCAGCCTGTTCTAATAGTACGTCGAATAATGAGGGAGAAGAAAATAAAAATGATGCAGATACAAAGGAAACAGCGGAGGGCGAAATAAAGGAGGACGGCACGCTTACTTATGCAGTCGACCAGGCCCCAGAGGGATTATTTATTGATGGATTTGCCGGCAGTGCCATTGACAGTGAAATCATGGACTTTATACATGAAGATTTAGTTACCGTAAATGCCGATATGGAGTATGAGCCAAATCTCGCTGAATGGGAGACAGAGGATAATAAGGAATTTACATTTACACTGAAGGAAGGTGTTAAATGGCACAATGGTGAGGAATTAACAATGGAAGACTGGGAATTTGCTCTTGAGGTAATTGCTCATCCGGATTATGAAGGGCCACGCTTTAATTATGTCAAGGAGATTGATGGTGCAGAGGAATATCGCGAGGGAGAAGCAGACTCCATTTCCGGATTTGAAATAAAAGATCCATATACAGCAGTAGTGACATTTAAAGAAGCAAAAGTAAATAACTTGGGGAACTTATGGACGACACCAATGCCGAAAAAAGAACTTGAGGATATTCCTGTAGCGGACATGGAATCTGCAGAGGAAGTGCGTGAAAACCCTGTAGGAATGGGGCCGTTTAAAGTGAAAGAAGTTGTTCAGGGAGAGTATGTTCGTCTGGAGCGTTTTGACGATTATTGGCAAGGCAAGCCTAAATTGGCTGAGGTGTTAATTAAAGTGGTCGACCCTTCATTAACATTAGGGGCACTGCAAAACGGGGAAATAGATATTATGGAGGTTCGCCCTGATGATATCGCAGAACTTGAAGGATTAGATCATATTCGAGTTGAAGAACAAAAAGGTCTCGGGTATTCTTATGTCGCTTTTCGATTTGGACATTATGATCAAGATAAGGGGCAGGCAGTAGCCGACTTTGATAAGTATGCTAATAAAAAATTACGACAAGCTATGTTTTATGCGCTGGACCGGGAATCTTTGATTGACTCTTATCTAGCAGGTAAGGGAACGATTGTTAACACACCTATACCTTCTGTACATTGGATAGCCGCTGATGAATCCGAGTTAACGCAGTATGACTTTGATCCAGAAAAAGCTAAAAAACTGCTTGATGACGCAGGATATAAAGATACAAATGATGATGGATATAGAGAAGACCCAGACGGGGAAGAGTTTGTTGTTAAGTTTTCTCATTATGCTGGTCCGTCTGCTTTTGAGGGACGCGCGCAAGCTATTATGCAAAACTGGGAAGATGTCGGTCTAAAAACAGAACTTGCAACTGGACAGTTAATTGAATTTAATACGTATAATGAAATGAAGGAAAATGATGATAAAAACATTGAAGTGTTTTTTGGAGCTTGGGTGGTCGGGTCCGATCCAGATCCATCTGGATTATGGCACAGCACGGCTGAGTGGAATTATGGCAGATGGGTAAATGAAGAATCAGATAAATTGTTAGATGAAGGATTGAGCAAAGCATCTTTTGATGAAGAATACCGTGCAAATGTATATGTAGAGTGGCAGAAACTATTTAATGAAGAACTACCTGCACTTCCGCTTTGGGAAAATATTGACCTGTACGGGATGAACAACCATTTAGAAGGTGTAACCATTGATCCTAATGGTTTACGTAATTTCCATGAATGGTATGTAACAGAGTAATAAAATAGCTGCATTCTTTATCTATAAGGAGAAATGTCTATGTTAGCATACACGTTGCGCAGGCTGTTCTCTATGATTCCTTTGCTGATTCTTGTTTCTGTTGTTGTGTTTTCCCTGGCACATTTGATGCCAGGGGACCCCTTTTCAGGTGAAATCGACCCAAATAATACAAGTACAGATTACATTGAAGAAATGCGAGAAAAGCTGGGCTATAATGATCCGATCCCTGTTCAGTATAAAAGGTGGGTCACGAATTTTGTCCAAGGAGACTTAGGGAAGTCAACGACGTAT
Organism: Virgibacillus alimentarius; assembly: GCF_017874635.1. Lineage (NCBI taxonomy): Bacteria > Bacillati > Bacillota > Bacilli > Caryophanales > Bacillaceae > Virgibacillus > Virgibacillus alimentarius. The sequence goes on from NZ_JAGIKX010000021.1 coordinate 23,246, forward strand.
AAGAAGCCAGTATTAGATGTCATTGTAGAAAGGCTTCCAAATACGATATTTTTGGCATTAGCAGCACTCATAATTACATACATACTAGCATTCATACTAGGTATGTATTCTGGCCGCAAACCATATACGGTTGGTGATAACTTAATCGCTACGTTTAACTATACTGGAATAGCTATCCCCCAATATATTATAGCGATAGTAGCCATCTACTTTTTTGCATTCCAGTTAGGCTGGCTGCCATCGAACGGCTCCGTCACCCCAGGTCTTGAAGAAGGAACATTTGCGTATTGGAATGATAGAATGCTGCATGTTATTTTGCCGGCGATAACGCTTGGATTATTCTCGACAGCATCTTACACGCAATTTTTACGGAATGATATTATTCAAAATAGCGAAATGGATTACGTGCGTAGTGCTAGAGCAAGAGGTACGAGTGAATCGCATATTTATAATCAACATATTTTAAGAAATTCCATCATCCCTCTTGTAACGTTTTTTGGGTTTGATTTAGCTACATTAATTGGAGGAGCGATTATTACGGAAACAATTTTCACTTATCCGGGAATTGGAATGCTGTTCATTGATTCAGTGAATACGAGAGATTATCCCGTTGTTATGTCTTTAACATTATTGTTTTCATTGCTGACGTTAGTAGGTAACCTCGTTTCCGACCTATTATATGGGGTTGTAGATCCCAGGATTCGTTATTAAGGAGGGTTATTTGTGGAGCCAGCACTAAATACACCATCTTCAGACCGGGATGAAATGGAACGGAAGTTTGACTCTACATGGACGATAGCCCGAAAGAAATTTTTTAAACGGAAATTAGCAGTAATCAGTTTACTCTTTCTTCTGTTTATTATCACGCTGTCCTTTTTAGCTCCTTATATCACTAGTGAGGATATTAGTAGAATTGATATGGCAAATATTAATCAAGAGCCATCAAATGAGCATTGGTTTGGGACAGATAGAAATGGAAGAGACGTGTTTACGAGAACGCTTTACGGAGGAAGGGTCTCCTTGACAATCGGCTTAACGTCCATGCTTTTTGTAACTTTCATTGGATCGATTATTGGATCGATTGCTGGTTTTTTTGGTGGTAGGATTGATGATTTATTCATGCGTTTTACAGACTTTGTTTTAACGTTGCCCTTTTATGTTTTTGTTATAGTATTAAATGCAATAATGATTGGCTTTGGTAAAGTAACAGGGATGTGGAGTTTAATCATTGTTTTTAGTTTACTGGGCTGGGGAAGTGTAGCTCGGATTGTTCGTAGTAAAATATTAGCAGAAAAGGAAAATGAGTATGTTTTAGCTGCAACTTCCATCGGGTCGAAACCATCTAAAGTAATCATGAAACATTTAATCCCAAATGTAATGACAACGATTATCGTCCAGGCTACGCTGTTGCTTGCCACGTATATTGTAGCTGAAGCAGGACTAAGCTTTATTGGGGTTGGCGTCCCGCCGGAAATTCCGAGTTGGGGAAATATGCTTATGGAAGCAAGACAGACAGATGTACTGCAAAATAAACTATGGATATGGATTCCTCCAGCTGTTTGTATTACATTAACGATATTGTCCATTAACTTCTTTGGGGAAGGATTAAAGGATGCTTTTGACCCAAAGCGAAAAAAATAGATTAGATCATCGTGAAAAAGATAAAAAAGCATGGTTCTACTACCAAATGGTGGTAATGAACCATGCTTTTTTACTTATGAATGACATCACGGATAGACAATACACCTATTTTTTATTGGAGAAAAGAACCTTTAATAATACAAAAGTATTACAAAAGATTCACGTGACACATTTATATTACAAAAATATTTCAATTGTAATAGGGTTATAATAGTTTAATAGGAACTGTAATAAATATTAATCGATTTGTAAATCCACTCTCCTTTTTACTGTGATAATATAATCACTGTTAGAAATTTGAGGAGGAATTACAAATGAAGAAAATAGTAGCGACAATTGCTACAGGAATCATTATTGCAGGAGCTGCAGCAACAAGCGTATCAGCAGAGCAATATGAAGTTGAAAAAGGAGATAACCTTTGGGATATAGCAAATGAACATCATACGACAGTAGATGAATTAGTTAATATAAATGGTTTGAAAAATACGGTAATTCAGCCGAAACAAACATTAGTCATTGATGAAGAATCAGAAGACGTTTATGTAGTTGAAAAAGGCGATACATTATCAAGGATTGCAAAAGAATTTAATGTAACAGTTCCAAGTATCAAGAAATGGAACGATCTATCATCAGATAGAATTGTAGAGGGACAAGAACTACATTTAAAAGAGGCCAATGTATCAGAAGAAGTAACTCCAGCTGTTGAAACGGAAGTTAAATCAGAAGAAAATGTTACTGAAGAATCTGATCAAGCTGCTGAAGCAAGTTCTCAGGCAAACCAATCTGTAAATGAAGAATCTGCAAATGATTCCAGTTCTGAAAAAGAATCTAATGAGAATAATAGTGAACAAGAAAGCTCAAGTGAGAGTCCTGAAGGAAAAACAATCAATGTTTCCGCGACAGCATACACAGCTAGCTGTGATGGCTGCTCAGGTGTAACAGCGACTGGTGTGGATTTAAATGCAAATCCAAGTGCAAAAGTGATCGCTGTTGATCCAAATGTTATCCCGCTAGGTTCAAAAGTACATGTTGAAGGCTATGGCTATGCCACTGCTGCAGATAAAGGAAGCGCAATTAAAGGAAATAAAATTGACGTATTTATCCCAAGCAAAGACAAGGCAAATGTCTGGGGCGTCAAAAATGTGAATGTAACGATTGTAGAATAGTTCGCTGAAACAATTAAAGAATCTAATAATCTAACAGAAGGAAGCATCTAAAAAGAGGGTGTTTCCTTTTTCGGTGATTATTTTTAATATAAATAAGAAGAAATATTACTAAAATCATATTTTGTAATATAAATTTGTTAATCTGGAAACTATTGCAATAAACTCTTAACGACCTTGTAACCGCACAACCCCTTTTCTTATGATAGTATAGGCATTGTCAGAAATTGAAGGAGGTACTATTTATGAAGAAAATAGTAGCGACAATTGCTACAGGCATCATCGTAGCCGGCGCAGCCGCAACAAGTGTTTCGGCAGAACAATATGAGGTAAAACAAGGAGATAACCTCTGGAGTATCGCAAACAATCACAATACTACTATAGACGAACTAATGGATAGGAACGGCTTACATAGCACCGTGATCCATCCGCAGCAAAGCCTGGTTGTCAGTGGCGAAGGAGATGCAGAAAAAGCTAACACTTACACCGTTAAGCAAGGAGATACATTATCAAGGATTGCAAAACAGTTTGGTGTAACAGTGCAAAATTTAAAAGCATGGAATAGCTTGCCGTCCGATTTAATTATAGTTGGGCAAGAGCTTGGAGTAAATGGTGCTCAGGCATCTCAACATCAAAATCAAACGAATCAAACTGCTGAAGTAGAAACGGAAGAGCCAGCAGTTACAGAGGAAACTCAAGCGGCTGAAGCATCTAATCAAGAGCAAGAGCCTTCCGAAGATCAAAATCAGGTGCACCAAGATGCTGAAGGCCAAAATGCTGAAAGTCAAACTACGGAAGAACCAATTGCTGAAGAAGTGAGCACATCTTCAAACGAAAATTCAAACGCTGAGCAAGCTTCTGCAGCTGAATCTGATGACCAAGCAGAATCAAATGAAAGCCCTGAGGGGAAAACAATTTCCGTTTCATCAACTGCATATACCGCAAGTTGTAATGGCTGTTCTGGTGTAACTGCAACTGGGAAAGATTTAAATGCAGACCCTAACGCTAAAGTAATAGCCGTTGATCCTAATGTTATCCCATTAGGTTCAAAAGTATACGTTGAAGGCTATGGTTACGCAACTGCTGCTGATACTGGCGGTGCGATTAACGGAAATAAGATTGACGTTCATGTTCCTAATAAAGGTAAAGCATATGACTGGGGTGTCAAGGACGTCAACGTAACAATTGTTGAATAGGCTGTTATGAAACGCCGGCGATATTAAAGTAAGGAAAGCATCTTTATAGAGGCTTTCCTTTTTTCTTATTTAAATATCATGCTGTTATTTGTCGATGCTGAAATAACTATTTTGGTCTACAACTTCAACCGAATGATCCGTTGTTTGACTATATCCGAAAAAACTAAATGCGAGGATCAAGACTAAGAATAATGCGACAAGTAATTTTTTCATTTTCTTTTCCCCCAATATTTTGTATCCTTTCTTAGTATAAAAGAAAATGAAAGAAATAACCATGGATTTTGGTGGCAAAAGTAAAGAAAAATCTTACAAAAATGTAAGGGGAAGTGTACAAAAAGAGACTGGAACAAAACCCCAGTAAATGTAAAAAAAGTTCGGGAGTCCCGTCTTTAGATGGAACTCCCGAACTTCTATATTTTACTTTTTCGTGCGATTTATATACTTATTTAGTAATCCCGTTGATTTGCACTGCAGGTGGCTGCTTTTCGCGGGCACAGCCTCAGCCTCCTCGGAAGAAAACCACTTCACGTGGGGTCTTCAGACTCGTGCTGTTCCCGCTGGAGTCAGCCTCCTTTCGTTCCAGTCAACTAGATATGAAAAGGGCTTTAATATGCTTGTTTTAGTAAACAAAAAGGACACCTTCAGATAAAAGAAAAATGGGTTCGATCATCAAAGACCGATGGTCGAATCCATTTTTTCTTATTCTTGGCTAGTTATGCCCCAACTACTTTGCTTAAACAGCATACATTTCTGTTAATTTTTGTTGTATAGCCTTATCATTTACATATTCATCGTAACTCATTTCCTTATCGAAAATGCCATTTGGTGTAATTTCAATGAGTCGATTTGCGATACTATTGATGAATTCATGGTCATGTGATGTAAACAGAATAGAACCTTGGAATTTAATTAAGCCATTGTTTAAAGATGTGATGGATTCTAAATCGAGATGACTTGTTGGCTCATCAAAAAGTAGTACGTTAGCATTGCTTAACATCATTTTTGACAGCATGCAGCGCACTTTCTCTCCACCTGATAAAACACTGGCTTTTTTCAATGCCTGTTCACCGGAAAACAACATTCTTCCTAAGAAACCGCGTAAAAATGTTTCTGTCTCATCTTCGGGAGAATATTGCCTTAGCCAATCGACTAATGGAAGGTCATTATTATCGAAATACGCACTGTTATCTTTAGGGAAATAAGATTGAGATGTCGTCACTCCCCAGTGGTAAGTTCCGGAATCTGCTTCCATTTCACCCATGAGGATTTTAAATAATGTTGTTTTAGCGATATCATTTTTTCCGATGAAAGCAATTTTGTCACCTTTATTCATGGTAAAGCTTATATTATCTAAAATCTTTTCGCCATCAATTGTCTTCGTTAATCCCTCTACGCGCAATAAGTCGTTACCGATTTCCCTACCAGGAGTAAAGGCGATATATGGATATTTGCGTGACGAAGGTTTTATGTCATCAAGTGTAATGCTGTCAAGCAGTTTTTTTCGCGAAGTCGCTTGCTTGGATTTGGAAGCATTTGCACTAAACCGGGCGATGAAATTTTTCAGGTCTTTTATTTTTTCTTCTTTTTTCTTGTTTTCATCTTGTGCCATTTTAGCAGCAAGCTGGCTGGATTCGTACCAGAAGTCATAGTTACCGACATAAATTTCAATTTTTCCGTAATCAACATCTGCTATGTGTGTACATACTTTATTTAAAAAGTGACGGTCGTGGGAGACGACAATAACCGTATTTTCAAAGTCAATTAGGAATTCTTCCAGCCACTGGATGGCATGGATATCCAACCCGTTTGTCGGCTCATCTAGTAATAAAACATCCGGATTACCGAACAGCGCCTGAGCAAGAAGCACTTTCACTTTTTGATCAGCAGAAAGTTCAGCCATCGTTTTTGTATGCAGGGATTCTTCAATACCCAGTCCTTTTAACAGGACGGCTGCATCGGATTCTGCTTCCCACCCATTCATTTCTGCAAATTCTCCTTCTAGCTCAGCAGCACGTATGCCGTCCGCTTCAGAGAAATCAGGTTTCATATAGATGGCGTCTTTTTCTTGTTTAACATTGTACAATTTCTCATGACCCATTAAGACGGTTTCAAGCACGTGATACTCTTCATAAGCAAAGTGATCTTGTTTTAGAACTGCAAGGCGCTGGCCGGAAGCAAGGGAAACATCTCCAGTCTGAGGTTCTATTTCACCAGATAAAATTTTTAAAAAGGTTGATTTCCCGGCACCGTTTGCTCCTATTACGCCATAACAATTTCCAGGTGTGAATTTTAAATTCACATCTTCAAAAAGCTTTTTATCTCCATATCGTAAACTAACATTAGTAACAGTTATCATTCGCAGAAATTCCTCCAAATAAAAGTAATCTTAACGCTAGCTTACGGGATTTGAAGGCTAACGTCAATCAATATATAAATTGAATTTGCAGCATGAAAAAGGGGATGTTTTTTAAAATAATCGTGTACCAATTCAATCGCAGAACGTATGATAATAATATACGCTCCATAGAATGATAGGGCTTCAAAGACGAAGGCGGAGGGGAAGGTTATGAGAGAAAAGACGATTTATTTTCTCTTTACAGATACAGGCACCTTATTATCGAAATTCATCAATTATTTTACGAAGCAAACACTTAATCATGTTTCGATTGGGTTTGATTCAACATTAAATGAAGTATATAGCTTTGGGAGAAAACGTCCGAGAAATCCGTTTATTGGAGGGTTTGTAAGGGAGGATATTCGTAATGCTCTTTTCAAAGACGCAAACTGTGCGGTGTATGTATATCCAATGACAAAAGGAGAATGGGAGACAGTTGTAAATAATGTTAAAAAGATAGAAGCAGAACAGGAATACTATAAATATAATTTTATGGGTTTACTGGGTATCTTGTTTCAAATTAAAATTAACCGGAAGCGTGCCTTTTTTTGCTCTCAGTTTGCAGCAAAGATGTTAAGCGATATACCATCCGTCCAATTAAATAAATCGCTCTGTTTCATTACTCCTGCCGATATTCGGGCGTTACCGGAAATGCAGTTGGTTTATCAGGGGAAACTTGGGTATTATCAAGCCTCCCAAGAAGTCGCAAACGAACAGGTCATCCTCCATCATCCTGCTTTTAGAAAGCGAATGCTATTTGTAGAAAAGATTAAACAGCTTGTTATTCGATGAGAAGAACGTCTACACGAAGGTAGATCGTTCCTTCTATGTCTTAAAATTCAGGTGGTGGCGGCTCTATTCCAAGTGTTCGATATGGTACTCGGATTTTAAATGCCAAATTATTCGCTTCTAGATCAATATGTTCAATACTTACTTGGAAGTTACTTCTAATATCCATTTCTGTTACTGCCACATAAATTTCTTCCTTTTGCGGATCCACGGATACCCATTTTGGCATTGGTAAATATTTCTTAATATATTCCATGATTTTCTTATTAGGAAGCTCTAATAAGCCAATGGAGATTGACTTTTGTTTCAAAATAACGTCACCGTTTTCTTGAACAAGCGGTTCAAGATGGACGGAGAGGGGGACAGTTGATGAGAAGACAGGTAACTCCCCCATTAAATGAACATCTTCCTCCAAAGATACACTGTATTGATGTTTGGTGTCACTAAGGAATTGATCAATATAGGCATTTACTAATTCATTTAGATTTTCTTTCGTCGTACGAACAACAAATTCAGAACTCTCTTCATCATATGAATCACTGCCCGGAGAGACCTCTGTATCAGCAACAGGCCAGTAAATGAGTGAAATAATGATAAGGACAACAACGATATTGACTGCCAGTAAAGTATAGAACCGTCGTTTCCATTTTTTATTGAGTCTTCTTTTAGACATCGGGCTCACCTTTCCTGTTTGGTTAAGTACATGAGAACACGTTTAGCCATTAATTGATAGCCCCGATTATTCGGATGAAAGTTATCTTCTGCAATCAAGTCTTTGTCTGTTTTATCAAATAAATCGCTTGTAGGGATAAATGCGACATTTTCAAGCTCTTCTGTGATCGCTTCTCCGGTGCCATTCCATTCATCAACAATAATAGCAAGTTCTTTAATGTCTTTAAAGTATTTATCATATGGGTTATAGAATCCAATTAAAAAAATATTTGCATCTGCATTTAAACGTCTTATTTCTGAAAAAATATCTCGCAGCCTAGCTTCATAGTGAACACGCTCTTCTCGAAACTTATTCAATGTTAGATTGGTAATATTATCTTTTAACACCTGCATAATATCGTTTGCTCCAATTGTAATTAAAATAATATCTGCATCTTGGATGGCGGATGAAACTTTTGGATTATCTAGGCGTTTTCGTAATTGATCTGTACGATCACCTCGATGGCCAAAATTATAGAAGTTTGCAACCTGATTATTTTGATTGATTGTATTGTCCAAGATTCCTACATAACCGCCTTGTTTAGTGCTATCTCCCACACCTTGGGTTAAAGAATCTCCAATAGCTACAATATTCATTTCTTTATTTGAAAAATAAGCAACTGTATCTTTAAAGGCTTCAGTGATTGCTCCTTTAAAGTTCTTAGTGGGTGCATTTTCTTCGTTTGTTGGAGTTTCCTGTTTATTATCGTGTATACTCTTTTCCCTTATATGTTCGTTATCTGTATGATTTATATTGGAAAAAGGGTGATTCATGGGGCTGGATTCATTGGTATTTATTTGGCTTATGAAAATAAATACCCCGAATCCTGATAACAATATAAGGATAGTAATGAGGAGGATTTTCGTTTTCATGTCATCACACCTAAAGTTGTTTATATTCTATGTATATAGCCGTAACATGTTGTCTCATGAGTATAGCATATCCTATTTGCTAAAAATCTTACCTTGATAGTTTAAACTTTTATGCTTCAATGTAAACTTCAATTTTCTATTATAAAGACAACTTAGGGTAGAAACCATAACAAGAAGATTACATAATGGAAAGAAGAAATAAAAAACCCGTCTTGCTGCAGACGGGTTTTTCAAAGTTTATATTTTTGCCACGTAATGCTCTCTGTTATTTTCTCGAAGCTGAACTGCTTCTTTGTAAATATTTTTATTTGTGACTGTAACGATTCCTGACGTGTGTGCTACTTCAAGGGTTTGATCGTCGATATTCGCATGTTCCACCCACAGCACTTTTCCTTGTTTATTCCTTAGTTGTTTAAGGGCTTGAGGTGAAACATCCTTATTTATCCATAGAACATCAACGTCAGGTATATCGTTTAACTGGTCCTGGGAAGTTAATATCACTTCATATCCCAAGGCTTCTAGTTGTTTTGCATGTTCATTTTGTCCGGCAATTGCAATCACTTTTTTCCTGGCAACGCCACTGTTGCGATCAAAAGGGGAGTGCAATAGCCATTCAATCGCATCTTCTTCTGTCGTTTGGATCGTCGGTGTGTCGTTTACCGCTCGTGCGATTGCTTGATCTAGATCAAGCAAAATATCTTTAACGGATTCAATGCCTACAGAAAGTCGGACTAACTCTTCGGTGACGCCACTACGTTTTAAGTCTTCAGCACTTAATTGCTGGTGCGTTGTTGATGCAGGATGAATAATAAGTGATTTCGCATCACCCACATTAGCGACATGTGACCAAAGTGAAACATTGTTAATCAGTTTTCTGCCAGCTTCTCTGCCACCTTTAATACCAAAGGTAATGATGGAACCAAAACCAGAAGCTAAATATTTTTTAGCTAATTGATGGGATGGATGTTCTTTTAATCCAGGGAAGTTAACCCACTCGACTGCACGGTGTTTCTTTAGGAATGCTGCGACTTCTTCAGCGTTTTTATTATGCCGTTCGATGCGTAAGTGCAATGTTTCTAACCCTTGAAGCAAATGAAATGCATTATGCGGACTTAAAGCTGCTCCAATATCACGTAATAGCTGTACGCGAAGCTTTGTAGCAAATGCAGCTATACCAAGATCTGCATATCTGAGACCATTGTAACTTTCATCCGGTTCCGTAAATCCAGGGAATTTTCCATTGTTCCAATTAAATCTTCCGCCATCGATGACAATTCCGCCTATGGTTGTTCCGTGTCCGCCGATCCACTTTGTTGCTGAATGAACAACGATATCTGCTCCCCATTGAAGCGGCTTTGTAAGGTACGGCGTGGCAAATGTGTTATCGATGATCAATGGAACGCCATGTTCATGTGCGATAGCACCAATTGTCTCAACATCAAATATATTAAGACTCGGGTTTGTAATGATTTCGCCAAATACGGCTTTCGTTTTAGAAGTAAAGGCTGCCCTAATAGCTTCTGGATCTGTTCCGTCAACAAACTTTATCTCAATTCCATAACGAGGTAGCGTATGAGCAAATAGATTATAGGTCCCTCCATATAAATTACTGTCGGCGATGATTTCGTCACCAGCACCGGCAATATTTAAAATACTAAGTGTAATAGCGGCCATTCCGGAAGATGTCGCTACCGCAGCTGACCCATCTTCCAGTTGAGCCATACGTTGTTCGAAAGCATCTACGGTTGGGTTCATAATTCTAGAATAGATGTTTCCTGGTTCCTGCAATCCGAATAAATTTTGTGCATGTTCGGTATCCCGGAATACATAAGACGTCGTTTGATAAATGGGCACTGCACGTGATCCTGTTGTTGGATCTGGTTCTTGTCCCGCATGAAGTAAAGCTGTTTCTGGATTAAAAAAATGGAAATTTGACATGAATAATTCCTCCTTAGATAGTTTGAGGTTCATTCCTCTTGTGTCTTTGCTTTTCGTTGGAAGAAATGTCTTGAGAGAGGCGCGTATGTAAAAAGCCCTCTTCGCTAAGAAGAGGGCGTATATATCACCGGACCTCCTCTTATCTTCCAGATCTGCAACGGACCTGTAGGATTTGGCACCGTTAAAAGCAAAAGGATTTGCTTAAAGGTTGCTGGGTTTCGTCGGGCCTATTCCCTCCACCGCTCTTGATAAGAGATAAAAGTATAAACTTTTTTGAATTTAAAGAGTATTATAAGCGTAAGAATGGACTTTGTCAACTGGTGAAAAAATTAAGGTTGTGTACGTCGCTGAAAAGAGCTTCTTTGAATCGCTGAACCCATATAAATAAGCAGAGCAATCCAAATCATTCCGAAAGATATAAAATGTGCAAATGAAAATGTTTCTTTAAAGTGAAATACCCCAAGCAGTAACATAATGGTTGGCGCAATGTACTGCAGGAACCCGAGCATTGCTAAAGGGATATGTTTTACGCCGCTGGCAAATAACAGGAGTGGCACCGCTGTTGCAATTCCGGCTCCAATTAGTAAAAGGCCGTCAAATGTAAAAAAACTGCTTGGCGAAATGGTGCTTGAAGGCATTGTTAATAAATAAATAACGGCAACTGGTGTTACGATCATTGTTTCAATCGTTAGTCCAAACATCGCACTGATATCCACTGTTTTCTTTAATAAACCATAAGCTCCAAAGCTAAGTGCAAGTAGCACTGAAACCCAGGGGAAAATTCCAAAATGAAATGTAAGATAGAACACGCCTGCTGCCGCAATGATAAAGGAAATCCATTGTCTTTTCGTTAATGTTTCTTGAAGGACAATCATTCCAAGCAAGATACTGATAAGTGGGTTAATATAATAGCCAAGACTTGCCTGAACGACGTAGCCGCTGTTAACAGCCCAAATATAAGTAAGCCAATTTAAACTGATCACAACCGAAGCTAATGTAATGCTGAATAACTGTTTTTTATGATTCCATATTCTCCGGCATTCTTGGACAAAAGGGGTCCATTTTCTAAGTGAAATGACAATGCCCATCATAAAAATAAAGGACCATAAAATACGGTGAGCCAATATTTCATCAGCAGAAATATGATCAACAAGCTTCCAATAAATTGGTAAAAAACCCCATAGTACATAGGCCAGTACGGTGTAAAAGATGCCAAGTTTTGCTTCGTTTTTTTTCATGGTAGCCTCTCCCCTGAAAATATCTAAATAAATTAATTTTAGATTCAGTTATAAAAGATTGCAAATATCATGACTTGATTGAAAATAAAAACATTACTGTCAAATGCAGGGTAGATATATTATAATAAGAGTTGCACTGCTTGAGAAAATAATCATTAAGGAGGAGATGTCTTTGCATCGGGGAAAGAAATACTTTGAAACATCTGTCATCCATGATGGCTATGATACGAAAGATATGTTAGGAAGTTTAACGCCACCGATTTTTCAAACATCTACATATACATTTAAAACTGCAGAGCAAGGAGAAGCGCGTTTTGCAGGGGAAGAAGAAGGTTATGTCTATTCTCGGTTAGGGAATCCGACTGTATCAGCGCTACAAAAGCGGATTGCGGCGCTGGAGAATGGAGAACGCGGGCTTGCTTTTGGTTCTGGAATGGCGGCTATTTCCGCTGTGCTAATCGCATTAACGAAAGCGAATGATCATATTTTATGTTCATCAGGTCTATATGGATGTACATTTGGATTATTAACAATGATGAAAGAAAAGTATAATATTACACATGATTTTTCGGAGATGGCAACGAAAGAAGAGATCAAGTCTCTCATTAAACCGGAAACAGCCTGTATTTACGTAGAAACACCCATCAATCCAACAATGAAACTGATCGATTTACAAATGGTTGCTGAAGTTGCAAAAGCGTTTGATATTCCTGTTGTCGTGGACAATACATTCTCCTCTCCTTATTTACAGCGACCGCTTGAACTAGGTTGTGATGTTGTTGTTCATAGTGCGACAAAATATATAGGCGGTCATGGTGATGTGGTTGCAGGTTTAGTCGTCGGTAAAAAGACATTTTTAGATTCCGTTGCGATGACAACCCAAAAAGATGTAGGCGGCATTATTTCTCCGTTTGATGCATGGCTGTTGATTCGGGGGATGAAAACACTGCCAATACGGATGGACCGACACTGTGATAATGCTGAAAAAATAGTAGAAAAACTAAAGGCACATCCGAAGGTAGCCAATGTATACTATCCGAATGATGAAAACAATCCTGATTATCCAATTAGAAAAAAACAAATGAAACGTGGAAGTGGCGTTATTTCATTTGAGATTCAGGGGGAGAAGGAGGATGCACAAAAGCTGTTAAACCAATTGAACTTCCTGAAAATTGCTGTTAGTCTTGGTGATGCTGAAACATTAATACAGCATCCAGCAACGATGACACATGCCGTTGTACCTGAGGTATCACGCCTCGAAATGGGAATTTCAGATCGGCTCATCCGTCTTTCAGTGGGCTTAGAAGCTTGGCAAGACATATGGGCTGATTTAGAACAGGCATTAAATAACTTATAATCGCATCTGTAACTTAAAATACGATAACGTAACTACTACCCCCATTCGCATTGTACATATTTTACTTACCGAAAATGTGGAATGGGGTTCTTGCTGTTTGATAAACAAGGATAGAATGGATCTAGAACGCTTATGTTACATGATAAATGGTTATGTATTTTTTATATGTTTTTCACATGCAAGAATGGGTATGTTAAACGTATAAAGGAAATTTATGCTATATTATTGTTAATATAAGTATCCATGGCGTGTGGAAGGAGAGTGATGTTTGTGCAAATGGTGGAAGTAACACCTTATTTTATTGGATTTATTATGTTTATGAATTTTATTTTGGCGTTTACCGTTATTTTTTTAGAGAGAAAAGATGCTACTTCTACATGGGCATGGTTAATGGTCCTTTTTTTTATTCCGATTGCGGGCTTTGTGCTGTATTTGATTTTTGGAAAGACAATAAGTAAACGACGCATCTTTACGTGGGATACGAAAAGTAAATTAGGAGTAAAAAAGGCAGTACATGCCCAAATGCGTGCCATTGAAGAAGGTCATTTCAACTTTAAGCACCAGCATTTAATGAAGTACAAAGATTTATTTTATATGCATTTAAGAAATAATGATGCGATTTTCACACAAGATAATAATGTGCAGGTATATACGGATGGCGAGGCAAAATTTAATGATTTAATACAGGATTTAGAAAAAGCTACTGATCATATTCATCTGCTATATTATATCATCCGGCATGATGAACTTGGAAAACGGATTGCTGATGTCCTAGTCAAAAAGGCAAACGAGGGTGTTGAAGTTCGGCTCCTCTATGACGACATGGGGTCTCGTTTATTAAGCCGAAAATATATTCGACGTCTCAGACATGCGGGTGTTCACGTGGATGCATTTTTTCCGCCGAAAATACCGAAAATAAACTTAAAAATAAACTTCCGGAATCATCGTAAATTAGCTATTATTGATGGGAAAATAGGGTATATAGGCGGTTTTAATATTGGAGATGAGTATCTTGGTAAGAAGAAAAAATTTGGATACTGGCGAGATACCCACCTACGGATAGACGGTGATGCAGTTCGAAATATGCAAACACGGTTTATTTTAGATTGGAACCAAGCATCACGCAACGATATTTTGTATGAAGATCGCTATTATTCAGCTATACCTGCTGGTAACACCGGCGTCCAGATTGTATCAAGCGGGCCAGATTCGGACTGGGAGCAAATTAAATATGGGTATATTAAAATGATTTTATCCGCAAAGAAATACATCTATATTCAAACGCCCTACTTTATTCCAGATGAAAGCTTAAGGGACGCTCTAAGAATCGCAGTACTTTCAGGCATTGAGGTAAAATTGATGATACCAAACAAACCAGATCATCCATTTGTTTACTGGGCAACATTATCTTATATAGGCGATTTATTAAATGCAGGAGCACAAGTGTATATTTATCAAAACGGATTTTTGCACGCGAAAACAATCGTTGTTGACGGGGAGATAGCTTCAGTAGGAACGGCTAATATTGATGTACGAAGTTTCCGGTTGAACTTTGAAGTGAATGCCTTTTTGTATGATGAACAAACAGCACAGAATTTAGTGGATGCCTTTCAACATGATATTGCCTTATCCACGCAGATGACGAAAAAACTATATGAACAGCGCTCCCTGGGAGTCCGCTTTAAGGAATCTGTCTCCCGCCTGTTGTCACCAATTTTGTAATACACATCATCTGCCAATAAAGCTAACGGAGGGATGTAAGGATGGAAGCAAAAAAGTGTATTGATTCATTAACTGTTAAAACGTCTCATGTTCTCCCGCCTGATACGAATGCGCATCACACATTATTTGGCGGAAAATTGATGGCTCATATTGATGATGTTGCAGCCATTGCCGCAGTACGCCATGCCAGGCAAGTAGTAGTTACAGCATCTACAGATTCTGTTGATTTTTTAGCTCCAGTGAAAGAAGGGGACTCGATTTGCGTTGAGGCATTTGTAACGTGGACACATCATACATCGATGGAAGTGTTTGTGAAAGCTGTAACTGAAGACTTAATAACAGGTGAACGAAAAGTGTGTGCCACTGCATTTTTAACATTTGTTGCCTTGGATGAGCAGGGGAAACCTACAGTCGTTCCTCCTATTCTTCCTGAAACAGAGCAACAAAAGTATTTGCATGAAGGTGCATCAACCCGTGCCAAACGGAGAAATGAAAGAAAAGAACAATCCAAGGAAATGGCAGCCTTGTTTGGCAGTGACTATCCTTGGAATGTCAAATAAGCAATCATGGACGAATGGGTTTTTTCAGTGAAGCTGCAACGTATGTTCTTTTGATTGGAACAATTCGATAAAACGAGTGGCACTCTTTGAAAGATATCGATCTTTTGCCCAGATGACAGCTGACCTTGAAATAAGCTCTGCTTCTTTAATCTGCATTACCTTCGCTTCTTGCAAGTGTAATCTGGAAAGAGCGGATTCCGGAATAACAGTTGCCCCGATTCCTTCATTCACGAGTTCCAGTAACATATCGGCATCGGGGCATTCACATACCACGTTTGGGGTTAAGCCGTACTTTTCAAATTTATTGATTACTATTTCATATTGTCCAACACCGCTGATTCGGTGTAACAGTAATAATGGTATATCAGCTAAATCCGTAATGGAGATGCTTTTACCTGAAGTACCATTTCCCCACTGCTTTGGAAGAACGGCAACATACTCTTCATCCGGAAGCAAAAAGTGGGAGAACGCTTTCATTTCCAGCGGCAACCTTACAATTGCCAAGTCAATATGCCGGTCGTTTAATAATTCAGCAAGGCGGTAGGAATCTCCTTCTCTTAACTCAAAAGTAACTTTTGGGTATTTTTTTAAGAAAAGATGCATTCGAGGAGGGACGTAAGAAAAACAGGATTTTACACAACCGATGGACAGTTTCCCCCTTAATCCTTCCCCGGTTTCTTTTACCTCTGTTATTGTCTCATCAAAGTGTTGGAAAATGCCTTCTGTTTTTTTATACAATACCATGCCTGCCTCTGTCAGCTCCATTTTTCTTCCATTACGCTCCAACAAGGTAACTCCCAGTTCAGATTCAAGCGCTTTCAATGATTGGCTTAATGGAGGCTGAGCCATATGAAGTCTTTTGGCAGCACGTGTTATTTGCCCTTCATTAGCGATCGTATAGAAATAACGTAATTGTCGAATATCCATCTTTGTTTCTCCTTCTATACTTTTATTATATACTTATCAAACAAAATAAATATTTCATAAATGATATAACATTGTGATAAAATTTTCAATAGGGAAAATTCCAATAATTCGTTAAAGTATACAAAAGATAGATCAACTTTTGTTTAAAAAAGCATAAGTGTAAGCGCTTCCTGTATATTATGACGTTTATTATTGGAATTGTCAAAAACCAAGACATACTTAGCTAGTCAATACAAGGAGGTAATTTTCGTGCTAGGGATGGAGGATTATGTTGTTGCACTGGCTTGGCTTGCAACTGTTCTATCTGCAGTTGGCTGTGTCCTGTATGGAATTTTTACTTGGAATAAGGGAGGAAGTGATTCTGAATGAATCTGTCAGTATTAATACCGATTCTCGCTGGATATATTCTTATTCTGTCAGGGCTAGCCTATTATGGATATAAAAAAACGAGGACAGAAGCGGATTATTTAATTGCAGGGGGGAATGTGAATCCGATTGTAATGGCGCTATCCTACGGAGCGACGTTTATTAGTTCTTCATCACTGATCGGTTTTGGTGGGGTTTCAGCGATGAATGGTTTTGGTTTATTATGGCTAGCTTTTTTAAACATTGCTTTAGGGATATTTGTTGCTTTTGCTGTATTTGGGAAAAGGATTCGGAAGCTTTCTGTGAAGCTAAATGTTTTCACCCTTCCATCTTTGCTAGGTGCAAGATATGAATCAAAATTTATTACAGTGTTTTCAGGAATCATGATTTTTGTGTTTATGCCTGCATATACAAGTATTGTCCTTGTAGGCGGGGGGAGATTTCTACAAGAAACATTGGGTTTTAATTATAATATGAGTTTATTTATTTTGGCGATATTTGTTGGTTTCTATGTCATCAGCGGTGGGTTAAAGGCTGTTATGTATTCAGATGCTTTTGCGGCCTTGGTAATGCTCTCGATGATGATTTTATTTTTAGTTGTGACATATCAAGCGGTAGGTGGTATTACAGCGGGACATACTGCACTAAGTAATATGAAAGATCTAGTCCCTGAAGATTTAGTTGAACAAGGGCATCGTGGCTGGACTTCCATGCCAGCGCTAGGTTCTCCTATGTGGTGGACACTTGTAAGTACCCTGATTATGGGGGTAGGTATCGGTGTATTAGCACAACCGCAATTAGCGATGCGTTCGATGACTGTTAAAAGCGCTAAGGATTTAAATCGATCTGTTTTGGTTGGCGGTATCTTTATTTTCTTTATGACAGGTGCCATCTACATGATTGGACCACTTAGTAATATTATTTTTCAAGATACGCGTGGTGAACTGGCTTTAACTGTCGCTGGCGGCAATGTTGACTTGGTTGTTCCAATCTTGATCAATGAAATGATGCCTGATTGGTTTGTTTATTTATTTACATTAACTGCGTTATCAGCTGTTATCTCTACCATCAGTTCTTTAATGCATGTGCAGGCTACATCTTTTAGTGAAGATATATTTAAAACGTTGGGAATTACTTCCGTTTTTGGAGGGAAGATTAGTTTAGTGCGTTTTGGCGTTATTATTGGTGTAGTGGCTGCAGTTATTCTAGCGTATATTCTCCCAGGTGGAGTAATTGCTCAAGCAACTTCATTTTGGTTTGGTATTTGCGCTGCCGGTTTTCTGCCAGTTTTAATTGGAGCACTTTTTTGGGAGAAAGGCTCACGTGCAGGCGCTAATGCTAGTGTAGTTACAGGTTTTGCAGTTAGCATTATCGGGTTTCTCTTTTTCCATGAAAAAGAATCTGCAGCATTTGGGATTTCCGAGGCCTTATTTGGGAAAGGAGCATTACTTGGATACCCAGTGACACATATTGATCCGATTATGTATGCGTTGCCGCTTTCAGCAATTGTATTTGTTGTCATTAGCTTATGGACCTATAAAAAGCAAGGTCATTCGGTCAAAGCTGCAAATCAGCAAGAAATAGCTAAATAAAAAAGTATATTTATTTTATATACTTTTATAATAAAATAGATATTTTTAATATAATTTAAATCATGCTATGATTTGAACTATAAGAATAATTCAAAAAATTAATTCGGAGGAGTGTTGACAAATTATGTCGAAAATTGAAGAAGTAAAACAAAAGTTACGAGGGGCATCGATTGCACCGGTCATTACACCATTTAAAGAAGATGAATCGATTGATTTTGATAAATTCACGGAACTCATCGATTGGCAGATTAAAAGTGGAAGTCACGCCATTTCCGTAACAGGTACAAGTGGAGAGCCAAGTTCTTTAAGTGTGGAAGAACGCGTGCAGGTAATGGAAGCGGCGTATAAGGCAATTGACGGCCGAGTACCATTTGTTCCAGGAACAGGTTCTACCAATCATCAAGAAACAATGTACTTAACGAAAAAAGCTATTGAAATTGGCGCAGATGCGGCACTTGTCATCGTTCCTTATTACAATAAACCAAACCAAGCTGCATTGTATAAACATTATAAAACGGTAGCAGATGCAAATGATATTCCGATTATTGTTTATAACATTCCAGGAAGAACTGCAAGAAACCTAGAAGTGGAAACGCTTGCGAAGTTGAATCAAGATTGTCCAAACATCATTGGAGTGAAAGAATCCAATAAAGACTTCGAACATGTGAACCGCGTTCTATTAAATTGCGGCCGCGATTTCCTATTATATTCAGGTATCGAACTACTATGCTACCCGATGCTTGCAATTGGAGGGGCAGGATCCATCAGTGCAACATCAAACGTAGCACCGGCAAAAGTAGCAGAAATGCATGATGCATGGAATGAAGGCGATCTCAAACGTGCACAGGATTTACACTATGAATTAATGCCACTGAATGATGTTCTATTTAAAGATACAAACCCTGCACCAGCGAAAGCAGCACTTGGAATTCTTGGTAAAATCAATCCAACACTTCGTATGCCAATGGATGTTCCAACAAAAGAATTGCAGGATGAGATCCGTGAAGTTCTTAAAGGTTATTATGCCGAAGATGAAATAAAAGACGCTGTTAAGAACTAATACGAACGAAATCACTATCAGACTCAAGTAGAATGTTAAAGGAGTGTTCATAAGTGAGTCAAAAATTAGAAGAAAAACAACAAGCGATTATTGATAAAGAAGTCAAAGACATTCAATTATATATTAACGGTGAATTTGTAGATGCAGCATCAGGTAAAACATTTGATAATTTGAATCCGTTTACAAATGAAGTGATTAACCAAGTAGCAGAAGGGGATAAGGCAGATATAGATAAAGCAGTTGAAGTTGCAGACAAAGCTTTCAAAGGCCCTTGGGGAAAGATGAAGCAAGCAGAGCGTCTCAGCTATATTCGCAAAATTGCGGACGTGATTGATAAGCATATTGATGAGATTGCTCCGCTCGAATCGTATGATACGGGTCTTCCGATTAGCCAAACGAAAAAAATGGTTTCCCGTGCAGCAAATAACTTCCGTTTCTATGCAGAGATGGTTGCGTCTCGGATGGTTGGCGAGGCTTATCAAGTAGATGATCAATTTATTAACTATACCATTCATAAGCCACTAGGTGTTGCAGGTCTGATTACACCTTGGAACGCACCATTTATGCTAGAGACATGGAAAATTGCGCCGGCTCTTGCGACAGGAAATACAGTCGTTCTAAAGCCAGCTGAATGGTCTCCAGTTACAGCAAATCGACTCGCAGAGATTATTGACGAAGCGGGTCTTCCAGAAGGAGTATTTAATGTTGTTCATGGCTACGGTGAAACAGCAGGTGCTTCTCTTGTCGCACATCCTGACGTAAAGCTGATTTCATTTACTGGTGAAACAACAACTGGATCTGAAATCACGAAAAACGGTGCAGATACTTTAAAGCGTACGTCCATGGAACTGGGTGGAAAATCACCAATCATTGTATTTGATGATGCCGATTTCGATCGTGCTTTAGATGCTTGTACATGGGGGATTTTCTCCTTTAACGGGGAGCGTTGCACAGCGAACTCTCGCTTATTCTTGCACGAAAATATTTACGATCAATTTGTCGATGCATTGAAAGAACGCGTTCAAAATATTGTTGTTGGCGATCCAATGGATGAAGCAACCCAAGTTGGCCCACTGATTCATACAAAACATTTTAATAATGTGAAACGCTACTTGGAAATTGCCAAAGAAGAAGGTGCAGAAGTTATTAGTGGAAATGTTGCAGAAGAGCATAAACGCGGTAATTTTATCCCGCCAACACTACTTCTAAACGTAACGAATGATAAAACAGTTGCACAACAAGAAATTTTTGGTCCGGTACTTTCTGTGATGACCTTTAAGGAAGAAGAGGAAGTCATTGATCTGGCCAATGATATTGACTACGGACTTGCGGGATTTGTCTGGACGAAGGACATTCAGCGCGCGCACCGCATCGCACAAGCAGTTGACTCCGGCATGTTCTGGATCAATGCGCAAAACGTTCGCGACTTGCGTATTCCATTTGGCGGATCGAAAGCAAGTGGTATTGGAAGAGAAGGCGGACACTATGCATTTGACTTCTATACAGAAACCCAAGTCATCCACGTGGCATTGCAGGATCATCATATACCACAGTTTGGAAAGAAATAAATTTTTACAACTTTGAGGAGGAACAAATATGGGAGCGAAAACAGGGCAGCAATATATTGACCGTTTGAAAAAAGCGAATAATAACGTCTATATACACGGAGAACGTGTGGATGATGTTACAGAACACCCGGCATTTAAAGGGGCCATTCAGTCAATGGCGAATCTGTATGATCTACAGCATGAGAAGCCGGAGAAGATGCTTTACACCTCTCCGATAACAGGAGATAAAGTAGGTAAATCATTTATGGCACCGAAAACCATTGATGATTTAATTGAAAGACGCGAAGCAATTATGGAATGGCAGCATTTCACCGGCGGATTAATGGGACGTTCACCTGATTATTTAAACGCAGATGTGATGGCAATGGGGACTGCAAGTGAGTTTTTTGCAGAAGGTGACCCAATGTTTGCTGAAAATGCAAGGAAATATTATGAATATGCACGTGAAAATGATTTAAGTTTAACGCATACGTTGATTCACCCACAAGTGAACCGTGCGAAAATCCAAGCAGAACAAAAGGATGCGAACATGGCACTTCATCTTGTGAAGAAAACAGACGAAGGTATCATCGTTGATGGTATTCGCTTACTTGCAACACAAGGCGGCATTACAGATGAGATTCTCGTATTCCCATCAACCGTTGTAAAAGCAGATGTGAAAGATGATCCATACTCTCTTGCATTTGCACTGCCTAATAACACGCCAGGTTTGAAGTATCTATCTCGTGAAGCGTTTGTTCATAGTGAAAATAAATTTGACCATCCACTAAGTGCAAATTTTGAAGAAGGAGATACGATTGTCTCCTTTGATAATGTGCTTGTACCTTGGGATCGCGTATTTGTATGTGAAAACTCCTCGATTTGTAACCGTGCATTTGGTGAAACAAATGCGGTAGCTCATATGGCACATCAAGTGATCGCAAAAAACGTTGCAAAAACAGAATTTGTATTAGGTGTTGTCTTAACATTAATGGATTCAATTGGTATCGATGGTTTCCAGCATGTGAAAGACAAAGGAACTGAAATTATGTTAGCGCTTGAAACAATGAAGTCGCATATGTATCGAGCAGAGCATAACGCAAAATTAGATAAATGGGGAATGATGACACCAGATTTTAATGCACTTGATGCTGCAAGAAATTGGTATCCGCGCACGTACCCTCGTTTAGCAGAAATTGTACGTATTCTTGGAGCTTCCGGATTGATGGGAATTCCAACACATGCTGATTTCAATCATGAAGAAATTGGACCGATTTTGCATCGAGCAATGCAAGGTAAAAATGTGGAAGGTTATGAGCGTGTTCAAATATTCCGCTTAGCTTGGGATTTAACAATGAGTGCATTTGGAAATCGTCAAACACATTATGAGTACTACTTCTTCGGTGACCCAATTAAAATGGGAATGGCTTATTTTGATAAATATGATAAAGAGCCATACAAAGAAATGGTGCGCGATTTCTTAAAACGCCAAAATGTATCTAAACCAGGTCTGATAAAAGCTTAAGGGGGGAAATTCAATGGAAAGAGGCTTTAATATTATTCGTACTGCAAGAGCGATTGTTCGTGTGACTGACTTAGAAGCATCCAGAGATTTTTATGTGCATGCTTTAGGATTTATTGAAACAGAAGCAGATGACAACCATATTTATCTAAGAGGATTAGAAGATCAAGGTCATCATTGCTATGTTTTGAAAAAGGCAGACAAACCGGGTGTTGAAGTAATCAGTTATAAAGTTTCATGTGAAGAAGATCTGGATAAATTGGAAACGTTTTTTGCAGGTAAAGGGCTACCAACGAAATGGGTGGAGGCAGGAAGTCAGCGCGCTATCGGACGTGCGCTTCGCGTGAAGGATATCTCCGGTATCCCAGTTGAGTTCTTCTGCAAAATGGATCGGGTAGAACGTCTTCTACAACGTTTTGATCTCTATAAAGGCGCACGTATGCAGCGCATTGATCATTTCAACTGTATGGTGCCTGACGTTCAGAAAGCCTATGACTTTTATATCGATAAGCTAGGATTCAGATGCTCTGAATATACAACAACAGCTAAAATGGATGAGCGAATTTGGGCAGCTTGGCTGCACCGCAAACCAGCTGTGCACGATGTCGCATATATGAATGGAAAAGGGCCACGCCTGCATCATACAGGATTTTGGCTAAGTGACCCAATGAGTGTTATTGATACATGTGATGTACTCGCATCGATGGGTTATGCAAAAAATATTGAAAGAGGACCAGGCCGTCACGGTTTATCCAATGCATTTTTCTTGTATTTACGCGATCCAGATGGGCACCGAGTTGAGCTTTATACTGGGGATTATTTCACAGGCGATCCTGACTTTGAACCAGTCCGCTGGGATCTAGATGACCCGCAACGTGCCACGTTCTGGGGCCACGAAGCACCTGACAGCTGGTTTGAAGAAGCAATGGAATTCCTTGATGTGACATCAGGAGAGAAAGTAACAACCGAAGAAGCAAAACTAGAAAAAAGAAAACCAGACTTTGTCATGTAGAATCAAAAGCGCATGGCCATCCGAGTAGCGACGTATGGGGTGGACTGAGCCGCAGGAGATAAAGGAAACACGGTGAGCGGGAGCGAACCGATGTTGACCTTATCGTACGGAGGAGAAGGAAGCCTCACTAGTCGCTGGTGGCCATGCGCTAGACGAATCAAAAGCGCATGGCCACCCGAGTAGCGACGTATGGGGTGCGCCTATGCCAAAGCATAATTAAAACAGCGAAGTGGGAGGAAGAGCGAATGGAAGTAATTCATATCACACAGGCAAGCGAGCAATTCAATAAAGAAGCCCATGTGATGGCAATCGGTTTTTTCGATGGTGTTCATTTAGGACATCAGGAATTATTGAATCATGCAAAGTCGCTTGCTGAAAAAAATAATGTTCTATTTACAGCGCTGACGTTCAGTCCACATCCGGATGAAGTAATTAAAGGAGATAAAAACCGAAAATATATTACACCACTGCCTCAAAAGATAGAGAAGATGAGGGCGCTAGGAGTAGATAAGTTATTTGTCATGACGTTTGATAAAGCTTTTGCATCCCTTCCACCAGCTGACTTTATAAACGATTATATTATTAATACACATACAAAACATGTCGTTGTTGGTTTTGACTTTACGTTTGGCTTTAAGGCCGAGGGAGATACACTGCTTCTTCGCAAACAGTCAAAAAAGCAATCGTTTGGATTATCCGTTATACCGAAAAAAACCTACCGGAACGAAAAGATAAGTTCGACCCTATTAAGAAGATTAATAGGAGACGGGGAAGTTGATAGGATTCCTTTCTATTTAGGTGCAAATTATCAAGTAAAAGTAGAGACAGGAAAAAAACATCAAACTGGAAGTCAAAACGTACGCACACTTGGAAGTTACATTTTACCAAAAGCAGGTATCTATTTTGTCAAAATATCGGACGGAAGAAGAACTGTTCAAGGGGAGTTTCACCGATACGCAGAAAAGGATAATGAAATCGTTGCTCCGGGATTACAAGCGTTACATGGTGAGGAATTGTCGATTTTATTTCTCAGTAAAGTGTCAGCGGCAAGTGTGGTTTCTGTTTAAATTAAAATAAGGAGGAGCGTTATCATGGATGATCGAGTCTTTCGAAACACAATGGGGAAATTTGCAACAGGTGTTACGGTGATTACAACAAAAGTTGGAGAAGACGTACATGGGATGACAGCGAATGCATTCATGTCGGTATCCCTAGATCCAAAGTTGATCACTATTTCCATCGATAATAAAGCAAATATGCTGGAGAAGATAAAGAGCTCCGGACAATTTGCAGTGAGTATTCTAGGCGAAGAGCAACAGGACATTTCGATGCATTTTGCGGGTCAGAAGAAAAAAGAAGATGGCATTGATTTTGACCTCGTTCACAATGTGCCAATTGTTCGTGATGCATTGGCAACTGTTGTTTGTGATGTACACGATTCACATGTTGTGGGGGATCATACGCTATTTATTGGTAAAGTATTTGAAATTAGCCTAAGAGATGGCAACCCACTAACATTTTATCAAGGAAAATATGGTAACTATGCCCCGGTAGAATATGCTTAATCAAATAAGATAATCGATTAAGGCGTTAGACCAGTGATGAACTGGTCTGTTTTTCTGAAAAAGTGCAAGCGTACAGAAAGAGAAGAGGAGTGATGTTACATGAGCAATGTAATAATGAAATTACGTGGGGTAAGTCAGCTGCAGGAAGCAAGGGTTAATCAGGAGAATACAGTCGAGATAAATCAAAGAAATCTTCAAGTAAATGAACTATCGTTTGATGTTCCCGTATCTGGTACTGTTTATGGAACATTATTGAATTATCAAGGTGCGTATAAAGCATTTGAGAGTCAGATGCATGAGAAACCTTATAAAGCGCCACCAAAAAAACCAGTACTATATATCAAGCCAAAGAACACTTTTGCAAGTCATGGTGCTGCAATACCACTTCCAGAAGGTGTTTCAGAACTTCAAATGGGAGCTGCACTAGGCCTTGTTATTGGAAAAACAGCAAAGCAGGTAAAAGCAGATGAAGCGTTAGAGTACATGAAAGGATTCACCGTGGTAAATGATGTCAGCATTCCACATGAGAGTGTGCATCGTCCGGCAGTAAAGGAAAAAGCACGCGATGGATTTTGTCCAATGGGCCCTTGGGTGATGGAGCGCGAAGCAATTACGGATCCAGATGCATTAAATATCCGTGTCTTTATTAATGATGAACTGAAGCAAGAAAACAATACAAAGCATTTAATTCGTTCGATTGGAACTTTAATGGCAGATGTAACGGAGTTTATGACATTATATGCTGGAGATGTATTACTCGTTGGTGTGCCCGAAAATGCACCGCTTGCCAAAGAAAACGATGTTGTAAAAATTGAAATGGAAGGTGTAGGAACACTGAAAAATACAATTAAAAAAGAGAACGATGTAGTAGGAGGAGATATCATATGAAGCACGGTCGTGTCGCATTTGACGGATTAATTCATGACGTTGTTGAGCAAGATGGCAAAGTTAAGCTATTGGATGGACGCATTGTAGAAGAGACGGATGTCACTTGGCTTTCGCCGGTAGAGCCTCGCACAGTATTTACGCTAGGATTGAATTATGCGGATCACGCAAAAGAGTTGTCTTTTTCTGCTCCAAAAGAACCGCTCGTATTTTTAAAGGGACCAAACACATTTATCGGGCATCGTGGACAAACCTATCGCCCTAGTGATGCAACCTACATGCATTATGAGTGTGAACTTGTTGTTGTCATTGGTAAGACGGCTCGTCATGTCAAAAAAGAGGATGCATATGACTATGTATCCGGTTATACGATTGCGAATGATTATGTGATTCGCGATTATCTGGAAAACTATTATCGCCCAAACTTACGTGCAAAAAATCGGGATAGTTGCACACCGATAGGTCCATGGTTCGTTGATAAAGAGGATATTAAAGATCCAATGAATCTAACGCTGCGGACTACGATTAACGGAAAAGTTGTTCAGGAAGGCACAACAAAAGATATGGTATTTAGTATCCCAGACTTAATTGAATATTTAAGCGGATTTATGACGCTAAGCCCGGGTGACCTTATACTAACGGGTACCCCAAAAGGTTCCGTAGATACAGCTGTAGGCGATGAAGTGATTACGGAGGTCGAAGGCATTGGTCAACTGGTTAGCACCATTGTAGGAGAATCTGCTTTTAATCAGGCATAGGAAAGGTTAGGACAGGAGGGAATAAAATGCCACACTTTTATATTGAATATACGGATAATATTAAACAAGAAGCAAATATCCCTGAACTACTCAAAAAGATGAATCAATCACTCCTTTCCCATCGTGATATTATTCCAATTGGAGGACTGCGCTCCCGGGCAATTGAACTAACCGATTATCTTGTTGCAGATGGAGCGGAAGATGATGCATTTGTACATGCTACACTTAAACTTGGGAAGGGGCGTTCAGAAGAAGATAAAAAGAAGGTCTGTGATGCTCTTTTTCATGCAATGAAAGAGCATTTTGCTGAAACATATGAAAAGCGATCCTTGGCATTATCCATGGAATTATATGAGTTTCAGGCACCGACATATAAATTAAATAATATTCATACCCGGTATAAAAAGTAATGGGATAATTGAGAAAATGGGGCTGGGGCAAAACCCCAGCAAATGTAAAAATGGTCAGATAGTTCATCTTTCGATGGACTGCCTGACTTTTTTTATAAATGAAATAATTCTCGATATGGATGGGAACTTCGTTGCCTTCCACTACAGGTGGCTGCTTTCCGCAGGCACGGCTTCACCCTCCTCGGAAGAAAAACCACTTTACGCGGGGTCTTCAATTTTTCTTGGAAGATTAATATAACGCATTTTTCGATCGTCACGATATTGACGTTAGGTATGCTTTTCGCTATACTTTCATCATTAATCGTCTTAAAAATCAAAATTATAAAAGATTTGGGGGACATGATCAAGGAGTGTGAGAATAGATGAATGGAAAAGAACCAAATATTGGCCTTGCACTTGTTCCGTTAGTCATTTTAATAGGTGCTGCGGCTATGTCCATCTTTGTCTGGGACGCAGGGATGTTTATTCCCTTAATTAGTGGTATTGCTGCGGCATCTTTGATAGGAAAAATACTAGGGTACCAATGGCGCGATTTGCAAGGGGCTTTATCGGATGGTGTTTCTAAGGCACTTCCAGCAGTATTTATATTATTTATTATTGGAACCATCATTGGAACCTGGATTTTAAGTGGGGTTATCCCTACACTTATCTACTACGGACTCGCAATGATTAATCCTAATTTTTTTGTACCGCTCGTTTGTTTTATTACTGGTATTGTTGCACTTGTACTGGGCAGTTCTTTCACCTCAATCGCTACAGTCGGGCTGGCTTTTATTGCCATTGGACAGGGGATGGATTTTCCGCTGCCACTCGTAGCAGGTGCGGTTATTTCGGGAGCCTTTTTTGGTGATAAATTATCTCCTTTGTCAGACACTACAAATGTTGCTCCAGCAATGGTGGGTGAGGATCTATTTGCACACGTTCGCTACATGCTCTGGGATACGATCCCAGCTTTTGTAATCTCACTGTTATTATATTGGATTGTGGGGCTGAATTACGCAACATCAACAGCAAGTGTCAGTGAAATCAATGAAATGATGCAAGGTTTAGATGCGTTATTTGTCATTCATCCACTCCTATTTGCTATTCCGGTTTTCACCTTTTTTTTAATGCTGAAACAGTACCCGGCAATACCTTCTCTTGTACTCATTGCAGTCATAGGAGGTATAACAGCAATCCTTGTACAGGGAAGCAATATTACGCAAGTGGTCCAAGCAATGACAGCAGGATATCAAGCAGAAAGCGGTATTGAAGCAATTGACTCTTTGTTATCAAGAGGTGGAATTAATTCGATGCTTAACACAATCGGCTTAATTATTATTGCAACTGCTCTTGGTGGAGTCCTAGAATCAACCGGAGTGTTCAAAGTGATTGTAAATACGATCGTAGCAAGAGTTCATTCAACGGGGTCGCTCATTCTTTCTACGGTTCTATCCACTTTTGTAGTTGCTTTTGCAAGTGGAGCCCAGTTTTTGGCAATCATTTTACCTGCAAGAGGCTTTCTTAAGTCCTATAAAAATTTTGCACTTTCCCCATTAAATCTATCAAGAAGTGTTGAAGCTGCTGGGACAGTCGGGATAAATTTGGTGCCGTGGGGAGTTCCAGCTGTGTTTGCAGCAGGGGTATTTGGTGTACCAGCAACTGAATTCATTCCATTTATCTTTTTTGCGTTTCTGGTGCCGCTTATCAATATTGTCTATGGGTATACCGGTTTTGCAATCAAGCGTATCCCGGCTACAAATTATGAAAAGAAAGAGGGGATGGCTCGCAATGTTTATTAAAGTATTAGGAACAGCACAGGATGCAGGTATACCTCATCCCAATTGTTTTTGTGACCATTGTGAAGCAGCAAAAAAGGATAAAAAATACCAACGTTCTGCTGCTTCACTTTCCATTCATTTTGAAACAGAAAATAAGTGGTATATGATTGACCCTTCACCTGATTTTAAGCAGCAGCTTCAACATGTTCAAAGTGACATGGGGTGGAAGCAGATGATGGATGGGATACTGCTTACACATGCACATATCGGTCACTACCCTGGTTTGATGTTCCTAGGAAAAGAAGCAATTTCAACAAAGGAAATGCCTGTCATGGCAGGGGGGGAAATGAATCATTTTCTATCAAGCCATTATCCTTGGAAACAATTAATCGATTTTAATAACATAAAGCTCAAATTAATAGAGAATCAAAAAGCAATTTCATTCCCTGAAGGAGCATGTATTATTCCGCTATCTGTTCCGCATCGAAATGAATTCTCTGAAACGTTTGGTTTTATGATTCAAGGTAAACAAAAAAGTCTGCTGTATATACCTGATATTGATAGCTGGGAGGAATGGGAGCAAGACTTAGGTCAACGAATGAAGGATATCGATTACTGTATTATTGATGGAACATTTTATTCCACCGTAGAGCTTGAGTGGATTGGCAGATCCTATAAAGATATTCCGCATCCGCTCATGACAAAGTCGATGGAAAAGTTTGAACCATACAAAGACACATGTAATATTTATTTCACTCATTTTAATCATACGAATCCAGTGATTGGCACCGACCAGAGGTATCAAGAAGAAGTAGAAGCAAATGGATTTTTCATTTTGGAGGAAGGTCAGGAGATTCACTTATAAGAATGAATAGAAACAGCCCCACTTAGCTACAAAGTAAATCGGCTATTTGAGGGTAGGTATTCGTCTTGGTGTCGTTACGAATCATGATTTATTCCAGGGTGCTGCTGATCGGCACGGGAAATATGGGAATGGCCATATGGTTGTGAATACAAATGGTAGAAGATGTGTTTGTGGTAGTGATGGGTGTGTTCACACGTATTCAACCATTCTAGCTCTAAAGAGTGAGGTTATAGAAAAGATAAAATGTGGCCATTCCTCCCTTCTGATGGAACATGTGGAAAACCCGGAAGATATTGATTTTGATTCCATTTGTTTAGCAGTTGAAAAAGATGATGCATTATGCACCACTATTTTAAAAGATTTTGGTTATCATACTGGAATAGCTGTTTCTAATATTTTTGCGCTTTTGCAGCCTGATTTAGTTATCCTAGGCGGACCGATGTATCATCGCTTCGACTTATTTTAGTGCGCCCAGCATGGGCTATAACTTGGTGGTGAAAGTCCACTACAGGCTTGGCAGTAGGAACTGTTAGCTGAAAGCAAGGGTGTCCATTG
>NZ_JAGIKX010000022.1:0-49980 GCF_017874635.1 Virgibacillus alimentarius
TTATCAAAAGTTACGTCAACGTGGTAAGGCTCATGGTACAGCAGTTGGGGCCGTTGCACGCAAGTTAACGCATATTATTTTCGCAATACTTAGGGATAACAAACCTTACGAACCAAGACCAACTCTTGAATAATAACCCTCTTTCCAATTTAAAAATACATAGTTGGAAAGCTTATTTGACATGCCTAATTTTAAATATCACCACTTTTCAAGAATAGCTAAATACTTTTTCATTCTTCTCTTGACTTTTTATAGCTGGTCTTTTTATAAATGGCTGTTTTCGTATAGGAATCTTCGGCAGCGTTACATCGCACGCAGAAAATGCGTATGCATTCTCAAGGAATCTTTGTATATTTCAACTGCTAATTTCCTTTAACTGTTCAAAAATTAATTTTCCAATAACAACAATCTTTTAGAAAACAGCCTTAAAAATCAGTGGATTTCCTACAGTATAAAACAAAAAGAATGATGATGATATGAAAATTAAAGAAAGTTCAATTCAAAAAAGTCTAAAATGTACCTGTGGTTAAAAAGATGGTAGGAGTAATATTAGAATAGAATGTTGGTTTAATAAAACAAAAAAGCAGCTATAAGATAGCTGCCCATAGAAAGGTGGTGTGATGTTATAGTACAGAACATATAAAAATCATTCAAAAAACATTATCTTGCAGGGTGATCACATTCGTCACATACATTTCTGTAGCAATCGGCTTTTTCATTCATGGCGTTGCCACATTGGTGACATCTTTTTTTGGGTAGATTTCGAAAAAACTCAACAACGCTCATCATTTTTAGCATCCTCCTAATTTTCTGATAAATCCATTGTATTATAACAATATGACTTTTGTCAACAGTGTATTACAACAAAACACGAAATCACATAAAAAGAGAAATATTAGAACAATGTTATGTTATAGTACAGTAGATGTAAAAAATTATCCTAATTATCTCGCAGGGTGGTCACATTCGTCACATATGTTTCCATAGCAATCGGCTTTTTCATTCATCTCATGACCACATTGGTGACATTTTTTCTTAGGTATATTTTTAAAAAACTCAATAACATTCATCATGTTGATCATCCTCTCAATTTTCTGATAAATCAATTGTATTACAACAGTATGCTAATTGTCAACCTTGTGTTACAACAAAATTTGAAAAAGGGCGTGTTTTTATGAAACTAACAATCCTTGGCTTTTGGGGTGGATATCCTGCTGCAGATGGGGCCACTTCAGCTTATTTATTAGAAGAAAAAAATTTTAAATTATTGCTTGATGCAGGAAGTGGTTCATTAGCTAAATTACAAAAGTACATAAATCTTAAAGATTTGAATGCAGTTATTCTGTCGCATCACCATCATGATCATATAGCTGATATTGGAGTTTTACAGTATGCAAAACTGGTCCAATCCTTTACTACAGATTGCAGGCGAACACTGCCTATTTATTCCCACAACGAAGATAAGGAAAGGTTTGATGCTTTATCTCATGATTACACGGAAGGGGTTGTATATAATCCAAATGCACCTCTTCACATAGGACCTTTTTCAATTACTTTTATGAAAACATTTCATCCTGTACCATGCTATGGAATGCGCATTACGAACGGTGAAGGAACACTTGTATACACAGCTGATACAGCTTATAAAAAAGAATGGGAAGCATTTGCTGCGAATGCGGATGTACTAATTACGGATTGTAATTTTTACGCAGATCAGGATGGGACAAAAGCAGGTCATATGACGAGTAAGGAAGGAGCTATTATCGCGGAGCATGCTAACGTAAAGCAATTAATTTTAAGCCACCTGCCACAGTACGGGGATCATTCGAGATTAATACAGGAAGCGAAACAATATTATAATGGTCCTGTTCAGTTGGCTAAAGAAGGCCTGACGTGGGAATTTAAAAGTGGAGAACAATAAGTGCAAAAAAGCTCGAATCTTTGATTGCTCAATTTTTTTAACGTAAGATATAGAAAGGCAAGGAGTATATATTAGAGGAGGCTATTATAAATGAAATTTATTGATAATAAAGGTATCACAGACCCCAGTATAAATTTAGCAATCGAGCAGTATGTTTTACAAAAGTTTGGGACAGAGGATACGTATTTACTGTTTTATATTAACCGTCCATCCATTATTATTGGGAAAAACCAAAATACAGTCGAAGAAATAAACACAGATTATGTGGATGAACAGGGAATAAAAGTGGTTCGCCGGTTGTCTGGCGGGGGAGCGGTTTACCATGATGAAGGTAATTTGAACTTCAGTTTTATAACAAAAGATGATGGTGACAGTTTTCATAACTTTGCTAAATTTACCGAACCAGTTGTCCAAGCGTTAAATAAAATGGGCGTACCCGCAGAATTACAAGGTAGAAATGATCTCGTCGTAAATGGACGTAAAATTTCCGGAAATGCAATGTTTTCTACAAAAGGGCGGATGTTCAGCCATGGAACATTAATGTTTGACTCAGAAATTGAACATGTAGTCTCTGCGTTAAATGTTAAGAAGGAAAAAATACAATCTAAGGGAATAAAATCGATCCGAAGTCGTGTAGCGAATATAACAGAATTTCTTGATGAAAAAGTAACAATGGATGACTTTAAAGAGCTTATTTTGCGCTATATTTTTAATGTTGATGACGTTAAAGATGTACCACGCTATGAATTGACTGAAGAAGACTGGGAAAATATTCATCAAATCTCGAAAGAACGTTACCAAAACTGGGATTGGAATTTCGGCAAATCACCTGCCTATAATATAAAAGAAAGCTATAAATTTGATTCAGGTTTAGTTGATGTGCGATTAAATGTGAGAAAAGGCATCATCGAAAATTGCAAGGTTTATGGAGATTTCTTTGGTCTTGGTGACGTCAAAGTAATTGAAGACCAATTAGCAGGTGTCCGGCATAATCGTCTTGCTATTGAAGAAGCGTTAAAAGATGTAGATGTTTCCCATTACCTAGGAAAAATCACGAAAGAGGAGTTTGTTCAATTAATTTATTAATGCCAAATGAATACGTTTATATAACACTCTCTCCATAATAAAAGCAGCCTAATTTTTTACATAGGCTGTTTTAATTTTTTAAAAATTCTATTTTAAGACTTGAAAAAATAGTAGCAGTAATTTACACTTGATAGTGAATTGAATGATTATTCATTCATTAATGCAGGGAGGATTATTTATGAATTTAAGTGAACAACTTTCAGTGACAGCCAAGAATTATCCACATAAGTCTGCCTATATTTTTCAAGGGGAAAAAACGAGCTATTTAGAGTTAGAAGGTGCAGTTACTAAATTTGCATCCCAACTAAAAGCGTTAGGCTATCAACGAGGGGATCATATTGCATTAGTGGCTGGGAACAGTCCTCATTACATTATCAGCTTATATGGTGCTCTTCGCATCGGTGCGGTTATTATTCCAGTTAATCCAATGTATACTCCACAAGAACTGTCCTATATTTTAAACAATGGAGATGTGAAAGCAGTTATTACGATGGATGTATTAGTGGAAAAATTTGAAGCTATTAAAGATAAGCTGCCACAAATCAACCATTACATAGTTTGTGAAACAACTTCGGAGATGGCGACGACTGAAGAACAATCCTTCCCCGGAGAAATGAAATCGTTTACAAATATGGTTCGCGAAGGCAGCCCTATATTGGATGCACCGGAATTAAATGAAGAAGATGTAGCACTAATTTTATATACATCTGGAACAACCGGAACACCAAAAGGAGCGATGCTTACACATAAAAATCTTTACTCCAATGCGAAGGACACTGCTGATTACTTAGCGATCAACGGGGAGGATCTTGTGATTGCAGCATTGCCAATGTTCCATGTCTTCTGTTTAACCGTTGCGCTAAATGCCCCGTTAATGAATGGGGGAACCATTATTATTTTACCGAAGTTTTCCCCTACATCCGTTTTTAAGGTTGCTAAAGATCATAAAGCTACTATATTTTTTGGTGTTCCTACAATGTATAATTACTTATTACAAAGCTCTGAAGGCCATGAAAATGATTTTAGTAATATTCGTTTATGTATTTCTGGAGGAGCGGCGATGCCGGTCACTCTATTAAAAGAGTTTGAAAAAGTATTTCAAGTTATTGTATCAGAAGGATATGGATTGTCAGAAGCTTCTCCTGTAACCTGCTTTAATCCACTTGATCGTCAAAGAAAGCCTGGATCAATCGGTTGTAATATTGTGAATGTCAAAAATAAAGTTGTCGATGAATTTGGAGAAGAGGTTGAGGTTGGAGAAGTAGGAGAGCTTATTTGCAAAGGCCCTCATATCATGAAGGGATATTATAAAATGCCGGAGGAAACTGCTGTTGCATTAAAAGATGGATGGCTTTATACAGGAGATATGGCCCGTATGGATGATGAAGGGTATTTTTATATTGTCGATCGTAAAAAAGATATGATTCTTGTCGGAGGCTATAATGTTTATCCAAGAGAAATTGAAGAAGTCCTACATCAGCATCCAAATGTTTTAGAAGCTGCTGTGATAGGCATTCCAGATCCAAACGTGGGGGAAGCAGTCGTTTGCTACGTGGTTACAAATGATCATTCACTAACAGAAGAAGCTTTGATAGAATTCTGTTCTGCTAATTTAGCTAAGTATAAAGTCCCGAGTAAAATTGAATTTTTGGACGAACTGCCGAAAAATACAACCGGCAAAATTCTTCGTAAAAGTTTACGTGAAAATATAGCTAATAAATAAAGAAAAGTGCTGTTTCAATGGGGGAACACCTCATAATTGAAGCGGCATTTTTTTAAAAAAACAAAAAAGATACAACAAACAGTTTAAAAAAGATACATATTTTAGAAAATTGTATCTTTTTGTATCTTTTTTCCTGTAAATCTGGTAAATTAGTTCTAAAGCCTCTTTCTTTTTTCGATAAATGAAGAAAGGATGACTATTTAACATGTTGAATGAATACTATTCATCAGCAAATAAATCACCAAGTGAAATTACTCCACTAACAATGGCTGTTTTGGCACAGCAAGATGAAAATGGTAATCCAAGTACATTTGTATTGGAAGAAGAGTCAGAATACATTGTCAATAACTCCCCAAGTAAAATCATTAATAACGCCTGCATTTATTTTGGTGCAAGCCTCAAAGGGAAGCAAGAAGGGACCAGGAATATTTGCGGTATTACCCATAAAGCACCGATTTCTATTGATCCCTTTAGCGGAATGTATTTTTTCCCGACGATGTCTCCGTCCAATCCTAAATGTTCCTGGATTGCTCATTCTCATATTGATAAAGTGAATAAAGCTGATAATCAATGTACAGAAATACATTTTAAGAATGGAAAGAAAATTATCATTGATATATCATTTGGCTCTGCACTGAATCAAATACAGCGTACGGCACAATTTCGCTATATACTTGATAATCGAATTAAGCATTTGCAGAAAAAGCAGGGAGATCCGGATAAAGAGCCTTTACCATAAGTTCTTGTATAATCGCTTCTACTTTTTTACGAATAGCAGGATTAAAATAATTACGTTTTTCTTCCCTCCCTTGACATAGAAACAGAAAGGATGAAAACGATTCATTTTTATTGAGTGTAACAACATTTATTTTTTTATCTTTCATTGTTTTCCGTAATTGTCTGCGTTCATCTGTTGCATTAGAAGCCATTTTTTCCAAAAGTTCTGTGTACGGTTCTTTAATTTTGAAGCCTCCTTTTTGGATATGCTTCATATCTTGTTCGATAACAACAATTGCCATCGAGAGAAATAAAAAACGAGAGGCTATTTGCAGTTCATCTTTATTTAAATAGCGCATCAGAAATCCTCCTCCACAAAAAGGAACGTTTGTTCTATTATATGATAAAACAAAGAAAAAATACATGAAAAAGAAAAAATATTTTTCGAGATGAAACGAAAGAGGCTTATGTTTACTTTTTACTTTGTAGATTTTAATGTTTACATTAAAATAAATATAGATAGACTAATATATATACATCGTAAATACATGTTTTTATGAGGATGAGGGGATCTGGTGGCTAAATGTATTTATTTAACATCATATCAGATGGGAAGCAATTGCTTGAAAATGATCAATTAGACAATTATATTATGGATTTGCTAAATCATTATGAAAGTTTAGGGCCTTTACCAGGGATTTTATTACCGTTTATTGAAGCATTTCTCCCTTTTTTGCCGTTAGTTGTATTTGTTTTAGCGAATGGTGCTGCATACGGATTACTGGAGGGCTTCTTATTATCGTGGTTAGGATCAAGTCTTGGTTCCATACTTGTTTTTTTTATTATACGCAAGCTTGGTGATAAGCGAATTTTCATAGCAATACGGAGAAATAAACAAGTCAATAAAGTCACAAACTGGCTGGAGAAGCGTGGCTTTGGTCCACTATTTTTGTTATTGTGCTTTCCGTTTTCTCCTTCATCTGTTATCAATGTTGTAGCTGGTTTATCAAAAATCAGTATACAACAATTCATTTTAGCTGTTTTCTTAGGGAAATCAGTAATGATTTTTTCGATAGCTTATGTTGGATCAAGTATTGTATCATTTGCTAAGCATCCGGTTAAAACAATCATTGTTGGTGTTTGTATTATGCTATTTTGGATGTTAGGCAAGTATATTGAAAAAAGATTACAGAAAAAAACAATATGGAAGGATACTGAGATGGACAACGATTAAAGACGTTCCAAACAGGGTATATTACAAATAAAATAACTGTGGAGGAAACCATATGAAAAAAGTGAATTATCGCCGATTAATTCCAGTTATTTTATTTGTTGCTGTTTTTGGGATGCTTTTTCGTTCGAATTTGTTTACAAGTTATGTTGTAGATGGTAAATCAATGGAGCCGACACTTCATGATGGCAATTTATTAATGGTTAATAAAATTGCATATGATTTAAAAGATGTGGTTCGTTTCGATGTCATTGTGTTTCATGCAAATACAAAAGACGATTATGTTAAGCGAGTCATTGGATTGCCTGGTGATGAAATCGTATATAAACAAGATAAACTTTATGTAAATGGGGAGTATGTGCAGGAGAGATTTCTTCATTCCTTAAAAGTAGGAAGTACACATGAACCGTTTACAAATGATTTTACATTAATGGAAATTACCGGACATAAAAAAGTACCAGAAGGAAAGCTATTTGTAATGGGAGATAATCGCCCGGACAGCCTAGACAGTAGGTCATTTGGTTTTATATCTATTGAACAGCTAGTTGGAAAAGTAGATGTCAAATATTGGCCGCTTTCTTAGGTGTTTGAAGACTAGTTAATAGTATGTTAAAACTTCTATCTTTGATAAAATAAGATAGAAGTTTTACTTTTTAGAAAAACGATTCATAAAAAGAATGTGGATGATATAAATGGGGGATGAAAATGGGACTCCGGTTTTTGTTGGGAAGGGCTGGAACTGGTAAAAGCAGTCGGACATTAGATGAAATAAAAGAAAAATTGCAGAATGACCCACAGGGGCCATCGATATTCTATATCGTTCCTGATCAAATGACCTTCCAGCAAGAATATGCATTATTTAAAGATGAAAATATTAAAGGAAGTATTCGTGCGCAAGTGGTTAGTTTTTCCAGATTAGCTTGGCGAATATTGCAGGAGACTGGTGGATCTACACGGCAATTTATTAGCTCAGTAGGAATTCAAATGATGCTCAGGAAGATTATCGAAGAGAAGCAAACAGATTGGCGTATGTTCCAAAAAGCAGTAGAAAAGCAGGGATTTTTAGAGCAATTGGAAAAAATGATAACTGAGTTTAAAAGGTACTGTATTACCCCAGACATTCTTGATGAACAGATAGAAAGTATTAATCAATTTGTTCATCAATCTCCGCACGAAGAAGCTTTAACAAAGAAATTAGAGGATTTATCTTATATTTATGAAAAACTCGTCTATGCCTTACAAGATAACTATATTGATAGTGAAGATCAATTACAGCTATTAGCAGAAAAAATTAGTGAAGCCACGTTATTAGAAGGGGCAACTATTTATATTGATGGATTTTATCGATTTACACCACAGGAATTGCTCGTTGTAGAGGAATTATTAAAGATCTGTAAAAATGTAACGATCACTTTAACCGTTGACAATCTAGACGATGAGTCGGTATCAGAAATGGATTTGTTTTATCAAACAACGGAAACATATTATAAATTACAAGGAATAGCTGCGAAAAACCAAATTCCAGTTCAAGAAACTGTTGTGTTAGATCCTGAACATGGAAGATTTAGGGACAGGCCCTATTTCGCTCATTTGGAACGTAATTTTGACGTCTGGCCTTCACCCGCATATGAAGGAGGCGAAGTACCCCTGAAGATTGCGGAAGCAGTTCATCCCCGCGCAGAAGTGGAAGGTGCTGCACAAGAGATTATTCGGCTTGTTCGTGAAGAAAAATATCGTTTTCGTGATATAGCCATCTTTATTAGACAAACAGATGTGTATCATGATTTAATCGCAACCATTTTTCGTGACCATGGTATACCTGTATTTATTGATGAAAAACGTACCATGTTAAACCATTCCCTTATTGAATTTATTCGTTCCTCCCTAGAAGTAGTTGAAGGAAATTGGCGTTATGATGCAATTTTTCGTGTGCTAAAAACGGGATTCATACCATCGTTAGACACTGAATTTCCGTTAACTAATGACGCTATTGATGAATTGGAAAACTATGTACTCGAATATGGGATTCGTTCAAGGGAGAGCTGGACGGGAGATAAGGAATGGATTTTCAAGAGATTCAAAGGATTTGACCAAACGACTCAAACGGATTCCGAGAAGAAAAAACAACAACATATTAATCGTTATCGATTCCAAGTGGTGAGTGCTTTACAAGACTTTGATAAGCAAATAAGAAGTGCTAAGACGGTGTATGATTTTTGTGAGGTTACCTACACATTACTGGAAAAGCTGAATGCTCCTAAACGGCTCGAAAAAATACGAGAATACTATGATGATCAAGGTGAGCTCGAAAAAGGAAGAGAACAAGAACAAGTATGGAATGCTGTTATTCAATTACTGGAAGAGATGGTTGAAATGGCTGGAGATGAAAAAATGAGTCTAGCAACATTTCGGTCAACACTTGAAGCGGGTTTTGAATCATTGAAATTTGCCCATGTTCCACCGAGTATCGATCATGTTATTGTTGGTACGATCGATCGTTCGCGAATTAGCGGAATTAAATGTTCCTTTTTATTTGGTGTTAATGACGGTATATGGCCGATGAAGCCGTCTGCAGATAGTGTGATTAATGAGCAAGAAAGAGAAATACTTGCTGAACATGGACTTGAACTGGCTGAAAGCAGCAAGCGCCAATTACTTGATGACTGGTTTTATATTTATATTGCCTTTACTGCTGCGAGAGATAGACTTTGGGTAAGTTATCTGCTAAGTGATGAGGAAGGTAAATCGAAAATGCCCTCACAATTGATAAAGCGAATGGAAGATTTATTTCCATCTTGCTGTGAACATATTTTACTGCAAGATCCCGATGAGTTGGTTGAGGCAAAACGATTTATTACAACCCCATTAAAAACGAGAGCAGCATTAACAACGCAATTAGCTAGAAACCGAAAAGGCTATCCGATTCAGTCGGTTTGGTGGCATGTCCTTAACTGGTATATCAAAAATCACGGGAAGTATAGTACAACATACATGATTTTACAAAGCCTCTATTATCAAAATCAGCCTATCAATCTATCAAAAGAGACTGCTCGCAAATTATATCCAAAACAAGTGAAGGCGAGTGTGTCACGGCTGGAAACATATTATCGCTGTTCATATCAGCATTTTGTAAAGTACAGCTTAGGATTAGAGGAGAGAAGAACGTATAAACTGGACGCTCCAGATATAGGGCAATTGTTTCATGAAGCTTTGAAAACAATTACAGAATGGATTCAAGTGGAGGACAGAAACTTTGCTGAATTAACAAAAGAAGATTCAAGCAGTTATGCGCAAAGAGCAATGGT
Organism: Virgibacillus alimentarius; assembly: GCF_017874635.1. NCBI lineage: Bacteria > Bacillati > Bacillota > Bacilli > Caryophanales > Bacillaceae > Virgibacillus > Virgibacillus alimentarius. The sequence continues at coordinate 9,984 of NZ_JAGIKX010000022.1, forward strand.
TCAATTAGCTCCAGTTTTGCAGAATCAAATTTTGCATAGTTCGAACCGTTATAAATATATCCAATACAAGCTCCAAGAGGTGATTGCACGTGCTACCTTTATATTAAGTGAACAAGCACGAAGGAGTAATTTCTCACCAGTTGGACTAGAACTTGGGTTTGGTACAAATCAAAAACTGCCACCGCTCTCCATGCCGCTTCCAAATGGATATGAATTAATATTGCGAGGCAGAATTGATCGGGTAGATAAAGCATTAAATGAGGACTCCTTATTCTTAAGAATTATTGACTATAAATCAAGTGCAAGAGGGCTAAATTTAGTGGAAGTATACTATGGATTAGCCTTGCAAATGCTCGCTTATTTAGATGTAGTCCTATCTCATTCAGAGACGTGGCTGGGGACAAAGGCAAATCCTGCAGGAGTACTTTATTTTCATGTGCATAATCCAATGATTTCCGAAAATCAAAAAATCGAGGATCTCGAAATTGAAAAAGAAATTTTTAAACAATATAAAATGCAAGGGCTGCTGATTTCCGATGAACAGATTGTAAAAATGATGGATACATCCCTTGAATCAGGGACAAGCCAAATTGTACCAGCGGGCGTAAAGAAAAATGGCGGATTTCGCAGCAGTTCGAAAGTGGCTGACAAAGATACGTTTGCTAGTTTACAAACGCACATACACCATTTGATGAAACTGGCAGGAATCGATATAACATCCGGTGGTATTGATTTAAATCCTTTTCAGCATAAACAAAATACTGCTTGCACGTATTGTCCTTTTCTCTCCGTTTGTCAATTTGATCCTACCCTGGAAGGAAATAAATATCGAAAGCTAACTGATATGAAAGATGATGATGTTTTAGAAATAATTCGCAGAAAGGAAGAAAAGAAGTGGTGAGCTGGACAAAAGAGCAGGAAGAAGCGATTTATACAGATGGCAGTGATATCCTTGTTGCAGCAGCTGCCGGTTCTGGGAAAACAGCTGTATTAGTGGAACGGATTATTCAAAAATTGCTAAACAAAGAAAACCCAGTAGATATTGATTCTTTACTTGTTGTTACATTCACAAATGCTGCTGCTCAGGAAATGAGAAACCGTGTTGGATTAACGCTGGAAAAAGCATTAGCAGAAAACCCAGCATCTAATCATTTAAAAAAACAGCTGTCTTTATTGCAGCGGGCTTCCATCTCTACGTTACACTCCTTTTGTATGGATGTAGTAAAACAGTATGCTTATTTACTTGATCTCGATCCATCTTTCCGAATTGCTAATGATATGGAAGCTGATTTAATGAAACAAGATGTGATGGATGACTTATTTGAAGAATGGTACGGCAAAGAAGGAGAAGAACAGGAACGCTTTTTTGCTGTCGTAGACCGTTTTTCTAGTGATCGAAGCGATGTAGATGTTGAAGAGGTCATTCGTAAGTTGTATGCATTTGCAATTAATCACCCCTGGCCTGACCTGTGGCTTGATGAGCTAGCGCAAACCTATGATGTCCCTGAAGATTGCCAAGAACAGGAACTTGTTTGGCTGGAAATTCTTAAACGGGAAGTGCGCATGCAACTAAAAGCAATTGAAGAAGAAATCTCTCTTGCGCTAAAGATTGCAGAGTCAAGTGATGGACCTGTCCAATACGTGGAGGCAATTGAATCAGATTTAGCCAATGTACAGCAGGCATATAAATATATAGGCAGCTGGGATGACTTACAAGTATTTATGGCTTCTAGTACATTTGTGAGCTTATCAAGAAAAAAGACAGAATGTGATAGTGGAAAGAAAGAAAAGGTAAAAAAACTGCGGGATGGCTATAAAGATCGCTGGAAAAAAATGAAGGAAAAATGGTTCATGCGCAACCTTCAGGGGCATATTAGCGATATGAGGGAACTTGCTCCCGTCATCAAACAACTTACTGCACTAGTAAAGCAATTTAAGGAGAAATTCACAAAACAAAAAAGAGAAAAAGCAATTGTTGACTTTTCGGACTTGGAGCACTTTTGCCTGCAATTATTTTTAGATGCATCATCTACAGCAGGCAATCCAATACCATCATCTGTTGCAAGGCACTTCCAAGAACAATTCAGTGAACTATTAGTCGATGAATATCAGGATGTAAACCGCGTACAAGAAACCATTCTAATGCTATTAAGCGATCAAAGCGGTAGTGGGAATATGTTTATGGTTGGTGATGTCAAACAAAGTATTTACCGTTTCCGCCATGCAGAACCAACGCTCTTTATTGAAAAGTATAATCGTTTCGCAAAAGAAGAACATGCTGGAAAACGAATAGATCTAGCACGTAACTTCCGAAGCCGAGAAGATGTTTTAACAGGTGCTAACTATATCTTTAGACAAATTCTTGATGAAGAGTTAGGTGACATTCAATATGATGCAGATGCTGAGTTAATTTATGCCAATAAAATGTATGACGTATTAAAAAATAGCGAAACAACTCCTGAATTTCTCATTATTGATCAGGAAGCGGATGAAGCATCAAAGAATACTTTAGAAGAAGAGGATTATCGAGATTTGGAAAAAGCTCAGCTGGAAGCAAGAGCATATGCAGAAAAAATAAAAGCTTGGATTGGACAGAAAGAAAGTGCCCCCCTTCAGATCGTTGATAAAGCTACTGGAAAGCAGCGTGATATCCAATACCGTGATATTGTTATCCTGCAACGTTCGATGGGACAGGCACCGACAATGGTTGAGGAGTTAAAAAATCAAGGTATACCTGTTTATGCAGAACTATCGACAGGTTATTTCGATGCCATTGAAATCAAAATATTGATTAGCTTATTAAAAGTGATCGATAATCCACGTCAAGATATCCCGCTAGCATCTGTATTACGTTCACCGATCGTTGGATTAAATGAAGAAGAGTTAGCTTCTATTCGTTTAGCAGGTCAAAGGAAGCCCTTTTATGATGCTTTAAAACAGTTCAAAAATCAAAATAATAATGAAACGTCTACAAAAGCTGCGAATTTTCTAGAACAATTAAGACAATTTCGGATAGCTTCCAGACAAGGGGCTTTATCGGAATTAATTTGGCAAATTTATCGTGAAACAGGCATTTATGATTTTGTTGGTGGGATGCCCGGCGGTCGTCAACGCCAGGCGAATTTACGTGCGCTATATGACCGGGCCCGCAGCTATGAAACAACATCATTTCGGGGGTTATTCCGCTTCTTGCGTTTTATTGAGCGCATGGAGGAAAATGGAGAGGACCTTGGAGCTGCAAGAGCACTTAGTGAACAAGAAGATGTTGTGCGCATGATGACGATTCACAGCAGTAAAGGGCTTGAATTTCCAGTCGTTATTTTAGGCGGAATGGATAAACAGTTTAATATGCAGGATTTAAACCAAAAGTATTTATTGCATAAAGATCTTGGGTTTGCAAGCAAGTATATTGATCCAATCAAGCGAATTACGTATCCGACATTGTTTTATTATGCCCTTCGTGAGGAAAAGTCACGTGAACTTTTAGCAGAAGAAATGCGTGTGCTTTATGTAGCGCTAACTCGTGCTAAAGAAAAATTGGTTATGATCGGGAATGTATCAAGTTTTGAGAAGAAAAGAGACAAATGGGAAAAGATGCTTGAATATTCACAGTGGGTTTTACCTGTTCACTTTCGTGCTGAGGCCAAAAGTTATCTGGATTGGGTAGGTCCTGCGCTTATCCGGCATAACGATAATGATGTACTTAGAGCGGAGCAAGGATCTAATGATGAAATATCTTCTGAGATACGGTTAGATCCTTCGAACTGGAAAGTAACTATTGTACATGGCAGTGCTTTAGCAAATTTAACAGAAAAAAAGGAAGAAGCGGATAAACAATTAGAAGAACATATCATTAACTGGAAGCCGATTACAATGGATAACAGAGAAATGGAGCAATGGGTGGATGAACGTCTATCATATACGTATCCGTTTCAGGAATCTGCTGAATCCCGGGCGAAACAAACGGTAACGGAAATAAAACGCCAGCGGGAATTAAAGGATGAATACAGTGCTGACCAAATCGTTAAACCTTTTCAACCATCCATTGTCAAACGGCCAAATTTCATGCAAAAAGAAAAAATAATTACTGCTGCTGAAAGAGGAACAGCAATGCATACAGTAATGCAGCATTTACCAATGACAAAATCATTGAATGAAGAGGAAATAGAGGAATATACAGAAGTCCTCGTAGAACGTGAAATTCTTACAAAACAAGAAGCAGAAATTATTGATATTAGGGCTATTAGAGAGTTTTTTATGACGGATATTGCTGCTTGTATGATGAATGTCTCAACGATTTATCGTGAGGTACCGTTCAGCATAACATTGCCCGCAAGTGAGATTTATGCATCGTGGAAAAGCGATGTGGACGAACAGGTACTCATTCAGGGTGTCATTGATTGTCTGATACCGAAAGAAGATGGTTGGATGCTTTTAGATTACAAAACGGATGTTATTGATGGGAAAGTAACAGAACAAATGATAAATAAACTTAGAGCAAAATATGAAGTTCAGATGAATCTTTACCGTCATGCGATTGAACAGATTTGGCGTCAACCTGTAAAAGAGACATATCTTTATTTCTTTTCCAAACAATTAATGGTGAACGTTCCAACAAAATAAAACATTTGTATTTGAAGCTAAGCTCGCTAAAAAGTGAGTTTAGCCTTTTTTCATCATTGGGGCGATTTTCATGATTTTAGACAAAAAGAGTGAGATTAATTACATGTATGAAGGAATTTCTTTGATTGTACCGAATTGTAGTATAGATAAATAGATATTATTGGAAGGGATGCATACAAGTAATGAAACATTCGGCTGTGCCTATAAAAGAAAAAAATCGCCTTGCATGGATTGATGCAGCAAGGGGATTCGCAATTTTGGGTATATTCATCGTAAATGTTGGTGGGTTTTCTGCTCCATATTTTTTATATGGGGGAGCGGAAGAGGCGTGGCCTTCAGGCGTCAATCAATTTGTACAAGTAATCATTGACATCTTTTTCCAAGCTCGTTTTTATACATTATTTTCCATGCTGTTCGGCTTTGGGTTTCAGCTGATGAAAGATAGTGTAGTTCAAAAGGGATTACGCTTATACCCATTTTTAACAAGGAGAATGTTTATTTTAATTGGATTTGGTATAGTTCATGCTTTTTTCATCTGGTATGGAGATATTTTACTTTCATATGGAGTGATCGGTTTATTTTTGCTTTTCTTTGTAAAGGTAAAAGATAAAACATTGCTCATGTGGGGATTTGGTTTATTAGGTGCTTGTACCGTTTTAATTACACTCGCATTGTATGCAGGGCGGGATTTACTTGATGTCACACAGGAAACCTCAATAAATCAAGCAATGGAAAGTTATCAAAGCAATAATTTATCTATTATTTGGTCACAAAATTATACAGACTGGATGTATTCAAATGGTGCTGGCTTTTTATTAATGTTTTTTGTTCTTTTACCGTTGTTTTTATTCGGCATGTATATCGCAAGCAAGAGATGGCTGCATGAGCCTAAGCGCCATCACTCCTTGTTGCAATCACTATGGATGATTAGTTTGGTATTATTTACTGTTTTTAAAATAGGGCCTTATTTATACGGCAATCCGTCATGGTTTATGTTTATGCAGGATAATATAGGTGGAACTGCTTCTGCACTCTTTTATATTATTTCTATTACATTGCTTGCACAGACAAATGTTGGGAAGAAGTTGATTAATCATTTGTCCTATGTTGGGCGAATGTCATTAACGAACTATATGATGCAATCGGTTATTTGTTTTATCTTATTTTATGGGATTGGCTTTGGGCTTTATGGATCCGTTAGCCCATCATTAGGAGTTATGATCGCACTGCTTGTTTTTGGCGGTCAAATCTTTTTTAGCAAATGGTGGGTTACGAACTATCGGTTCGGTCCATTTGAATGGGTGTGGAGAAGTTTGACGTATATGAAACGTCAGCCTTTCCGAAAAAAGCAAGCGGATTGTTGATCAAGTGAAATAAAGACATCAGAAGTTTTTAGAAAAAATGCGAGTGTCCTTTTTAGGGATACCCGCATTTTAAAATTACTTGTTAAATACTTCTTTAATCTGATCCAAAGCCCATGTTAGTTCTTTTTTAGTAATAATAAGTGGAGGAGCGAATCGAATGACATTTTCATGTGTTTCTTTGCATAAAAGCCCTTTTTCCTTTAAAGCTTCGCAGTACGGGCGAGCTGCTTCAGTTAGTTCAACTCCAATAAATAGGCCTTTTCCTCGGACTTCCTTAATAACTGGATTCTTAATATTTTTCAATTCACCCATCAAATAATTACCGAGCTCTAGTGAGCGTTCAGCTAATCTTTCATCTTCAATAACATCCAATGAAGCTGAAGACACGGCACACGCTAAAGGATTTCCTCCAAATGTGGAACCGTGTGAACCGGGGTTAAATACACCAAGAATCTTCTTATTTGCAACAACACAGGAAATAGGGAAGACTCCGCCGCCTAAAGCTTTTCCTAATATGAAGATATCAGGTGAGACATTTTCCCAGTCACAAGCGAACATTTTTCCTGTCCGTGCTAAGCCTGCTTGAATTTCATCTGCAATATAAAGCACATTATTTTCTTTACAAACTTCATAGGCTTCTTTTAAAAAACCTTCAGGAGGAATAACAATACCCGCTTCACCTTGAACCGGTTCAAATAAAAATCCAGCAGTATTTTCATTAATCGCATTTTTTAGTGCGTCAATATCACCATAAGGAATAATTTTAATACCTGGCAGCATGGGGCCAAACCCACGTTTATATTCATTTTCTGATGACAGAGATACAGCGGTCATCGTTCTGCCATGAAAATTACCTTCACATGCAATGATTTCTGCTTTGTTCTCGGCAACCCCTTTTACATCGTAAGCCCAGCGTCTTGCTGCTTTAATCGCTGTTTCTACAGCTTCTGCACCAGTGTTCATTGGCAGTGCCATATCTTTATTCGTTAATTTACAAATTTTTTCATACCAAGGCCCAAGTTGATCATTATGAAATGCTCGTGATGTTAAGGTTACTGCATCTGCTTGCTTTTTTAATGCTTCTATAATTCTTGGATGGCGATGTCCCTGATTAAGAGCAGAGTAAGAACTTAGCATATCCATATACCGATTGCCTTCAGGGTCTTCTATCCAAACACCCTTGGCATGTGAAACGACGACAGGAAGCGGATGATAATTTTTTGCGCCGTATTCCTGAGTTTGATCAATGATTTGTTGACTTATTTGTGACATACGATCCCTCCCATAAAATACATTCAACTAAAGTATAACAGTTTTTATTAAATTTTCCGATGAAGTGAAATGTAAAGAATGTTCAAAGATAATTCATATGTATTCCCATTATTTACATGATATGATATCGTTAAGATGTAGTTGGACTTTCAAGGAAGAAAGAGGAGGTACAAATATGGCACATATGCATATTACATCATGGGTACTTGCATTTATTCTAATCATTCTTGTTGCAATGTTTTACAAACAAGGGAAAGTAAAACCGGGAAAAATACTTCATATGATCTTACGCTTAGATTATTTATTTATTCTGTATACCGGAGGAAGTCTGCTAGGTGATTATTTTTCCTCAACGATTGGGCACACTGGCGAAGTAATTATAAAAGTGATTGCCGGATTATGGGTTATTATGGCAATGGAAATGATAGGGGTAAAACTTAGTAAAGATAAAAGTGCAAAGGGCTGGGTAATTCAATTAGTTATTGCAGCAATTATTGCAATAGCTCTAGGATTCGGTCGCCTGCCATTAGGTGTATTACCATAGAATGAAAAAGACGAAGAACTGTTCCATTCGGGCAGTTCTTTTTTGATGAAAAGGAAATATGAAGTATTTTCAACAAAATAGCGTTTTTTATTGACTATTATTGTGTAAAGTTAATAATAGGAAATGAACAATAAGAAATTCGGGGGAACTTATATGAAAAAAGTCGTACTCATTCTGTTAGCTGTACCATTTTTATTAATAGGAGCTAAGCCAATTATGGCAGAAAATGAGGCAGGGTTACAGGAAGAAATCATTTATAATATACTTGTCGACCGTTACAATAACGGGGATAATACATTGAATGGGCAAGTTAGTGTCGATGACCCATATGCGTATCATGGCGGGGATATTAAAGGAATTATTGATAAATTGGACGAAATCCAAGAGCATGGTTTTACAGCGATTACCCTTTCTCCAATTATGGAAAATGCAGATAATGGCTATCATGGTTATTGGATTGAAGATTATTATAATGTTGAACAGCAATTTGGCACAATGGAAGATGTTCAAACACTTGTAGAAGAAGCACATAAAAGAGATATGAAAGTTATATTGGAATTTGTAACAAATTATGTTGCGGACTCTCATGAAATTATCAGTGACCCGGATAAAGCAGATTGGCTGAAAGAAAATAAACTAGAAATCCAGGAAGAGACAAAGTGGCTGGAGCATGCCGCTGTTTTAAATCAAGAGAATCCAGCTGTCAGGGAATATTTGTTTGATGCTGCAGCGTTTTGGATAAATGAGACAGACATTGATGGTTTTAAATTACATGCCGCAGATATGGCTTCAGATGAGTTTTTAAAGAAATTTACTTCATCGTTGAAAGAGATAAATCCTGACTTTTATATACTTGCAGATGTGATGCAGGATAATCAAAGGATAAAAGAATTAAAAAACATTCCTGCTATTGATGCAGTAGATAATCAAAAAGTGCGGAAGGAATTAAATGAAGTATTTGATCAATCTGGTCAAGGCCTAGCCCCGCTAAATCAGCATTTGGAAGAAAAAAATAATACGCTTGATTTGCTCTCTGTTGATAATAAAAATACAAAGCGATTTTCTCAAGCTGTTGCTGAAAATGGACGTAAAGCATCTACTGTTTGGCAATTGGCATTAACTTACATGTATACTACTCCAGGGGTCCCCAGCATTTACCAAGGCTCTGAAATTCCGATGTATGGGGAAGGGGTTCCTGAAAGTCAAATGATGGTTTTATTTAATAGCGGGGAACAAGACATACCGGAATTCCTTGGACGTATTTCATCAATTCGAACTGAATTTCCCGCTTTAGTGCATGGTGATTATGAAGAAGTAGGGTCTAGTGGTGCGATGAGTGTCTTTAAACGCACGTATAAAGATGAAACATTATATGTTGCAATTAATAATGATAGCGAGTCGCGTTCTGTTTCAGTAACTGATATTGATTCAGGTTTGCAATTAAAAGGGTTGCTTGGTGATAATCTTGTTAGAGAAAAGGAAAACGGAGAATTTAAAATAGGCATTCCTCGCGAAACAGCAGAAATATATGTCGTAGAAGAAGATACGGGCATTAATTGGTTATTTATTGCCTTTATTCTTGGAGTTTTTTTCCTATTTATCTTCGCCGTTATCTACCTAAGTCGTAAACAGAAAAAAAGAAACTGACCTTATAAAAGTACCCGATCAAGTAGGCTTTTCTAAAAAGATCTCTTGATCGGGTACTTTTCTGATCAAGCTATCCATTTCCAATCGTTCCGCCATTCACATGAATAACTTGACCAGCTACATAAGTTGAGTTATTACTAGGCAAGTACACAAAAGCCGGAGCGAGTTCTTTCGGTTCACCTGGTCTATGCATCGGAGAGTCGTGACCGAATTTGATCAGATACCGAGAAAAAAGTCTTTCATTAAAGGTAATGAGCATCTAATCTATAGACACCCAAAAAAGTAGCATATGAAAATCTTTGCAATTGTCACATGCTACTTTAATTTATTAAAAGCAGCCCCACATAAAGAGATCCCATTGTCTTATAAAAAGGCTGTTACATTAGAAAGTCCCATAATCGTGTGCTGATTTCGCTCCTTGCTTTTGCAAATAATAATAAATGGTTTGGTAATGCTTGATGTCTATTTCACCTGCTATGTATTTTTTTTGATAATAATCTAATAAATGATTGATCGATTCCGGTTGTTGGTTCCGGTCTCGTTCATAGGTGCTAAATAATTCATTTATTTGCATGTTGGACCTCCTCTTATATAGTTATACCTTAGGGTTTGTCTATATATATGAAAGAGAAAAGGGATTCATGCGTGTTTTTTATTTATATGGCTTATTTAAGAAAAATAGTGCAATCGTTCCCGGGCCGGAGTGAGCGCCAATGACAGCTCCGACCATTTCAATAATAACTTCTTTTACATTGAATTTTTCCTTAATCAATGAAGCCAGCTGCTCTGCTCGTTCTAAATCATCACCGTGGCTTATTCCGATTACCTGATTTTCAAAATTTGCACCTCGTTTTTCCATTACTTCCAACATACGTTTTAATACTTTTTTAGATCCCCTAATTTTTTCCAAAGGGATTAACTTTCCATCATCGACATGTAATAAAGGCTTTATTTTTAAAAGTGATCCTACAAAGGCAGCCGTCCTACTGACCCGACCTCCCCGGTGTAAATACTCTAAATCATCAACTGTAAAAATGTGTTCCATATGTTGTGCGTGATCCGTTGCTGCATGAATAATTTCATTTAGTTGTGCTCCCTCTTTTGCCAGTTTTGCAACATGCAGAACGACTAATCCATATCCAAGCGAAGCACATTTCGTATCAAGAACATGAATTGGTGCATCTGGATATTCTTCCTTTATTTCTTGTTCTATCATTTTAGCGGTTTGATATGTACCTGATAACTGAGAAGAGAACGCTAAATATACCAATGGTTGATTTGTTTGCGCATATGATGTAAAAATAGTTTTAAAGGTTTGTGGCGAAACTTGGGATGTTTTTGCATGCCCCCCGTTTCTCAGCGCGTCATACACTGTTTTTGGTGTTATTTCAATACTATCTTTATAGTCATTTCCGTTTATATGAACGGTTAATGGTACCATTTCAATGTCAAATCCGTTATAATAGTGTTCCGACAAATCACATGCTGAATCAGCAAGAATTTTAATTGTCATTTCTTCACCTTCATTCATCTAAAATAATGCTTGAACCTACATATTTAGTTTATAGTTAGATGGTAAGATAGTCAAAATATATATCATTAATATTTTAAATAATGTAACAAATAATGTTTAGAAATTTTTAGAAAGGTAAGTAGAGGAGAGAGAGGAAGGTTTTTTTATGTTTTTCATGGAGGCAAAACGTATCGCGATCGTGATCGTTGGTTCGCTGCTTGTAGCAGTATCACTTAATTTCTTTTTAATTAATGCCAATGTATATGCGAGTGGATTTACCGGTGCTGCTCAGTTAGCATCTAGCGTATTTAAAGATTTTTTAAATTTAAAGGTTACGACAGGGACATTATTATTTCTATTTAATATCCCGGTGTTTGTATTAGGTTGGTTTAAAGTGGGAAAAGGCTTTACCATTTATAGCGCAATTTCCGTTGTGTTTGCTACGATATTTTTAGAAATATTGCCTGTGGTATCTTTAACGGACGATATTATCTTGAATGCAGTGGCAGGTGGAGTTATTGGCGGTGCTGGTGTAGGAATTTCATTAAAATTAGGTGCTTCAACAGGTGGAATGGATATCATTGCAATGATACTATCACGTTTGCAAGATAAGCCTATAGGGATGTATTTTTTGATCCTTAATGGCATTATTATTGCGCTAGCTGGTATTTTGTATGAACCTGAAAATGCCTTGTATACAATGCTCACATTATATATCACTACGTTAGTGATTGATGCTATCCATACACGTCATGAAAAGGTAACAGCTATGATTATTACGCACAAAGCGGAAGAATTACAAAATGCTATCCATCAGAAAATGGTACGGGGGATTACAATATTACCTGCAAAAGGGGCATATAGAAAAGAAGATAAGAATATGCTATATCTTGTTATCACACGCTATGAATTATACGATTTGGAACAAATTATCACTGACGTAGATCCCGAAGCATTCACAAACATTGTACAAACAGCAGGCGTCTTTGGATTCTTTAGAAAAGAAGGAGAACAAATAAAAGCAGATTAAAATGATCGATTAATAAAAAAAGGACAGCAAAGTAGCTGTCTTTTTATCATATAAGAAGGATATTGTTGCTTATTAAAATCCGTGTTTTGTAAATACTTCTTCTACTTTAGGTGTTAGATTATCCCACTCCGCATCAAATTGTTTATTTACAGTAATAAAATTTTGATAACCGAATACATTATCAACACCGTCAAGTTGCATCAAGTCGTTTAAAATATCATATTCACTTTTATCACCAGTCATAACAGAAATACTATCATTGCCTTCAAATATAAGTTTATCTGTTGTAAATTTCAGTGCATTTGGATTTGGTGTTGTTTCAGCACGAACTCCCATTATCTCTTTCCTCCTTACTTTACATACTTAGCTTTATAGTAGCAGAAATAAGCAAAGGAGAAAAGGAATAAACCTTAAAAAAACCAGTCTCACTTTTAGTAAGACTGGTTACTTGTAGGGCGTAAACTCTGTTTCATCGCATTAATGAAGTAGTAATTACGATACAAGCTTTGTATGACTTATATTAGCCTAAGTGATTTTGGTCTTTGAGCTGTTGCTCAAGTTGTTGTAATTGCTGTTTTTCTTCAGGAGTTGCATTATTATATGCTGCTTGGATAGCGTTTTGTGCAGCTTGTTTGTCTGCTTGATTATTATTTTGATTCCCTTGCAAATTAGTTGTTAAGTTGGCAATAGCATCCTTTGCTTGTTGAAACAAATTATTATTGTTGCCCAACTAAAACCCTCCTATAGTGTGGTTATCTACTTCTTCGTTTTTTCGTTCTACATCAGATAGGCGAGAACGATAAGGAAACCTCTCAGCATGCTTTTTTACCGAATCAGCACTTTGATGGCTAAAACGTTTTGATTTGCTTCGCTTTCCCACCGCAAACTCCTCCTTCGTGAAAAACGGCAAACTGTATTTTTTATACTTTTCTCCAAGATAAACATGTTACTGTTAAAAAGTATAAACAGAAAGTGAACGCTTCATCTGCGTTCACTTCTAGTATGACTCGGGATGTTCATTAATATAGAAGGAAAATGCCGGTAATTAGACAGTTTTTAATTGAAGTTTTAAATACGCTTCCAGAAATAAACCGATGCCATCTTGCTCATTCGTTTTTGTTACATAATTAGCAATGGTTTTAAGCTCATCAATAGCATTCCCCATTGCAACTCCAACTCCTGCATAGTCAATCATTTCCAAATCATTATCCTCATCACCAAATGCAATGATCCGCTCTTTGGGAATGTTAAAATAATGGGCTATTTTTTGTAATCCAACCGCTTTGTTCATTCCTTTTTTTACAATTTCAATGATATTTAAAGGGGCACCCCACTTGCGGTGCTCGATCAACTCTGCATGAAAGTCATTTAAATGGTTACGTAATTCCTGGATATGTTTTTCGTTTGGATGTATAAGTAATGATGTTGGATCATCTGTAAGTTCACGCTTTAAACGTCCAATCGTAAATGGAGATTGCACTTGATTAGACTGGAAGATTTTAATAAGATTTTCATCATATTGATCAAGGTATACATTATCTTGAACTTCTGCTAAAATATTTCGAACATTCAGCTGATAGCAGGCATCAACAATTTTTAGGGCCGTTCTATTAGGCATCGGGTTATGAAGTGCACCCCATTTATCATCACGCGGATGATGAATGAATGCTCCATTGAAATTTACCATTGGTGTATTGAGTCCCAATGTATGGTAGTAAGGAATGCTCGACCGATGAGGTCTTCCTGTTGCAATAACAACAATATGACCTTCTTCCATTGCTTTAAGGACGATTTGCTTTGTTTGACTGCTAATTTCTTTCTTATCTGTTAAAAGTGTTCCATCTAAATCAAGAGCAATCAAATGTTGTTTATTTTCCAATGATTTCACCTCGTTTGAACTATAGTGTATAAGTGATTGAACAATATGTAAAGGATTATATTATCCACAATTTGCAAATAGTACTAAAAAAATACTATGATGTAAGATATAAAAATTTATTGGGGGATTAGGATATGATAGGTGTATATAAAGAAAGCATTAATAACATACCAACGTTAGTTGTTGCAGATACAGAAAAAACAAATGAAGCTTTGCCTGTTATTGTATATTATCATGGTTTTACAAGTGCGAAAGAACATAACCTGCCTCTAGCTTATCTATTAGCTGAAGAAGGATACCGCGTCGTTCTCCCTGATAGTATTTATCACGGGGAGAGAGAGTTAGAAGTAACTCCACAGCAGCGAAAAATTTCTTTTTGGGACATCGTAATGAAAAATGTTCAAGAGTTCCAGGACATTAGTAATTATTATGAAAAACAAAACCTCCTATTAAATCAACGTATTGGTGTTGCGGGTACAAGCATGGGAGGGATTACAACAACCGCAGCTCTTACCCAGTACCCGCAAATTAAGGTTTCGGCAGTATTAATGGGATCCCCTAAAATTACTACATATGCACAAACATTAGTAGAAAGCATTCAAAAAGTCGGTGATTTACCTTTGACGGATGAAATGATTGATCAATTGTATGTTCAACTAAAAACGTATGATTTATCTCTCAGACCAGAAAAGTTAAATAACCGTCCGCTCCTGTTTTGGCATGGAGAAGAGGATCCGGTGGTTCCTTTTGACCATTCTTACACATTTTATGAAGACGTACAATCACAGTATCAAGATCAAAACAAGATTCAGTTTATTAAGGAAGCAAATCGCGGTCATAAAGTGAGCAGATATGCGGTACTCGAGACAGTAAAATGGTTTAAAATGCATTTATAAAGTGATGTAAATCATTTTAAAAAAACATGAAATATGTTTAAATATAACTATAAGATTAAGAGGAGGTAAAACCGATGGATGAAGCTCTTAAGGAAAATTTGCTCGGAGCTCTTGAAAACGTAATTGATCCTGAAATAGGCATAGATATTGTGAACTTGGGATTAGTCTATGACGTTGATTTAGATGACGAAGGCTTATGCACAGTTACAATGACGCTTACGTCAATGGGATGCCCACTAGCAGGACATATTGAACAAGATGTCCGCCGAGCGCTTTCAGATATTCCAGAAATAAAAGAAATTAAAGTGGATATTGTTTGGGATCCACCATGGGGCAAAGATAAAATGTCTCGTTACGCTAAAATTGCATTAGGTATACCAGATTAATCATTAGGGTTGGTTGATTCATACAATGGATCAGCCTTTTTCTTTAAATTATCTATGTTGACTTATAAAAACATGAGGGCTGTTTATGCAAGGTAAAATTACATTTCCAATCTTCCAAATTGTTGGTTATAAAAACGCTGGTAAAACAACTTTAATAAAAAAATTGATTCAATATTTTTCAAAAGAAGGAATCCGGGTAGGTACATTGAAACATCATGGACATGGTGGAGAGCCAGCTTTTGTAAAGGATACGGACAGCTATGAACATTTAGAAGCAGGGTCTATCATAAGTGCAGTGCAAGGGGAAAAGATGCTTCAGGTAACGGTAAATAAGACAGAGGAACTTAAATTTGATGAAATATTAAAGCTCTACACATTTTTACCGTTGGATTTACTGCTCATTGAAGGGTATAAAAATGAAAAATATCCTAAAATAGTCCTCCTTCGGGATCAAGCAGATGCACAATTATTAAGTACCGTTTCAAATATCAAAGCGGTGGGGACATGGGATACTGAAAAACTTCATTCTACAAATTATCTTCATTTTTCAATCCAACATATTGATACCGTGTTGCCTGATTTAGCGAAGATGATTAAATATAAGTAGTGAAGAGGGAGGAAATGATGGAGAAGAATTTTTGGTTAACGAGCGAACCAATTGAAATAAATGATGTTATTTCAAAAGTGGTCCGTCCAGAGGCAGGTGCGATCAATACATTTATTGGGACGGTCCGAGAGTTTACGAAAGATAAACGTACATTATATTTAGAATACCAAGCTTATGTTCCAATGGCAGAAAAAAAGCTTCAAGAAATTGCTGAGGAAATTGAAGTGAAATGGAAAGACACAAAAACTGCAATCGCTCATCGGACAGGTCGCCTTGAAATTTCAGAAGTGGCTGTTGCCATTGCTGTATCTACTCCTCACCGAAAGGATGCCTTTGAAGCAAGCAGATATGCGATTGAACGGATTAAGGAAATCGTCCCTATTTGGAAAAAAGAGCATTGGGAAGACGGAGCATTATGGATTGGTGATCAAAAAGAAACGAAATCATATAAAGAACAGCTTCCAACGAAGGAGGAATGAAGTGATGGTTGATGTACTTCTTTTTGCTGAGCTGCAAGAAAAAGCCGGAAGTGAAAAATTATCAATAGAAGCAGACGGTGTTACAGTAAAAGAGTTAAAAAAGCAATTATTATCCACATATGATTTAGACAATATTAATCATGCAATGATCGCGGTTAATGAAGAATATGCAAATGAGGCTACTGTTCTTGCAAAGGGAGATGTTGTTGCATTTATTCCACCAGTAAGTGGGGGATAGTGATTTGATTAGCGGAAAAAGAAACATGGGTTTTTCCGCTTTTTACATTCATCTAAGATAACTTAAAATAACGCTTTTTCCAATGCACCTGTGTCCAAAACAAGATAGCCATTCTTGTCGATGGAAATAAGCCGTTTCTTCTTAAGTTGAGCCATTGTCCGGCTTATTGTTTCCCGACTTGATCCGATCATATTTGCAAGTTCCCGGTTTGTGAATGGAGTTGTTATATATGTTTTACCTTCCTTATCTTTTTTTCCATATATATTTCCCAGCCGTAATAAAAGGAAAATAATTTGTTCGTATGTATTGTGCAAACTTTTTTCTTCTAACCGACTTTGCAAATCTTTTCAATGAATGAAAGGAAGTATAGGACGAAGATTAATGCTCCAGAAATAGAAGGAAGAATTCGTCATCTATATATCTTTGAGGAATTCGATCGATTAAATGCGGGGGAATTTATCGAACTTTCCAATGACCACGACCCAAAACCACTCTTTCATCTGTTTATGGTAGAGCGCGAAGGGATATTTACCTGGGAATATCTTCAAGAAGGTCCATTACTGTGGCAGGTAGCTATTGGTAAAAAATAAGGGTCTGACCTTGGTTCGATCAGCCCCTTTTGAAAACTATAAAAACAAAATGACAAGAATACCTACAATAAAGCAGTAAAAGGAAAAATACTTTAATTTACCTTTCTCCATAATATTAATAAACCACTTTAAAGCGTAAAATGTTGCAATAATGGATGCAATAAAAGCTAATATATAAGGTATCATTAATACATTAAAATTAGGATCATTCACGATGTCACCGATCGAAAGCATTGTAACCCCAAGACTAACTGGTATATATAGCAAAAAAGAAAAGCGTAGAGCTGTTTTCTTTTTCAAGCCAACTAACATAGCGGCAACAATTGTAGCTCCTGAGCGGCTGATACCTGGAACTAATGCAACAGATTGCGCTAAGCCAATGATAACTGCATCTTTTATTGTTATCTCATCATCCTCTTTTACTCCCTGCAGATTGCGTATGATCCAGAGTGCTACACCGGTGATTAACAGTGTAACCCCTACAACTGCCACTCCACTTAATTTACTGCTAATGTAATCTTCAAGTAACAATCCAATAATCCCTGTTGGAATCGTAGCGGCAACTAAAAATAATACAAATCGGAAATCGGATTTAGCATCCGCCTTCTGTTTAAATATGTATCGTAAACTGTTCTGAATCAAACGAATAATATCTTCTCGATAAACAATTAAGACAGCGATTAGTGAGCCAAAGTTCACCAAAATTTCAAAGGAAAGCCCTTTAATTTCAATCCCGAACAATTCTCGAAGTATTACAAGATGTCCACTTGATGAAACAGGAATTGGCTCTGTGACACCTTGGAAAACACCTAAAAATGCATACTTGATTAGCAACCAAAACTCTGAAATATTTTCCATAAGATGATATCCTCCATCGATAAAACGTTAATCAAAAGCGTCTTCCATTATATCATAAATAATACAAATATAATTTTATTTTTCCATTACAAATAAGTCACCTTCTTATAGGCTTTTGAATAGTCTGAATGGTGAGGAGGTTGAAGAAATGCATTTGAAAAATGATCACGGGCATAAATATGAAATGTGTAAGAAGCATATGCATTCCTATGTGTTAGTAGAAACAAGCGATGGATCGACATTAGACGGGATTATTACGGGGTTGGATGATGAATATGTTTACCTCGCTATACCAATCGAACATGGCCATTCATCAGTTCCGTCTCAGCATTATCCTATGCATCGTCAATTTGGATACGGATATCCAGGATATGGCGGTTATGGCCACTACGGATATCGACCACGTTTTAGAAGATTAGTTTTACCTTTAGCTGCATTAACCGCCTTAAGTATTTTACCTTGGTATTAATCTACTTGCCGATAACATAACAACCCTTGCTCTTTTGTAGAAGGCAAGGGTTGTTATACATAAAAAAACAAAGCTTATGAACTCGAATGTAAGCCTTGTTTTTTATCTTTAATGTTCGCTATCTTCTTTTAATAATCCTCCACCTAAAACATAAACGGCTAATGTGAGGATGATTGCCAGTACAATTGTATGCGTTAGGTTGAATGGATCACCGGCCATGCTAGCAAGTACGTAAGAGATAGCACCACTTATTAGCAATGCCCAAATAAATGACATAATGAATTGCATGATATACACCTCGTTTTCTTACACTTTATACTACGTTAAGTTTACCAAAATAATTTATAAAATAAAAGGATTTCTTTTTTCATTGAGAATATGATAGAAGTATAGAAAGGAGTATTATATGTCTTATACCGTTATGAATTGTTTTCATTGGATCGGTTTTCATATTGTGAATTATTTACTAGAAACAGGTCATCATGTTGAAGGAGTGGATGATTTATCGTCCAATAAGAAAGAACATTTAGCAATGTTTTTGGGAAGAAATAGTTCATTTACACGAACTTCCAAAGATAAGCCAATTCAAAATGAGTCAGTCATTTTTTTGGGAGAAAACAATTTTTATCAAGATATCGAGGCGAAGCAAATTTTAAATATAACCAAAAGGGGAGCAAGCAAAACCCCTCCGGCCAATATAATTACTATTCATCCCCCTTTGCTTTTTGGAGAATGGATGCCAATGGATGAAAAGGGGATATATGATAAAGAACAACGGATTCTTTTTGAATCAAGCTATTTTTTAACAGAAGCTGTGTACATTAAAGATTTTATTTCTAGTATGTTTCGGATTCATCATTTAGTAAATATTCCGTCTGTATTAGATATGTATTCGCAAAATTCAATTGAAAATAAAACTGAAAAACTTGAAAATAAAATTTTTATTCGTGAAATTAAATCTACAAGGAAAAGCGTAGATCATGTTTTAAATCATTATCGCCAATTTAAAAACTTCTATGAATGAGCGTATTCTCTTCTAGCAGGATTGGAATGGATAGGATGAGAAGATAGGATGAGAAGTTTACTGATAATTGTATTTTATTTGTGATTATGATCATCTCTGCCTGTTCAGACTACTCCGGTAACCATCATCTTCAACATATTGATATGCTCATGGAAAATGCCGCTGACGATCGTGCGTGGGAAAAAATGCCTATTAGGGATTGCTTGATATCGGTGATAAGTACAATGTTGAGGAACATTTGATTTTCAAGAGGGGATGATAACTTGAGGTAGGTTTAGTCCAGCAATTCCGAAATAATTTCAGCAAGAAGTAAAAGATACAATTGCTGTATATGAAAAGTGGCCATTTACCAAGTCGTTCCAGAGAATGATAGGCGCTACAGAATTTGTTTTCTTATTTGAACTTGCAACAAGGAGAAGAATGATTTAAAATTAGTACCAAGTCATAACAATTGCTAATAATTTACTATAGGTCAAATTTAAATTTAAAATCTTACGATATGAGGAGATGGAGTCATGAACGTTGGTGTATTAGGAACTGGTCATTACTTACCAGCCAATGTGTTAACAAATAAAGATTTAGAAAAAATGGTAGATACAAATGATGAATGGATCAAAACTAGAACAGGAATAGAAGAAAGAAGAATAGCAGAAGATGACATGGATTCTTCCGATATGGCTTTCAATGCTGCACAAAAAGCATTAGAAGATGCAAATTTACGTGCAGAAGATATTGATTTAATCTTAGTCGCGACTGTTACACCTGACACACCGTTTCCATCCGTAGCTTGCATGATCCAAGAAAAACTTGGAGCTAAACAAGCAGCTGCAATGGATATTAGTGCTGCTTGTTCAGGATTTATGTATGGAATGATTACTGCAAAACAATTTATTGAAACAAATGCATATAAGCATATATTAGTAGTTGGCGTAGATAAGCTCTCTAAAATTACGAATTGGACGGACCGTAACACATGTATTTTGCTTGGTGATGGTGCAGGGGCTGCTGTTATCGGCCAAGTATCAGAAGGAAAAGGAATACTATCCTTTGAATTAGGAGCAGATGGAACTGGTGGAGAACATTTATACCAAAATGATGAAGGTTATTTGGTAATGAATGGACCTGATGTTTTCAAGTTTGCTGTAAGACAAATGCCTGAATCAGCTGTTAGTGTTATCGAAAAAACAGGTTATAATAAAGAAGATGTTGATTACTTAATCCCGCATCAAGCAAATATTCGAATTATGGAAGCAGCGCGCAAACGTCTGGGAATTTCTGAGGAAAAAATGGCTACATCTGTTAAAAGTTATGGAAACAATTCAGCAGCATCCATTCCAATCGCTTTATCAGAGGCGGCAGAAGGCGGGAAAATAAAAGACAATGATTTAATTGTCTTAGTTGGCTTTGGCGGAGGTTTAACATGGGGAGCAGTTGCTTTACGCTGGGGGAAGTAATTTGACCGTTAAGTGATTAAAAACAAATGCCCAAATATGGAAATGGAGTAACTAGCTTGTTACTGATTTGCTGATGTTCGCACAAATCACTGAATGTAATAGGGAGGAAAGACCATATGAAAGAGCGAAGAGTTGTAATTACTGGACTGGGAGCAGTAACCCCTGTAGGAAATGATGTGAAATCAATGTGGGAGAATATCGTGGCTGGGAATTCTGGCATAGATTATATCACAAAGGTAAATAAAGACGACTTTCCGGTACATGTTGCAGCTGAAATAAAAGACTTTGAACCAAAATTATATATCGATAAAAAAGACATTAGAAAAATGGATTTGTTTACCCAATATGCAGTAGCTTCTGCCAAAATGGCTGTTGAAGATGCCAACCTTACAATCGATGAAAGCATTGCTGACCGTGTTGGTGTTTGGATTGGCTGCGGTATAGGCGGTATGCAAACGTACGAAGAACAGCTGAGAAAATTTATCGAAAAAGGCTATAAACGTGTAAGTCCTTTTTTTGTGCCTATGTTAATCCCCGATATGGCTGCTGGGCAAGTTTCTATTCAGCTTGGGGCAAAAGGGATTAATTCCTGTACAGTAACTGCTTGTGCATCCGGTGCTAACTCCGTTGGAGATGCATTTAAAGCAGTTCAGCGCGGTGATGTTGATTATATCATTACAGGCGGTACCGAATCGCCAATCACGAACATGGCATTTGCTGGTTTTTCATCCATGAAAGCATTAACGCAAAATGATGATCCAAATACAGCAAGCCGACCATTTGATAAAAATCGCGATGGTTTTGTTATGGGTGAAGGAGCAGGTTTGATGGTTATGGAGACATTAGAATCTGCCAAGGAACGCGGCGCACATATTTATGCTGAAATTATTGGATATGGTGCAACCGGAGATGCCTTCCATATCACTGCACCAGCTGAAGATGGTGAAGGAGCAGCACGTGCAATGCAGCAGGCAATCTCAGACGCAGGTATTTCTACTACAGATGTCGATTATATTAATGCGCATGGAACGAGTACAGAATTAAACGATGCATATGAAACAAACGCAATAAAGACAGTATTTAAAGATCATGCCAAAGACCTGGCTATCTCTTCTACAAAATCAATGACGGGCCATCTTCTAGGTGGCGCTGGTGGTGTGGAATCTGTCATTTCTGTCAAAGCGATTGACGATAATACAATTCCAGCAACAATTAATTATGAAACACCAGACCCAGACTGTGATCTTGATTATGTGCCAAACGAGTCCAGACAGCAAGAAGTAAATGTTGTAATGAGTAATTCACTTGGTTTTGGCGGACATAATGCAACTCTGATTTTTAAAAAATATAAATAGCAGAAATGACTGATCAGCGATGATCAGTCATTTTATATATATTAAAAATATATTCATCTTAAATCGTCCATAAGCATAGACTGGAAATAAAAGTGATGGACAGGCGTGAATAAGATGAAAATGGGATATATTTTTATATTTTTAATTGGATTTGGACTAGCCGTCTCTGGTGGAGTAACCTTGATTGCCTATATGAATTTTTTGCCTGCTGGTGTAACGTGGGCAGAATATCTCCTGTTTGTGAAAGAAAGGCCAGAATGCTATTTCTTACCGATAGGTTTGTTATTAATGGCTGTCTCCATTTATAGATACAACCCTTAAATTTTTGTGTGAATCGAATAATTTTCATTCAGGATGGTCATAATGTATTTTAAATAGTTTCATTCAAAATTGGGGGTTGTTTAAATGTTATATTTACATGATGTTTGGGTGAATTGGTTTGAAGGTGAAGAAAACGGCTATGGTGTTTGTTATTTTCATGAATGGCGGAAAGAGGATGGAATAGAATTATTAGATCAAGTTCCATTACTATACATAACGCAGGACTTATATGATTATATCGAAAATGATATGCACGAACTACCTAGGGCTTTATTGGATTCTATTTTTAAAAGAGCATATCTTCGCAAAGGACAAGAAAGAACAGTTATCGATTATGCATGCGTTGTGACAGATGGTAATGATATTCTTGCGATTGATACCCTTGGATATCAAATACCGATTCGAAAAAGCAGACTAATCCCGAGGCAAGAACAGCTTGTATTTGATATGATTGAAAATACCAAACCGAACAAATATAAATTTGATAAAAGTCTATACAAGAAAGAATACCATATGCTTTCTATGGAACCAGAGCTGGTAATTGGATTGACAAGAAAGGAAAGACAATTGAAGCAATTATTGATGATGTCTTTAGATCAGTTGCGTACAACAAATAATTTAGAAGAATTAAGATATTGGTTAACGGAATGGGAGCCAAAAAAATATCCTTTTATTCGCTATATGGATGAAGAGAAAGTCTGGCAGGCATTATATGACGGGATGAAACAGGGATGGTCCCAAAAACATGAAGAGTTGTGTGCAAAATTAATCAAAGGTCAGCCATTCTTAGAAGAAATGTGGGAACATGAACAAAAGCAGGAACAAGGTACATCGAAACTAAAGTAAGGGGCTGGACAAAATTCCAGCAAATGTAAAAAAAGGTCAGATAGTCCATCATTCAATGGACTGCCTGACCTTTTTTATGAATGAGATAATTCTCGATATGGATGGTAACTTCGTTAACTTCATAGAGGGCCAACCTTTTTACATGTATCGATTAGTATTTTATCGATTCAGAAATCCTTATTTTTTCTTTTTGACTCTTCCAAGTCCCATTGCTTTTTTCGCTTTTGCTACTGTTTTATTAGCAACTTGTGCGGCTTTTTCAGCACCATGATCTAAAATATCGTCTAATTCATCAGAATCAAGTAATGCATAATATTTGTCTTGAATAGGTTCTAGAACAGAAATCACTGCATCCGCAAGACCCTGTTTAAATTCTCCGTACCCCTTAGCTGCATACTTTTCTTCTAAAGAGGCAACAGTTTCTCCAGTACAGCTGGAATATATCGAAAGCAGATTAGAGATTCCAGGTTTATTTTCTTTATCATATTTTACGATGCCTTCTGAATCAGTTACTGCACTCTTAATCTTTTTCTCGATTTTCTTCGGTTCATCGAGCATGGATATAAAACCTTTTACGTTTTCATCTGATTTACTCATCTTTTTGCTTGGATCCTGGAGTGACATAATACGTGCACCGACTTTAGGAATGCTGATTTCCGGTAACGTAAAAATATTATTGTATTTATTGTTAAACCGCTGTGCAAGATTTCTTGTCAACTCTAAATGTTGTTTTTGATCTTCACCAACAGGGACAAGGTTTGTATTATAAAGTAAAATGTCAGCTGCCATTAATGGAGGATAAGTTAATAGTCCTGCTGAAATGGCATCTTTCCCACTTGATTTATCTTTGAACTGTGTCATACGTTCCAATTCCCCGATATAACTGATCGACTGCATCATCCAGCTTAATTGAGTATGTGCAGGAACTTCGGATTGAATAAATAATGTTGATTTCCCCGGGTCTATTCCTGAAGCTATATATAAAGCAGCAAGGGAACGGATGTTATGTCTTAGCTTTAATCGATCCTGTGGAACTGTAATCGCATGCTCGTCCACAATACAAAAATAACATTGATGATCTTCCTGTAAAGGTACGAAATGTCGCAAAGCTCCTAAATAATTTCCAATTGTTAAAGTACCGCTTGGCTGAATGCCAGAAAAAATTGTATTCATATTGCCCAACTCCATCATCATTTATTTTTTTCCATTAAAAAAGTCCATTTATCCCTGAGAAAGGGACGAATGAACCGCGGTGCCACCCTTATTATCTTAAATAAGATCACTTGAAAGTTTAAAAAGCTCAAAAGTCCAATTCCAATTAACCTTCGTACTTGTTTTCACCAGCCACAAGTTCTCTAGAAACCAGCGGGCAATTGTACTGTGCCTTTTTCATCGCTAATGTATTGGTTTTTTATTATTATATATATCATTATTATGAAATGCAAGTAGAATAACTTTCATCTTGCTAGGGGGGAGGATTTGATGAGATTTACTTTTGACGGGTTTTCGTTTAAATTGTCTATGTACTACATAATTTGAGTTAGAAAAATAATTGCTCTTTAGAAATTCATTCTATCATATCCGAATATTTAAAAGGGGGGAATGAAAATTGTGATTTACAATTGAAATCATGGTGTTCGTTTCCAGGTTTCGTCGCTTAACGTAATATCGTAAGGGGAACAAGAGAAATAAAAAACAAACGGATCGTCATAGAGCCTCAACTCTTATTTGTCCGTTTGTTTTTTGCAGATGGAAGAAAGAACATCAAGATTATAATAAACGAAAATGCGGCTAGTGCTAAAAATGGAATGGTAATAAACCCAAGCCAATTGATATATTCGCCATTACAGGGAACTTCACCAGCACAAGGTTTAATTTTTGCAAAACCAGGTATTTTTTGTTCGAAATAGTGAAAAAGTGAAATAAACCAGCCAATGACTGCCATGGGAAGTACATACTTTTTAATCGTTATATCATTTTGGAAGGTACTAATACCTAAAAATAAAACCAATGGATACATTAAAATTCGCTGGTACCAACAGAGTTCACAAGGAATGAACCCTTGGATTTCACTGAAATAGAGACTCCCAAGGGTAGCTACTATCGAAACGATCCATGCCAAATAAAGATATAATTGATGACTTTCTGCTTTTTTCATCATTTACTTCTCTTCTTCTAATGCTTTATTGATAGCATTCGTAATTTGTTCGTAGTTAAATGGATCTTCAATCATTTTTCCGTTTACCATGATGGATGGTGTTAACTCTATGCCATAATCCTTCACTAGCTCTGTGTCTTTGCTGAGTTCGGCTATTTCCGATTCATCTTTCAAAGATGATTTTAATTTTTCACTATCTATTTCAGGTATATCCTCCGCAATCTCCAGCAGCTTATCTGTAGTCATCCATTCTTTATTTTCGTCAGGTTGTGCATTAAAAAGTGCGTTATGGAAATCCCAATATGCATCAGGATTTTGTTTAAGGATTGATTCCGCTGCCAGCGAGCCTAATTTTGATTCTTCACCATGGAACAACACATTAATAAATGAGAATTTAACCTTACCTGTATCAACATAATCCTCCATTAATTGTTGCAAATGATTTTGCCCCCAAGTTTTGCATGCCGGGCACATAAAATCTCCAAATTCTACTATAGTTACAGGGGCATTTTCATCCCCCATTACGGGTTGTCCTTCTATAGATGGTTGTTTAGTTATTTCGGCTTGTTCTCCATCTCCTTCATTTGCAGTATCCTTGTTGTTAAGCAAAAAGATTGCTACAAGAAGTACAACAACGATTAATGTGATAATCACCGCGAATTTAAATGGCGATTTTTTCATCAAAACACCTCTCTTTACTATATTTATGTAAATTTATCATATCATCTAATGCTTTAATATAAGGGGAAAGGAACCTGTTACAAGTTTTTCCCACTACTTGTTGCTTATGTGATAGTACCAAAACGGAATGAAATTGTCTAATACACACTTTTTTACAATTTTTTGTTTTTTTTTCATTCATTTTTTGAGGTATGTCGTTTATAATGGATATAGATTGAACTACCCACCACTTACCACCCTTACGTATTGCTTGAAGTGGGGGATTCCTGCGAACACCAAAGCATCCTTCGGTTATCGCTTCATATCTTGTACGTTGGACTCGCCACATTACCTACTTTGCTTGGTTTTCGCTACGTCGGTAAGTGTGTGATGAAAGAACGTGAAGATTTTACGTTGCAGACATTTTTTCCTGCAACAACCTCATATCTTCCGTTTTCAAAGAGCAATCTGCATGGGAATATGATATCATGCAAATGCATGTTTTGCTACGCAAAAGGCAATTCATCTCCCGCTTATTTTTGGGCTATGCCCTGCACAAAATGGAAGTGGGAGTCTTCTTGCCTAAAACGATAAAATAGGAGATTGATAGAATATGGAAAAAATGAGACGAGTGCTTTATGCACTTATCAGTGTTCTCCTACTTAGTATTATAATACCTTTTGGTAGTACATCAAAAAGTAGTGGTGAAGAGGTACTAAATGCTAATGGTCATAAGGAACGAGCGATTGGAATTGAACCGTTAGATGTAAGCAAAAACTTTAAACGATTTACATATGATTCCGGTTTGAACTTTGAATATCCAGATGCTGTAAGGGGGATTTATGTAACTGGAAATTCTGCTGGTGGCAGTCGTATGGATTCACTTATTGATCTAGTAGATTCAACCGAATTAAATGCTATGGTAATTGACATAAAAGAAGACAATGGAAATTTAACATTTAAACCTGAAAAAGGGTCACCATATGAAGAAATGGCAAAACCATATATTGACGACCCGCATAAAATGCTTAAAGTTCTTGAGGAAAAGGGAATTTATCCAATTGCCAGAGTAGTTGTTTTTAAGGATTCTGTTCTAGCAAATAAACGTCCAGATTTATCTTTTAAACAAAATGGAAAGGTGTGGGTGAATGGCAAAGATGAAGCATTTGTAAACCCATTTAAAAAAGAAGTATGGGAATATAATGTCGAAATAGCTAAAATGGCAGCTGAAATAGGATTTCAGGAAATTCAGTTTGACTATGTAAGGTTTCCAGAAGGGTTCGAAAACCGAGACAAGGAGCTCGATTATACGCTCGGAGATTATAAGGATTCAAAAAAAGGAAATGTAAAACGTCGAGTTGAAGCTGTGACCGACTTCGTTGCCTACGCAAGGGAAGAATTAGAAAATTATGGTGTGGATGTTGCTGTTGATATTTTTGGATATGCAGCTACAGTAGAAGAGACACCAGGCATTGGACAAAACTTCTCGAAGATATCGGAAAATGTTGATGTTATTTCATCCATGATTTATCCCAGTCATTGGACATCTCATTTTGGCATCGAAAATCCCGATGAAGAACCATATAAACTTGTAAATGAATATGCAGAATTGGAGAATAAACTATTAGACGGTTTAGATAATCCTCCAGTATCAAGGCCTTGGATACAGGACTTTGAAGCACCATGGCTGTATGATGGCCCCGTAAAACAATATGGAAAATCAGAAGTTGAAGCACAAATTAAAGCATTAAAAGAAAATGGAATAAATGAATATTTAATTTGGAATGCTGGTAACTCTTATACTGAAAACGTTGATTTTGCGCTATAAAACAATAAAAAACAGAGCAATTAAATCTTATGTTCTGTTTTTTTGCTTAGGATTTTGAATTGATTTCATTTGTTTGGGTACAATTGAAATAGGCTTATTTAAAACGGAATTAACAAAATGTCGCGTCTTCGTTATACTAAATAAGACCACACTAAAAATTGAGGAGTAGATCCATGAATTGGTATAAAAAATTAAACGAGTATTTTCCGGTTGAAGAAATGAAATCAAAAGAGCATATAGAAATGCTTTTAAGGGAAAAAGGAGACATATACCACAAAGATGAAAGTCCTCAACATGTTTTAATGTATGCAGAATTTGAATCGTTTATTTTTATTGATTATGTATGGGTTTCATCAAAGGCAAGAGGTCAAGGAATCGGTCATCAATTAATTGAGAAGCTTAAAAAGAAAAATAAACCAATTATTCTGGAAGTAGAGCCTGTCGATTACGATGATACAGATACTGGAAAACGGCTGCATTTTTACAGACGAGAAGATTTTAAACATGCTAAGTCAATCGGTTATAATAGGCGTTCCTTAGCTACAAATGAAAAGACACCTATGGAGATATTATACTGGTCACCGAATGATGATTCGGAGGATGTCATCTATGAAAAGATGAAAAAAATGTATAATGATATTCATACGTATAAAGATGAAGAAATATATGGTAAGTCCTACCAGCCTGTCGATGAAGTATTGACTTATAATGAGGAACGTGAAACAGACATTTTTGAGGCTTTGAATACAACAAAAAATATATAAAAATAGGCCAATGAATAAATAAAATGTTTAAATGAAAATAATGCCGGGAATTTTATAACTAATTGAAAACATTTTGTGAACATTTTTAACCTATTCTACAATTTTAACGAATATTTATTGAATACCCTCTACCTTTCGCTTGACAAATATAGTATAATTTACATATAGGGTTATTTAATACTTATTTTAATCTAATAAGTTATTTAATGTCTATAAAATGACGATAGATATATTAAAAATGAGGAGTGAAGTAACACATGGTAACACTTTATACCTCACCAAGTTGCACATCTTGCAGAAAAGCAAAAGCATGGTTAGAAGAACATGATATATCATTTAAAGAACGTAATATATTTTCCGAGCCATTATCACTGGATGAAATCAAAGAAATATTACGTATGACGGAAGATGGTACCGATGAGATTATCTCAACCCGCTCAAAGGTTTTTCAAAAACTCGATGTTAATATCGATCAATTACCTTTAAAGGATCTCTTCCATCTAATACAAGAAAATCCAGGTTTATTGCGCAGACCAATTATTCTTGATGAAAAACGTCTGCAAGTTGGATACAATGAAGATGAAATTCGCAGATTCTTGCCAAGAACAGTACGGACATTTCAATTACGTGAGGCTCAACGAATGGTTAACTAGTTATTCAGGTAATAGAATACCGTTATAAAAAACGCAGATTCTCTTTTATGTGATCTGCGTTTTTGCTATACTCGAGAAAATAAATATATTTTTATAGGCATTTTAATTTTCAAAATGACACAGGATATCATACAATGAGAGTATAGAAATAAAAGTATAGAATGGTTAAAGAAAAAGCATAAAGGGTATTAATAAATAAAGCTAATAAATACAACAAAAGTTTATAATAAGAGGTGAACTCGTCTCCCACCTACTACTTACTTTAGAAAGTAAAGGAAAGGAAAGACACAGACTTTCGCCACAGGTATTTGACGATAAGCCGAGTTTTTCTAACAGAAGGGAGAGGTTAGTATGGAAATTGAGCGGATTAATGAGAATACAGTCAAGTTTTACATTTCATATATAGATATTGAAGATCGAGGATTTGAGCGTGAAGAAATCTGGTATAATCGGGAACGCAGTGAACAGTTATTTTGGCAAATGATGGATGAAGTAAATTATAAAGAAGACTTTACTGTTGAGGGACCACTGTGGATTCAGGTTCAAGCGCTAGAAAAGGGATTAGAAATTATTGTTACAAAAGCCCAAATTTCTAAAAATGGGGAAGAACTTGAAATTCCAATTGAAAATGGGGAATCGATCGATGTGCCTGTTGATGAAAAGATTGAGAATATGTTAGAGAATAAATTTGGTAAAAATGAAAAACAGGCGGACGAAGGATCAGATGATGATGACAAACTATGGCTTATCGCATACTTCGAAGACTTTGAAGATGTTATTCAATTAAGTCACTATTTCCCAGAACTAAATGAAGATAATAAAGAAATACTGTACTATTATGATGATAAGTATTATTTATATATCGAATTCTCAGAGCAGCTGTTTGATGACAATCGTCAAGAAGATTTAATCAGTCAAATCTTTGAATTCGCTAATGATTCAGATGTAACCATTCACTTCCTGGAGGAATATGGGAAGAAAATATTCCATAACAATACTTTTTCACAAGTTAAAGCCCATTTTCCAGCACAGCTTTAAGCGCCTATTGAAGGAAGGCGTTTTTTTTTTGCCTTTTTGCAGGGGAATGGTAATTTATGTCGAATATTGTATGCAAGGAGGTGATTTGCTTCTATGTTGCAAGCTGAATCAAGTGAGGGAAAGCTTATTACGCTTGTCAAATTAACACGTAAAGAAATAGAACGCGAAAGAGAAGGACATTTGTTTTACTGTCCCTCCTGCAGAGAAGAAGTCATAATCAAGGCTGGTTCCAAAATAATACCGCATTTTGCGCATAAAAGCGCACAATATTGTCCGTCTTCTGAAGGTGGGGAAGGCCCTTATCACGAAAAAGGAAAGTTATTACTTTATCGATGGTTAAAGAAACAACAACTGCAAGTTGAATTAGAAGCGTACGTACCCGAGATCCATCAACGCCCCGATTTATTACTTCGCATAAATGATAAGAAAATAGCAATTGAGTATCAATGTGCAAGAATACCAATTTCGCAAGTGATCCAACGTAATGAAGGGTATAAGACACTTGGGATTACTCCAATATGGATTCTAGGAGCGGGTCGCTTTAAACGGCAGACAAAAGATCACTTTAAAGTAGATCAGTTTACTCTTCAATTTATCCACATGTTTACTTCTTTTTATCCACCCACTTTATTTTATTTTTGCCCAGATAAGCATCAATTTGCAATTATTCAAGATATGTATTTTTCAAAAATGAGCCAAGTTATTAGCAAATGTTCTATTTTTTCTTTGAAAACATGCAAATTCACTGATTTATTTCATCAGCATACTTTTTTGCCTTTTCATTTATATCAATTATGGGGAAAGGAGAAGAGAGATTTTCGTCTACGGCCAAAAAGGCATTTATATGGGGAAGAATTAAAATGGCATCAATGGCTTTATTTAAAACGTACAATGGTTGAATGTCTTCCTTCCATCATCCATCTTCCCGTTGCCGCGCAGTACAGAATGAAAACCCCTCTGTGGAATTGGCAAAGCCGTTTAATTATTGATCTGCTTCATCCAATTCCGCTTCATGGTCACTTTTCGATCCATTCCTGCAAAAATATCATAAAGAATCATTTTTATCACACACACCATTTTCCCCTTATTCATAGTACAGATTGCCCGGTATATCAATATCTCCAACTTTTAAAGAAATTAAATATAATCAAGCAACAATCTTCCAATGTTTTTCAAAAAATAAAACCAATTTTATTTTATAAAAATATAGAAAAGGCGATACAAGGTGATGAAGCCTTAATCAAATACTTACAGAATTTACCTATTTAAAGCAGATTAGGAGCATGATTTAGGGGAAATTCGATATACTAAATAAATAAGGATTTTTTAAAGCCATTATTTAAAAGACCCTTATTTATAAAGGAATTTTTTTATAAATAAAGAATAACTAATTTAAAGAGATTAAAAGGAGGAAATTGTGTGACTAAATTGACGAAAGAAATCCCTAAACGCAATGAAATACCTGAAGAATTGACATGGAATTTAGAAGCCATTTTCGCAACAGATGAATTATGGGAAGAAGAATTTAAAAAACTGCAAACAGATATTCCAAAAATTTCTGAGTTTGAAGGAAAACTTGGCGAATCATCACAAAAATTGTATGAACTGCTAAAGTATCAGGATGAAATATCGGAACGTCTCGGGAAACTGTTTACATATGCACATATGCGCAGTGATCAAGATACAGGAAATTCCTTTTATCAGGAGATGAATACAAAAGCAGAGAATATCCTGACGTTAGCTTCAAGCTCCATGAGCTTTATTGTACCGGAGATATTACAAATAGATGAGGATAAACTCCGTCATTATCTTGAGGAAAATAAAGAGTTACAGCTATATCGTAAAACGTTAGACGAAATAACCAGGCAACGCCCGCATGTCCTCAGCCAAAAAGAAGAAGTATTGCTGGCAGAAGCGTCTGATCCGTTAGGAAATGCATCCAACACATTCGGCCTGCTGAAT
This sequence comes from Virgibacillus alimentarius, assembly GCF_017874635.1. NCBI lineage: Bacteria > Bacillati > Bacillota > Bacilli > Caryophanales > Bacillaceae > Virgibacillus > Virgibacillus alimentarius. The sequence continues at coordinate 42,442 of NZ_JAGIKX010000022.1, forward strand.
AATGCAGATTTGACTTTTCCAGTTATTAAAAATGATAAAGGTGAAGATGTTGAACTTACACATGGAAGATACATCGGATTTTTGGAGTCTAAAGATCGAAGTGTACGGGAAGCAGCCTTTAAGGCAATGTATAATACGTATGGAAATTTTAAAAATACGTTTGCCTCAACACTAATAGGTAATGTAAAGAAAGATAACTTTTATGCGAAGATCCGCAAATATGAATCAGCAAGAAAGGCGGCATTGGATAGTAACAATATACCTGAAGAGGTTTATGACAATTTAGTTGAAGCAGTAAATGAAAAGCTACCATTGCTCCATCGTTACGCAGCGTTACGTAAAAAAGTGCTAAACCTAGATGAATTGCATATGTACGATATGTATACACCACTTGTGGATGATGTAGATATGGAGATAACGTACGATAAAGCAAAACAATATGTATTAGAAGGTTTAGCACCACTTGGTGAGGAATATGTAAATATTGTGAAAGAAGGATATAACAATCGCTGGATTGATGTTGAGGAAAACAAAGGAAAAAGAAGTGGAGCATATTCATCTGGTGCATATGGAACCCAACCTTACATTTTATTGAACTGGCAAGATAATGTAAATGATATGTTTACGTTGGCCCATGAGCTTGGGCATTCTGTCCATAGTTATTATACACGGAAAAATCAGCCTTTCCGCTATGGTAATTATTCCATTTTTGTTGCAGAGGTAGCTTCGACATGTAATGAAGCTTTACTTAACGATTATTTACTTAAAAATTTGGATGATGAGAAGCAAAGACTATATTTATTGAATCACTTTTTGGAAGGTTTCCGGGGCACTGTATTTCGTCAAACGATGTTTGCTGAATTTGAACATGACATTCATAAACGCATGCAAGAAGGTGAAGCGTTAACTGCTGAAAAATTAACAGATATTTATTATAATTTAAATAAAAAATACTTTGGAGAAGACGTCGTTTCTGATGAAGAGATTGGCCTGGAATGGGCAAGAATTCCTCATTTTTATATGAATTATTATGTGTATCAATATGCGACAGGCTATTCTGCAGCTACTTCACTTGCCAGTCAAATTCTAGAAGAAGGGGATGCTGCTGTGGGAAGATACATTGAAAACTTCCTAAAAGCTGGAAGCAGTGACTACCCGATTGAAGTATTAAAAAAGGCTGGCGTGGATATGACATCGAAACAGCCAATTCTTGATGCATTAGGAGTGTTTGAAGAAAAACTAAATGAAATGGAAAAATTATTGCTAAAATAAGAAAAGACCAGACGCTTCGTCTGGCCTTTTTATCTCATTCCGCGATAAACTCGTTTATGTGTAAATGAGAAAATCGTTAGATAAATGGATAAAAATAATAATGGCAACGTTATAAAAAGCGGGATAAGCTTCATTAACGCAAGAAGGTTCAAGAAAAATGCGAGAATGGATATCACCAAAAATATAAAAGGAAGGATATCACGCATTGGATTCACCTCGATTATATGATATATGGTACAACTATTGTATGTTTGAGAACCTTGAAGTAGAAGTGACATTTTTGTGAATATGTGCACACACTTATTGCGTAGGAAATCATCTATTGTTATAGTATTAATGTAAGATAAATAAATAAAAACCCCTTTTTGTTTAATCATGAAACTTTCTCCCATCCCCCCTTTGTAATGATATACAAAGCAGAGGAAAGACAAAGGATATACGTTGCCCTGTATATCCTTTGTTTTTTGGCGAAATATACAAGAAAAGGTTGTCTTGGCAAGTGGATGCTTGTACGAGACAACCTTTTTCTAGTTCTTCATATATTTCCAAAAAGCACCATATTTAACCGGAATTTTTTTCACTTTCTGTTTGAGCTGTAATTTTTTCATTTCACGATCCGTTTTAGCAATGCTCCAGTCATATACAACTGAAATTTCTTTATTCCCCACAACCTCATAAAATGCTAGAAAATTTTCAAGAGGAGGTTTTTCAGAGGGGATTGGATTTTTTTGAAGTATTTCTTTTAAAACTAATACATAAATATGATAAGGGTACAGACCAGAAATTTTAATTCCCTGTTCTTCAACAAGCTGATTAAAGAATACAAGTGAAGGGATATAATCGACATCCATTTCTTTTGTCAGTTTTAAATCACATTGAAGTGCTTTTTTAGAGGAAGTCGAATACAGATCTCTTTTAAACTCTGAAATATCAAGATTGGATTCTTTTGCACAATGGATAAGTACATCTTCATTAGAGATATTTTGCTTGCCTAAGAATAGGCTTTCCTGCATTTTTCGCAAGAATATTCTTCCGGCTTTTTTGCCTTGGAGTTCAGCAGCTTTTATCGCTAGCGATGCAACCCAAGGATAGGATACTGGATTTTCTATCCATAAATCTCCGTCACAACTCATACCTGTTCGTTTTGCGGTTTTTTCCCAAATATCTTTTAATTTTTGAGGTTTTTCAAATTTATCAGTGTTTAACGTGCTAAGATGCCCTGTGATAATCGGGCGTATCGTAAAAAAACGTCCATATTCAATAGAAAGTTTTTTTAAATAAGGCTCTATCGACCAACATTCTGGGCAAAGTGGATCAACGAAAACGTAAATTTCAATTGGCTTTTGCACAAAATCAGAAAAGCTATATTTAGACGATGTGTTTGGATGATTTGAACCTTTCAGTTCATATTGATTCAAACTCACATCGATTCTCCTTTCTATTATTATCAATTGTTTAAAAAATGCCCAGTATATGCGGCTGAGGGCATTTTGGACATTTATGAAGGTGTATTCATCATATGATTTGCAGTCATGGTTAATTTTTCAAATATAGCTGTACGATATGGATCCTCAATTTCGGATTCTTCTAATGCAGCTTTCATACATTCAAGCCATGCATCTCTTCGCTGCGGTGTTATTGGAAACGGCAAATGTCTTCTTCTCATCATAGGATGACCGCGCTCTTCTGTATATAATTTTGGACCGCCGAAAAACTGTGTTAAAAACAATCGTTGTTTACGAGCTGTTTCTGTTAAATCTTCTGGAAAAATGGGTGTTAAAGCAGGGTGTTTTCCTACTCGGCGATAAAAGTTTGTTACAAGGCGATCAATTGTGTCAAAGCCGCCAATTGCTTCGTAGATTGTTCCGAATTGTTGTGTCATCCCAAATCTTCTCCTATTAAAAATTTACGTTTGTCTTTCTTATTTATGTGTATATATTGTAGCAACCGAATTAGCGCGTCGCAACTTATCTGATTGACGGGTATTGATTGGTAGTCAAATATGCTTGCTTCATAATGAAGAAAAAAAGCGCTGAATTTTATTTGGAGTTGTTCGATTTGGAATCTGGAACTGGGTTAAAAGTCTCTCAAATGTTTTTAAACCTATTTCTTCATTTGGTGCTTCCAGTTCCAATTCATAATCTGATTTCCCGTTAAATATGCTATAATCCAGTACTAATAAAACTTCTCTATATTTCAATTCCCTGCGCTCTGTTATTAAACTTCCATAATAAATAAGGGACTCTGGCGAGATTTGCAATTGTTTTAATGATTTAGCGGCATTTTTTATTACTCTATTTTTTCCCTTAATCCAGTTCATTGCTTCCTGTTTTGTTAAAATATCATGTGTTTCAAGTAAACCATTCGGATGTGGTTCTTTTAATGTTAAATGATAGGTATCCTCCTTTTCTCTAATTCTCAATGCACATCCGTTTTCCTTTAAGGAAAAGTCCTTTGTCTCAAAATAATAGTTTGTCTGTTTTTGAGCGTCTGCTGGAAATGGTAAATGATCCAATAGATTATTAAATTCCTGTTTTGTTAATAAATTTTTATATTCAATCTCTATTTCTTGTGTCACCTGAATAATACCTCCGAGGAAAGTTTATGCTAATTATCCCGAAATTCTCTTAAATATGCAATGATTAATGATTGTGCAATGTTGTGGTAAAATGAAATTAGGTTGTTATCTAACATGAAAATAGGTGGTGTCAGCTAATGAATTGGGAAGCAATACTAGCACCTTATTCACAGGTTGTTGAAGAACTAAAAGTAAAGCTTAAAGGAATGCGGGCTCAATTTGAATATGAATCGAAACATTCTCCTATTGAATTTATTACAGGTAGGGTGAAGCCCATTCAAAGTATTATCGAAAAGGCAGAAAAAAGACAAGTTCCACTTGAGAGAATTGAACAGGATATTCAGGATATTGCTGGCGTTAGGGTAGTATGCCAGTTTGTCGACGATATATATACGATTGTTAAAATGCTGCGCGCACGGGAAGATTTTATTATCATTGCGGAAAAAGATTATATTTCACATAAAAAAACAAGCGGTTATCGCTCCTTTCATATGATTATCGAATATCCAGTGGAAACAATTCATGGTGTGAAAATCGTGATGGCGGAAATACAAATTAGAACACTTGCGATGAATTTTTGGGCCACCAATGAGCATTCATTAAATTATAAATATGAAGGAAGTATACCACCTAATATTAAATCGAGATTACAGCGGGCTGCAGAAGCGGCATTTAAGTTAGATGAGGAAATGTCGATCATAAAACATGAAATACAAGAAGCACAACGGATATTCCATCGAATGTAGAAATAAATGAACCAAATCATGATAAAGGGGCTGACAGGATGAAGTTTACAGTTGTTTCAAGAGGCGATGAACGTTCCAATAAGATTAAATTAACGGTTAAACAGTATTTAACAGATTTTGATCTAATCTATGATGAAAAAGAGCCGGACCTTGTTATTTCTGTGGGTGGAGATGGAACATTCCTAGAAGCATTTCATCGCTATGTATATCGTTTAAAGTCAACCGCCTTTATTGGGGTACATACTGGACACTTAGGATTTTATGCAGATTGGGTACCAGAAGAAGTTGAAAAATTAATTATTGAAATTGCAAAGACGCCATTTCAAATTGTTGAGTACCCGCTTTTAGAAGTCATAATTCGATCACATACTGGAGGCAAAGAAGACCGATTTCTTGCCTTGAACGAATCAACGATTAAAACAGCAGAAGGTTCGGTTGTTTTTGATGTTCAAATTAAAGGAGAACACTTTGAAACATTTCGCGGAGATGGATTATGTATATCAACCCCATCTGGAAGTACAGCATATAATAAAGCATTGGGCGGAGCAATTCTACACCCTGCCGTAGATGCGATTCAATTAACCGAAATGGCGTCCATTAACAACCGAGTTTTTCGTACAATCGGTTCCCCATTAATTTTACCTAAGCACCATACTTGTTTATTAAAACCTATGGTGGACAGCAGCTTTTTAATCGCAATTGATCATTTTACAGAAACTTATACGAACGTAAAATCAATCCAGTGCCGGGTTGCTAAAGAAAGGATTCGCTTTGCCAGATTCCGTCCATTTCCTTTCTGGAATAGGGTGAGGGATTCATTTGTAGCTGAAGAATAGAGTAAGTAAGAGGGGCATGAAAATGAGATGGGAAATTGAACAGGAACATGATGGGATGCTGCTTCGTGATTACCTACAACATGTACTGGCATTTTCAAGAAGATTAATAATAGCAGTAAAGACAAATAAGGGAATTACTGTTAATGGAATCCCGCAAACTGTCCGCTATTGCTTATCTGCCGGGGATATACTTACGATCAAGTTTCCGAAAGAGGAAGTAGGAGCGTATATGAAGCCGGAGAAAATCCCGCTTTCGATTGTTTATGAAGATGAAGATATTATTATTATTAATAAAGAGCAGGGGATGGCAACAATCCCCTCGTTTCAACATCCAACAGGCACAGTAGCGAATGGATTGTTGGCTTATTATGCAGAAAATAAGATTCCATATACAGTACATATAGTAACAAGACTTGATCGGGATACATCAGGTTTACTGCTCATTGCAAAACATCGGTATAGCCATTCCTTGCTTGCGGTTTCTCAAAGAGCAGGAGAAGTGGGGCGCAGATATAAGGCTGTCATACAAGGACATCTCAAGAAAAAGGAAGGTATCATCAACAGGCCAGTTGGCAGGAAAGAAGGATCCATTATTGAACGAACTGTCACTTCAATAGGAAAGCGCGCTATTACCAAATACAAAGTCTTAAAGGAGACCTCTCATTTTTCCCTCGTTGATATTAAACTTGAAACTGGCCGAACCCATCAAATTCGTGTTCATTTCTCTTCCATTGGACACCCACTTGCAGGCGATGACCTATATGGTGGTTCCATTGAAAAAATGAAGCGGCAGGCACTGCACTGCTTTGAGCTGAGCTTTGTCCATCCGTCCACAAATGAAAGAATGGTTTTTCAATCGGCCGTTCCAGAGGATATCGGAAGGTTAATGGAATCGGATCAGTCATCAAAACGATGAAATTTTTCCTCTATAAAAGGCTGTTTTGATGGTATAGAAGTTGTTTTTTCTTCCGGTAAAGAAAAAGCTGTTAATCGATTCCCGAATACACATCCTGTGTCGATATTTATTGTTTTATTTATTTTTCTCGGTTCATTTACAGGTGTGTGGCCATAGACAATCCATTGATCTCCTTGATAGTATTTCGCCCAGTCTCTGCGGATTGGGCGACCATCCGGATGAAACTTTCCGGTAGTATCCCCGTACAAAACAAAAGACTTAACCTTTTTGTCTGTGCGTCCAATCAAAGATGTTTTGATTCCAGCATGTGCAATAACAACTTGCAATTCTGGAATCTGCAAGTATAGTGGCGCATGTTTATATAAAAACATAAACTGTTTGCGAATTTTTTCCTGTTCTTTTTGACCTAAAGCTTTATACTCCGCTACAGTTGTTTCTAATCCATGTTTTTCTTGTACGTTATTTCCTAAAAAATAACGATATAATTTATTGCAATGATTGCCCGGAACGTATTGTGCCTCCTTATGAACGACAACCATATTGTATACTAATTGAATAACAGAGATCGACGCTGGACCACGATCTGTAATATCTCCTACAAACACTGCCCTTCTTCCTTCGGGATGAAAGAAGGTATTTTGCTGTTTTTTATAGCCAAGTTTAGTAAGGAGTTCGCATAATTCCTCGTAGCACCCGTGTACATCACCAATAATATCGATTTTCAATGTTATCATCACCTTAAATGTTATTCCGTTATGCATAGTATATATATAGAATGTTGATTTTATAAGTATTTAGCTTTTTTCAAACATGAATGGATGTATTTGACAATTAGCTAAGTGTTGTTATAATAGTTACGTGTTAGATAGATAAAACTTAAAATCACCCCTCGTTAGGTGAGGCTCCTATATGGAGGTAAGCTACTGCCCAGAAACGTCGAGAGACACCAATGGGTCAGCAGAAACTATCGACTTAAGGTGGTTTCTAATGTAGCCGAATGAAGAATATCATTCATTCAAGCCATATAGTGCTAAAACTCTACGATGATGGTTTTTTAATCATGGATAATGATAAACACCCTTCTTCGTGGAGGGTGTTTTTTAGTTCGCCCAGCATGGGCGAACTCTAACGGGTGAAAGTCCCGAGTGCAACCATGTAGCGGTAAGCACATAGCCAAAAGCAAGGGTGTCC